>CAWUNZ010000051.1:0-16113 GCA_963923445.1 uncultured bacterium
TGAGCGTCTACAATGGCAAGCTCTACGCCGGCGCCATTCCGCGGGGGGAAGTATCACGGTTCGAAGACGAGGCGGGATGGACATCCCTCAAGAAATTCTTCTCGCCGCCCGGATGGGAACCCGGCACCGCGACCGCACCGGTGCGGGCTGAAATCAACAATTGGACGCGGGTTACCAGCCTGACCATGTTTCAGGGACGGCTGTTCGCCAGCATCGGCAGTTGCACCAGTTCGGTGCTGGACGCGCCAGCCGATGTTCGTGGCAGTGTCCATTCGATCCAGGCCGGAGTGGGGGTTTCCTACGACAAGGATCTCGGCCCCGGTTGGCAGCACCTGACGGCCCAGAAGCAGGGGAGCGAACTGCGGCTTTTCGTGAACGGCCGGCTGGCGGCCACCTCCGCGCCGTTTGACGCGAATGATTACGATCTGACCGTGGCTCGGCCTCTGAAGATCGGTTTCGGCGAGCATGATTTTTTTACTGGCCGCATCCGCGAAGTCCGGATCTACCGCCGGGCGCTTTCCGATCATGAGATCGCGTCGCTACAGGGGTCTGGTCGCCCCTTTCGCGCCGGCCTGGAAGGCGAAATGCCCTGACGGCCACTGAAACTCATGAAAAGGGGCGCCGGGAACACCGGCGCCCCTTTTGTTTTCAGGTTGTGTTCCATCGCCCTGAACCGGTGTAAGGTGGACGACTGATTTCGGGTTGGATTGCCGGCTTGGCCTTGGGCGGCGGTGATCCGTCCGCCGGGGAAAGACCATGTTCTTGCGGAGCGGTTTTTGGGTTTTATCGCTGGCTTTTGCCGGATGGATTTTTACCGGACCTTCGGCTGTGGCCGGCGAGGTTGGTCCCGAAATTCGCGAAGCCATCAAGACCCGGTGCCTGGCCTGCCACGATGCCGGGACGAAAAAAGGCGGCCTCGACCTGGAGGGATTGCTGAAAAACGGCATCCCCACCGATGGCAGTAATGCCGCGTCGTTCCAGCGGTGGGTGAAGGTGCATGACCGCGTGCGCGACGGCGAGATGCCCCCGAAGCAGGCGGCGCGTTCCGCCCGCGAACAAAACGGCCCGTTCCTCAAGGCGTTGGGCAAGGCCCTGGTCGCCGCCGACGAGGCCCGCCTGGCGGGCAAGGACCGCACCGCCCTCAGAAGACTCACCCGGGTGGAATACGAGAACACCATGCGGGACCTGTTCGACTTGCCCGGCATCTCGCTCCAGTCCATGCTGCCGCCGGACGGGACCGTCGGCGGGTTCGACCGCAACAGCGAGGCGCTCTCCATCTCCCATGTGAACCTGGCGAAATACCTCGAGGCTGCCGACCACGCGCTCGACCTGGCCATCGCCTGGAGGCCGACGGCACCCCGGGTCCAAACCACAAGGACCTCCCTCCTGAACCGCGGAGGGCAGGCGCCGTACCTGTCGATGCAGGGCGACTGCGTGCTGCTTCGCGATGGCAAACCGGATTCCGCGTACCCTCCCGCCGGCGTTCACCGCCACCACGACCAAGGCGCTCACGAGGCGATGGGGATGTTCGAGACCGACAGCAGCGTCGGTGTTTTCAGGCGCGAAGATGAATCGGTGAACTATTATTTCCGCGGCCACACCACCATCTACCCGGGCCGCTACCGCATTCGGGCTTCCACCTGGGCTTTCCAGTGGGACAAGGGGCAGGTCCTTCCCGCTCGTGGCACCGAGGCGTTGCGGTTGGCCGCGGTGCAACTCACGGCCGACGGCAGGGGAGGCCAGCATCCCAATCGCACCCTGGCCTACCTCGACGCCCCTTCCCTCAAGCCGACGCGCCATGAATTGGAGGTATGGCTCGGCACCAACGAGATTCCCGGTTGCGATGTCGCCTCGCTGGCCCCGGTCGCCAACTACTCACGCAAGGGGCACGCCATGGCGTTCACCGGCCCGGCGATAGCCGTGGACTGGGTCGATGTCGAAGGACCGCTCCACGACACCTGGCCTCCCCGGTCGCACCGGATCATCTTTGGAGATCTTCCCCTGAGGGAATTCGTGTCCAAGGAAAAGCCGGGAGTGCGGGCGCCGGCGCGGGTGAACTTTGAAAGGCTTTGGCTGGGGCTTGGACTCAACGAGCGCGACCCCGTGGCCGGTGTTTGGACGGTTCACAGCGACAGTCCGCTGGATGACGCCGACAGGCTCTTGGCCGGTTTTCTTCCCAAGGCGTTCCGCCGGCCGGTGACCGGGGAAACCAGGCGGCGGTATGTGGGCTTGGTGGAGGAGCGGCTGAAGTCCGGCGAATGCTTCGAGTCGGCCATGCGCTGGGCGGTCCGCGCCGCGTTGTGCTCACCCGATTTCCTTTACCATGTCGAACCCGCGGGCCAACTCGACGACTTCGCCTTGGCGAACCGGTTGTCGTACTTCCTGTGGAACTCCATGCCCGATGATCGACTGACACAACTCGCGGTCAGCGGCGCCCTGCGCAATCCGGGCACCCTGCGCGCCGAAACGGAACGATTGCTCAAGGATGGGCGCTCCGGCCGATTCATCGACGATTTTCCCGGCCAGTGGCTCAAGCTCCGGGCGATCGCCGCCAATGATCCGGACAAGAAACTGTACCCCGAGTTCAGCCCCTATCTTCAGGAGTCGATGGTCGCGGAGACGCGGGCGTATTTCCGGGAAATGCTCGACCGGGACTTGGACGCCACGCATGTCGTCCGGTCCGATTTTGCCATGCTCAATGAGAAGCTGGCCACCCATTACGGCGTGGAGGGTGTCACCGGCCCGAAGATCCGTCGCGTTTCCCTGCCCGCCGACTGCGCCCGGGGCGGTTTCCTCACGCAGGCCTCCATCCTCAAGATCACCGCCAATGGCACCACGACATCTCCCGTTCCCCGGGGCGCCTTCGTGATGGATCGCCTTCTCGGCCGCCCGCCGGAGCCTCCTCCCTCGAATGTCCCCGCCGTGGAACCCGATGTTCGCGGCGCCACCACCATCCGTGAACTTCTCGACAAGCACCGCGGCAGCGTCGCCTGCGCGGGTTGCCACGCGAAGATCGATCCCGCCGGCTTCGCGCTCGAGAGCTTCGATGTGATCGGCGGGTTTCGGTCGCGGTACCGGTCGCTGGAAAAGGGCGACCCGGCGCCCCGCGGCAAGATCGACCCGTTCATCGGCATCAGCTTCAAGCTCGGGCCCAAGGTTGATTCCAGCGGCAGGCTGCCCGACGGGAAATCATTTGGCGATATTCGGGAGCTGCAAACCTTGCTGGCCGCGGACCGGCCCCAGCTTCTTTCCAACCTGGCCCGGCAATGGCTGGTGTACGCGACCGGGCGGGAAACATCGTTTCGGGATCGGGACGCGATCGACGCGATGGCACGCGCGGCGGACAGCCGGGGCGGCGGCGTCCGCGGCCTGTTGCACGAGGTGATCCAGAGCCGGGAGTTCGTGACGCGATGAGAACGCCGATGGTATTGATGTTGCTGCTGCTCGCGCCACCGGCCTTCGCCGAGGAGGCGCGCGCGCGTTTCCGCATCACCGGATTGTTTCAGCCCGATCGCGTTGACGACCTGCGGCGGCAGGCCGGAACATTGGCCTGGCGGGAAGGCGCCGGCATGGCCGAGGCCAGGCTGGTGGCGGTGGATTATGAATCGGCCATGGTCACCTTCGGCTACGACGCGGGCGCCCCGGGGTTCAAGAACCGCAAGCCCGAGCAGGTTTTTGAACGGCTCAACCAGGAGTTGAGAAGCCGCTCGCGCGGCGCGTTCCAACTGTTTCCTGCCGGTGCCATGGAACCCGGCAAGCTGCGCGAGGAGCGCATCGCGGTGGCCGGCCTCGACTGCAAGGGTTGCGCCTACGGCGCCTACAGGGCCATCGCCATGATCGACGGCGTCGAGCGCGCGGTTGTCAGCTTCAGGGATGGCCATGTCACCGCCCGCATCGACCCCGCCAAGACCAACCGCGAGGCGCTTGTGACGGCCCTCCGCAAGGCCCAGGTCGATGTGACCCAGCCATGACACCGCGGCGTTTTCATACCGGCCATGTCGAATCGGAGATTTCCGCCATGCCTCGCGCCTCCATCGCCCCCCTCGCCCGGCGCGCCTTCCTGCGCGGCGCCGGGGTTTCGCTCGCGTTGCCGTTTCTGGAGGCGATGCGGCCGGTCTTCGGTTCGGCCGCCCGCGCCGCGGAGGCCGGTGATTCCGTCCCCCGCCGCATGGTGTGCATCCAGACCAACCAGGGGATCATGCCGCAGTTCTTCTTTCCGGAGAAAGCCGGGCGCGGGTTCAAGCTGCCCCCCTACCTGGAACTGCTCGGCTCGCACCGCGACCAGATCACGGTGTTCTCGGGCGTGAGCCTGCCGGGGGTCACCGGCGGTCACCAGGCCGAGAAGTGCTTCATCACCGGCACGCCCCATCCGGACCAGAACGGCTTCCGCAACGATATCTCGCTTGATCAGGTCGCCGCGGAGCACCTGGGCAACCGCACCCGGCATCCGTCGTTGGTGCTGGCCATGACCACCGAGGGCAAGACGCTCAGCTACACCCGCAACGGGTCGCCCATTCCCGCCGAAAGCAGTCCCAGGCGGCTGTTCCAGAGGTTGTTCGTGCAGGGCAAGCCCGAGGAGGTGGCCGCCACGGTCGAGGCCCTCCGCAAGGGGCGGAGCATGATGGATTTCCTGGGTGCGGAAACGGCGCGCCTGAACCGCGTGCTGGCGAAGGATGACCAGTCACGCCTCGACCAGTACCTCTCCTCGGTGCGCGACCTGGAAAGGCGCATGCACGCCTCGGAGGCCTGGGAGCAGAGGCCCAAGCCGGTGGTGACCGCCCGGCAGCCTGAGGACATCAACGAGGGCATGCGGTTCGTCGAGAAAACCAGCCAGATGTTCGACCTGATGAAACTCGCGATCGAGACCGATTCCACCCGGATCATCTCGTTGTTCATCGACACGACGGTCATCCACAACATCACGCACCATGGTGGCAGGCCGGAGGTGATTGCCGAGTTGCGGGGGCACGAGGAGGGGCAGTTCCGCGTTCTGGACAAGTTCCTTGCATCGCTTCGCCAGGCGAAGGAGGGCGGTGCCGACCTGCTGGAGCGCACGCAGGTTCTTTACGGCACCTGCATGGGCAGCGCGAACTCGCATAGCAACACCAACCTGCCGGTGCTTCTTGCCGGTGGCGGTTTCAGGCACGGCCAGCACCTGGCGTTTGACAGCGCCAACAACCACAACCTGGCAACCCTGTATGTCTCGATGCTGCAGCGCCTGGGCATCGAGGCCGGCAGTTTCGCCAGCGCCAAGTCCACCATGCGGGGATTGGAAATGGCGTAGGGTCAAGATTCAGCTTTTCCGGGTCATTGCCGCAATAACCATGACAGCCTCGATATTTGCCGAAAGAGGATAAATGCCGGCGAATCAAGGTGTTATGGAAATGGTGGATGTCCGGTGGATCGCCCTGCCAACCCGCGCAATCGATACCACCGGAACCTGATCATCCACCAAATCGTTCGAGTGCAAAGGCGTTTCCAACAGCATGGGCGGGTATCTGCCGAAACCCAACGGCAGATATCGACTCCTCCTCCACCTTGGACAGATCGGTGGAAGTGTGTCGCCCATGGATGGGATCCAGATGGTTTGCCTGCCCCTTTGTCTTTGGGCCGTTTGCCAGTCTTTGGCCCAGACGCCCCTTCCACCCTCCGTGCCGACGGCAGTCACTTCACCCGCTGAAAATGGTCAAACCGATGCCGGCGCCGCTGTGGAACATCAGGATCGTTCGCCCTCCAAGGTAAACCCGTTTGAAGGGGATTTGTGGACTCGGCAATACATTCTTGGTGACTGGGGTGGCGGCCGAACAACTTTGGCCGAAAAGGGCCTGAGCCTCGACCTTCTGGCTACCCAGTTTTACCAGGGCGTGGCCTCCGGCGGGCGGCAACAGGCGTGGGAATACGGAGGCAAGATCGACTACCTGGCCAACCTCGATGGCGACAAATTCGGACTTTGGCAGGGCTTTTTTGTCAACATGCACGCGGAAACCCGGTTTGGAACCTCGGTCAACAACATCGACGGACTGCTGACCCCGAGCAACATCGTGATGATGTTTCCGGAGCCTGATTCGAACATCACGGCGATCACGGGGTTGAAGTTGGTCCAGGCCCTCAGCGAGAACTTTGTCTTGTTCATGGGCAAGCTGAACACCTTGGACGAGTATCCATTGCGTTACGGGTTGTTCAACCCCAACCCGATGGACCGCCCCGGCTTGAGCGGTTTCATGAATACTTCCCTGGTCTTCAATCCGATTGTGGGGCGCACGCTCCCTTACTCGGGCGCCGGCCTGGGCGGGGCGGTTCTCATGAATGGCGCTCCGGTTTTCTCCCTCACGGTGTTTGATCCCAAGGAAAGGGCCGCGGAAGGCTTGCAGGACCTGTTCGCCCAAGGGGTGACCATCGTGCCGGATTTTGTCTGGCGCACCCATCTGTTCGACAAGCCGGGCCTGATCAACATCGGTGGCACATGGAGCAGTCGCAAGTACCGCTCCTTCGACCCGGCGGCCTATTTGGCCATCCCGCCCGCTCTCCTTCTCGACCAGGCCAACACCCCGCTGGAATCGGGTTCATGGTGCATTTACTCGAACCTGTACCAGGCAGTCTGGGTCGATTCATCCGATGCCAGCAGCAATTGGGGAGTGTTCGGGCAATTCGGCCTGTCGGATGGCAATCCGAATCCGATCCGCTACACATGCAATGTGGGCGTTGCCGCCAAGGGACTGATGGGCCGCCGGCTGGACAGCATGGGAGCCGGCTTTTTCTATGTGGGCCTGAGCGACGAATACAAGGCCCTGGCATCGCCCGTATTGCCCCAGCAAAACGAATGCGGCGTGGAACTCTTCTACAACTATGCCATAACTCCTTCAAGTCGGCTCACCACCGACCTGCAGATCGCGACTCCCAGCACCCAGAGGTTTGACACGGTCATCATTCCCGGTCTTCGGCTGGAACTGCTGTTTTAGGGCATGAATCAAATTTGAATTTTTAAGATAAATCTTTTTTATAGACCAGAAACCCCGGGGCAGAGGGCTACCGGGGCACGGATTGGGCGCACCGGAAACCGATGTGGGACATGCCCGTGTCCGGTGCGGTTCCGCGGCGCGCGGCATTGCGGTAGCTTTCGCAATAACTCAGGTGGCAAAGGAAGGATCCGCCCCGAGTCACCCGTTTGGGAACCAGCGGTTCGCCAGGGTCCCAACTTTCCCCAGGGCCAAGCGGGTTCACGGCAATCCCTCCCCTGGATTGTCTGGCATAGGCATCCGCCCGGTACCAGTCGGCGCACCATTCCCAGGTGTTTCCGGCCATGTCGAAAAGTCCGTACCCGTTGGGCGGATAACTTTTCACGGCCGCTGTTCGGTCCCAGCCATCCAGCTTGTCGTTGCGATGCGGAAAGACTCCCTGCCAAATGTTTGCCACCTTGTCGGTCTCATCCGGGTGCCTGTTGCCCCATGGAAATCGTTGGCCCGCCTGTCCGCCCCGGCAAGCGTATTCCCACTCCGCTTCCGTTGGCAGCCGCTTGCCGGCCCACTCGGCGTAGGCGACGGCGTCGAACCAGGAGACATGCACCACCGGGTGGTCTTCCCTTCCGTCCAGATGGCTGCCCGGGCCTTCCGGAAATCGCCAACAGGCCCCCGGAACCCAGCTCCACCACCGGGTGATGTCGTCGGTCGCGACCGGTTCCCTTGGCGGAGTGAACACCAGGGACCCGGCGACCAGCTTGTCGGGCCCGGGCCTCGGTGTGCCGGGAGGCAACTGCCTCTTCATTTCCTCCCAATCGGGTGGTTTTTCCGCCGTGGTGATGTGCCCGGTGGCTTTCACGAACGCAGCGAATTGGCGGTTGGTCACCTCGTGCTCATCCAGGAAAAAGCTGTCCACGCTCACGGCGTGGGCAGGCTGCTCGTTGCGTTGCTCGCTATCGCCTTCCGTTCCCATCTGGAAGGAACCGCCGGAAATCAGCACCATTCCCTCGGGCGCGCGGCCTTTGCCCTTCGACCACCGGACCAATCCAAACGAAATGAGAAACCCCGCGAGCGCCAAGGCGATCAGCATCATGGGGAAGCGCCATTCCCGAGGTGGAACGATCACCGGATTTGTTGACTGTTCTTTCCGAGGCATGGCGTTGGCCCGATAGATTGACCGGTCTTGGCACTGGACTTCCACTGGTGGTTTTGCTGGCTTCCAGAACACCAATCCTTTCAAAAACCGGGTCGCGGCGCATCATGGCGTTCATTTTATTTCATCGTGGGGCAATCTTGCCGAAATCGGATATCAGCCGGGATCGGATGAGGTTCTATTCCCCAGCATCGGGATTAGACTGGTTGCTTGTCGGGTGAAAGCCTGGGCCATGGAACAACCTTGGCCGAGGCTTTTGCCCTGAACGACTTTGGCATGGGCCAAGGGTTTTTGAAGACAGGCGCGAGCCTGTTTTTCCTGTGGGGTATGGCATGCTTTCACGACAATTCCTTCAATCGGTGATGTTCGCCGCTGGCGGAGCGATTCTGGGACTGGTGGTGGCCAATTCGAATATCCGAATGGGTCCCATCGCGCTGGCAGGCACTTCCAACGGTGCCAAAACGGAAAACATTCAGCCGGTCGCAATTCAAAACTCCCCGGGGTGCTGTGATGGCGCGCTTTCCCGGGCGGCGGTTCAGGCTATTGCCGGCCACAACCAGATGGTTTCGGCGACTGTCGCCCAAAACGGGAAAAAACCGAACATTCTCATCATTTGGGGAGATGACATCGGTCAATTCAATGTCAGTGCCTACAACATGGGGATGATGGGGTACCGTACGCCCAACATCGACCGCATCGCCCGCGAAGGCGCGCTCTTCACCGACTGGTACGGCCAGCAAAGCTGCACGGCAGGTCGCGCCGCCTTCATCACAGGGCAATCCCCCATTCGCACGGGCCTGACCAAGGTCGGGTTGCCCGGCGCCCCTGAGGGAATGAAAAAGGAAGACCCGACCATCGCGACTCTCCTGAGGGCGCAAGGCTACGCCACAGGCCAATTCGGCAAGAACCACCTGGGCGACCGGGATGATATGCTTCCGACGGTTCATGGCTTCGACGAGTTCTTCGGCAACCTCTACCACCTGAATGCCGAGGAGGAACCCGAGCATCCCGATTATCCCAAGAACCCCGAATTCAAGAAGAAATTCGGGCCCCGCGGGGTGATTCACAGCTTCGCCGACGGGCGGATCCAGGATACCGGCCCGTTGACCAAAAAGCGGATGGAAACCATCGATGAAGAGGTGAACACCAAGGCCTTGGCGTTCATGGAGAAGTCGGTGAAATCCGACAAGCCGTTCTTCGTCTGGTGGAACTCCACCAAGATGCACATTTTCACGCACCTGAAGAATGGAGTATCGGGCAAAACCGGGCTGGGCATCTATGCCGATGGCATGGTCGAGCACGACCGCCAGGTGGGTGAATTGCTGGCCAAATTGAAGGAATTGGGGATCGAGGACAACACCATCGTGATGTACTCGACCGACAACGGCGCGGAAGCCTTCACCTGGCCGGATGGCGGCACCACGATGTTCCGTGGCGAGAAGAACACCCAGTGGGAAGGTGGCTATCGGGTGCCTTGCGCCATCCGCTGGCCCGGCGTGATCAAGCCAGGAACCGTCATCAACGACACCTGCGCCCACGAGGACATGCTCACCACCCTGGTCGCCGCCGCCGGTGACACCACTGCCAAGGAAGATCTGCTCAAGGGGAGGCGCATTGGCGACCGTTCCTACAAGGTCCATCTGGACGGGTACAATCTGATGCCGGCGCTGAAGGGTGAGACCGCTTGGCCCCGCAAGGATTTCATCTACTGGACGGACGATGGCAGCGTGGCGGCCTTGCGTTACCAGAATTGGAAGATCACCTTCCTGAAGCAGAACGCCCATGGCCTGCATGTCTGGCAGCAGCCCTTCGAGCAACTGCGGGCGCCCATGGTGACCAACCTTCGGATGGATCCCTTTGAGTTGGCGCACGACATCGGGATGGATTACCAGCGCTGGTACCTCGAGCACATGTTCGCCATCGCGCCGGCGGCGGCCCATGTGGGCCAATGGCTCCAGAGTTTCCGGGAATTTCCCCCCCGCCAGAAGCCCGGTAGTTTCAACCTCGATCGCGTCATGGAGGCCGTGACCAGGCCCCAGGGCGGCAATTGAGGTTGTCTTTTTGGAGTTGAAACCAGGCCCGGATCCGACAAGGATTCGGGCCTTTGCCCGCATGCGTGTCCTGCATCTGCGGAGAAAGACATGCCTTCCTTTCGGTTCAACGAGTTTGAGGCCTATGCCGCGGCCCTGAGTGATGTCGATGTGCGGGTCATGCTTCCAAGGCTGGATGTTCCCTTCTGGGAAGTCGCGGCCATGCCAGCCGGCAGGGTTCACCTCCAGCAGGGGCTTGAGCGCAGTGGCATCATCGCCGAGGGATCCACCAGTCATGATGATGTGATGCTGTTCGTTCCCACCCGGGGTCCCCAAAGTTGCAACGGCGTGGACATGGGTGAATCGTCGGTTTTGGTTGTTCCTCCGAGAAACGAGTTTTTCATCTGCTCGCAAACGGAGCACGCTTGGTTTTCATTGCGCCTGCCCGGCGCGCTTGCCGGCGAGTTGCTGGAAAAGGAATCGGGGTTTGACTTCCCGTGGCCGGGTTCAAAGGTGATGAAATCGGGAAAGGGGCAACTGGACGCCCTTCGCCGCTTGGTAGGCGAGGCTTTCGCCGCAAGTGTGGCCGACCCGGCCATGTTCCAGGAACAGGCTTGCCAGTCCGCCCTGGAAACGGACATTTTTCAAGCGTGTTCTCGGTTGTTTTCCGACCATCAGGAAAATGGCAAGGGGCCAGGCAGGCAACTTCTCGACCGAGGGCGAATCATACGCCTGCTCAAGGATGAAATTCATTCCGTGCAAAAGGATAACTTGTCGGTTCCCTCGCTGGCGAGAAGCGCCGGGGTTTCGGAGCGGACACTCCGGTCGGTCTTCTTGGAGTATTTCGGAGTCAGCCCCCAGAGGTACATTTTCGTCGATCGCCTCACCAAGGCCCGCGGGGCGCTGATGAACGCGGATCCGGACCTGACCAAAATCGCGGCGATAGCCAGGAAGTTCGGCTTCTGGCATTTGGGTCGATTCTCGATTCAGTACCGGCAATTGTTCGGCGAGCATCCTTCGGAGACGCTTGGCAAATCGAAGGCCGGAAACTGAGACAGGGCCAACCAGCCCGTTATGCCTCTACTTCGGCACCCTCGGGCCCGGTTTCATCGGGCCGTCGACACCGCCGGGGGGCAGCTTGTCGGCGAACCGGTCATCGTCCTTGTATTCCGACTTGAGCCGGGCGAGTTCGGCCTTGAGCTTGGCCAGTGTTTCAGCCTGCGCCGGGGCCGCGGCGATGTTGTTCAGCTCGCGAGGGTCGGCCTTCAGGTCGAACAGTTCCCACTGGTTGATCTTGGGGAAGTGGATCAGCTTGTGCGTGGCCGTGCGGACGCCATAGTGTGGCTGAACCTTGTGCGCTCCCGGATAGTCGTAATAACGGTAGTACATGCTCGTCCGCCAGTCGGCCGGGGGCTTGCCCGACAGCACACCCAACGCGTTCCTGCCCTGCATGTCGGCGGGCACCGGCAGGCCGGCGGCGGTGAGGAAGCTCGGGGCATGGTCGATGTTGAGCACCATCGACTCGCTCGTGGTGCCCGCGGGAATCTTTCCCGGCCACCGCGCCAGCAACGGGGTGCGCAGCGACTCCTCGTACATGAAGCGCTTGTCGTACCAGCCGTGGTCGCCGAGGTAAAAGCCCTGGTCGGAGGTGTAAATGATGAGGGTGTTCTTCGCCAGGCCCTTGCCGTCGAGGTAATCGAGCAGCCTTCCGACGGAGTCGTCAACCGATTCCACGCAGGCCAGGTAATCGCGCAGGTACCGCTGGTAGTTCCAGCGTTTCCGCTGCGCCGGGGTGAGGCCCTCGGGCGGTTTCTCCTTCAGGTCGGTGGGGGTGAGGTCGCGGTCGACGCGCATGGTGGCCTCGCGCGCGGCGTCGCCCCGGGTGGCGTAGTCATCGTCGAATGTGGCGGGCAGGGGAACCTCGACATTCTTCCACTTCTCCGCCTTGTCGGCCCGCGGCTGCCAGTTCCGGTGGGGCGCCTTGTGGTGGCACATCAGGAAGAACGGCTTGTCCGCGGGGCGCTTGTCGAGGAACTCGACGGCGAAGTCGGTGATCAGGTCGGTGCAGTAGCCCTGATGCTTGACCGCCTCCTTGGTGTCGTAGAACACGGGGTTGTGGTACAGGCCTTGGCCGGGCAGGATGCGCCAGAAATCAAATCCCTGGGGGTCGCTGCCCAGGTGCCATTTGCCGATCATGCCGGTGTGGTAACCGCCAGCCTGAAGAAGCTTCGCCACCGTTTGGCGGGCGGGATCCATGCGGTTGAACGCCGGCACACCGTTGATGTGGGAATACTGCCCCGTGAGGATGGCCGCGCGGGAGGGGGTGCAGATCGAGTTGGTGACCATGCAGCGGTCGAGGCGAACACCCTCCTTGGCGATGCGGTCGATGTGCGGGGTTTTGTTGATGGCGCTTCCGTAGGCCGAAATGGCATGGAAGGCGTGGTCGTCGGACATGATGAACAGGATGTTGGGCCTGTCCTGGCCGCAGAGGAGAAGCGCGCAGGCGATGAGGGAGATCATGGGAGGCACCCGGGAGCCGAGGAAACCAGCCCCAAGGTTAGCAGGCCGGCCGGATGCCACAAGGGCCTACCAGGCGGGAGTTTCCCCGCCGGCCCGTGAGGAAAGGGCCATCATCACCATGGGGTCCACGGCCGGGGAGATGAGGCGGGTGGAGCCATCCGCGAAGGCGAAGTTGATCCCGCCGTTGTGCTGGCTGCCGTAGGCCATCCAGCGGTACTGGATGAGGGGTTCGATATCCGCGAGCGGCACCGGTGGCGGTGGCGTGGGTGGGATGGTCGGCGGAGGGGGAACATAAGCCCGGGCCATGTTGCCATTGAGAGTGGAAATGCCCGAATGGGTGACCTGGTAAAGAGCCATGGGGCCGGCGGGCGCCCATCCGCGCAACTGGCGGAACGGCTGAAGAGGGGGCGAGGGCTTGGGTTGCAGGGGCGCGCTCAGCCAACTGTCCCAGGCGCCGTCGGCATGGGTGCGCTCACCAAACAGGATTGTCTGGCTGGTGCCGTCGAGGATTTCGGGGAGCTTGACGGCCACCTGATTGGCCTTGGGTTTCGAGAGCGACCCCGTTTCATGGAAAATGCCGTCGTTCTTGGCCTGGTCCTGAGGCAGCGACAGCGTGCCGCCGTTGCCGCCGTAGGTGGTCACGGCCACGGACATGGAGTTGATCCCCAAAGGTTCGGGGTTGTTGGCAAGGGTTGCCGTGGGGCACACCAAACCCTTGAGAACCACCGTGGCCGGTCCGCCGGGCAGTTGGTTGTTGGCGGGCACGGCCCAGTCGAGTTTCTGGAACAGGGCGGCCTGCTCAATAAATGGCAGCATGTGGCAGAACAGGCTGCCCGTGTGGTTGGGGCTGCGTTCGTAGCCGGGCGGGAACTCATTGAAGGTGCCATGGAAGTTGGCGGTGGCCAGGGCGAGTTGCTTGAGGTTGTTCTGGCATGCCAGCCGGTTGGAGGCTTCGCGGACCTTTTGCACCGCCGGCACCAGAAGGGCCAAGAGGATGCCGATGATGGCGATCACCACCAGAAGTTCGATGAGGGTGAAGGCGCGCCTGGTCATGGTGCCGGACTCCGGGGCGCGCACCTTGAACGGATCACGCCATCTCGCACTTCGGCATGGTGCCCCGGAGGCTTGACCCTTACCGGGGATGCCACGCCATTTTAATCCGCCCGGGCATGAAAAAACCCGCGAACCTGTCAGGTTCGCGGGGTGGTTGGTTCAGCCTGAAGGTGCTGAAAGCTTACTTGATTTCCATCACCTCGACCTTGCGGACCCACACGGTGGAACCCGGGTCGTGCTGCTGGATGGCCAGGTGGCCCTTGGTGAAGTTGAACTTGGGGTCGGTCACCTTGGTGTCAACGGTGACCTTGCCGTTGACCTTGATGATGATGTGGTTGCCCTTGGCGGTGACTTCCTGGGTGAACCAGGTGTCGGGCGGAACGAGGATGTCGAAGACCTTGACGACATTGTAAAGGCTGCCTGTCTTGACGGGATCCTTGCCGGTGCTGTTGATCTGGGCCTCGAAGCCGGGGGGGAAGGCCTTGGCGTACTTCACGCGGAAATACTGGCCGCTGTTGCCCTTGTCGGAGATCTTGGCCTCGATGCGATAAACCAGATCGGTGAAGTCGTCGCGTTCGGTGAACAGGTGGCCGGCGGGCCCGGTGCCCTTGATGGCGCCGTCAACCACTTCCCACTTGGCCTTGTCGTCGGGGTGGGTTTTCCAACCCTTGAGGTCCTTGCCGTTGAACAACTGGACGAACCCCTCGGACTTTTCCTGTGCCGAGGCGAGACCGGCGATGCCGATCAGGGAGAGGGCCGCGAGGGCCCGGAACTGGAATGTCATGCGAATCGGTGCTCCTGTGCGCGTCGCCGGCGGTCCGGGAAGGTGGCCGGCCAGTCCGACACGCCAGATATGCTATCCCACCGGCCCGCCGGGGCCAGCGGAAAACAGGCCCTGTGCCCGCCGGTGAATCCGGTTTACAGTGTCGCAAGGAAACGCTGGCCTCCCAGGATTCGCATTCATGAGTTCCCAACCCGGGCGCCCCGGCGCCACCGCCGCCCGCATGGCCGCCCTGCTGGCGGCGTTCCTTGGCTGGATGTTCGACGGGTTTGAAATCGGGCTGTTTCCCGTCATCTCGCGACCGGCGCTCATCGACCTGCTCCACCTGGGTGGCGCTGAAAAGGCGATTGTCGATTCCGAGGTGGGCCGCTGGAACGGCGTGATCATCGCGGCCTTTCTGGCGGGTGCCGCCACCGGCGGGGTCCTGTTCGGTTGGCTGGGAGACCGCATGGGCCGGGTGAGGGCCATGGCCCTCAGCATTCTCACCTACGCGGGGTTCAGCGGCTTGGGCGCGTTTTGCGCCGAACCGTGGCACATGGTGGTGGTGCGTTTTGTCGCCGCCTTGGGCATGGGCGGCGAATGGTCGCTGGGGGTGGCCTTGGTGCGCGAGGTGTGGGGCGGCAGGTCCCCCGCCATGCTGGCGGGCCTGATCGGCGCCGCGGCCAACGCCGGGTTCGCGCTGGTCGGTTTCATCAGCCTGGGAATCAACCAACTGCACGGGGTTCTCGCCTCGTGGGGCCTGCCAGATGATTGGGTGAAGTGGCGGTTGCTGATGCTGGTGGGCATCGCCCCGGCGTTTCTCACCTTCGTCATCCGCCTGTTCGTGCCGGAATCGGAGGACTGGGAGGCGGAAAAAGCCAAGGGTTCGACCGATGGATGGCGAACGGAGGACCTGGTTGGAGTGCTGCTGGGCGCCATGGCCTCATTGGCCATCCTGGCCTTGTGGGCCAACGACTTGGCCTACGGCGCGCGCCTGGCTGGAACCGGTGTGCTGTTGGCGGTGGTGCTGGCGGGCTACCTGTACCCGGTGCATCGGTACCTGGGCCGCATGCAGATGGGGCAGGGGGGCGACCAGATCCTGCCGCGGATGGTGCTGGGTGCCGCCCTTTCGGGCGTGGCGCTTCTGGGCACTTGGGCCAGCATGCAGTGGGCGCCCACCTGGGTGGGCAAGCTTTCCACCAATCCGGACGCCCGCGCCTGGACCCAGATCGCCAGCGCGTTGGGGGCGGTCTTTGGCGGCTTGTTCGGCGCCTACCTGGGGGCCATGGCCGGAAGGCGGGTGGCGTACGCGGCCCTGTGCCTGCTGTCGCTCGGCTCAACGCAGTATTTCTATCGCATGAACGAGGGCTACGATTTCCACTTCCTCGCCTCGGCGTTCGTGGCCGGCGGGTTGACGGCGTCGTTCTACGGATGGCTGCCGTTGTACCTGCCCGAGTTGTTCCCCACGCGCGTGCGCGCGACGGCGCAAGGGTTCTGCTTCAACTTCGGCCGCATCATCGCCGCCATCGGCGCCCTGCAGACCGGCGCCCTCATGAAGGGCGTGTTCCAGGAGGATTACGCCCGCGCCTGCTCCTTCATGAGCTTCGTCTACCTTGCCGGGCCTGTCCTTATCTTGCTGGC
>CAWUNZ010000052.1:0-15848 GCA_963923445.1 uncultured bacterium
CGGTGGCGGTGAAATTGACCGTGGCGCCGCGGGCCACATTGGCCGGATTGCCGCCAATGTTAAGGGTGACAGTCGGCACGATCAGGGTGCCGAAGGGTTGGTTGGTGAGGCCGAGGTAGTTGCCGTCGCCGGAGTAATCGATGGTGATCGGGTAGGAGCCGCCGGCGGTGGTGGTGTAAGTGAAGGTGAAAGCGCCGCTGGCCGGGTTGCTGTTGGAGCTGGTTCCCAGAAGGATGCGCGAGGCGCCCGAGGTGGCGTAGAAGCTGACGGTGCCTGTGGGCTTAAGGGCGGAGGCACTGGCACCCGCCACACCATTCGACAATGTCACTGAAAACGGCACACTCGAGGACTGAGCGGCATAGATAGGTGCCGCCATTATGGTGCTGCTGGTGTTCGCCTGTGTAACCACCAAACTTATGGAATTAGTGGAAGTGGCAACAGGCTCATAGTTGAAACCATCACCAGTGTAAGCGGCCGCATATGTATGGCTGCCGATACCCGGAAGAACCGTGAACGACTGAGTTGTGTTATCCACGCCCGGGGAAGATGGAATGTTGTAAGTGCCAACCGTGGCGGCATTATCGGCGAGGGTGAGCTTGCCTCCGCCGAAATTGACTCCGGCGGTTCCCGCGAGCGTGGCGCTGTAAGTGGCGTTCAACCCATATTGCTGGGTGGCGGGTGCGCTGGAAGAAACGGTGAGGCCTGGGGTGCGTCCGACGATGGTGAGGGTCGAAGTACCTGACTGTGCCGTCCTGTAGAACCCGAGGGATTGCTCGTAGCCGCTGTATTTGGCGTACAGGGTGTTATTGGGAGCCACGGGCAGAATGAAACCCGGCAGGCTAGTGTCAACGAGATAGTCATAGGTGCGGACACCGGCCGAAAATGTGCTGGAAGCCGCCGTGACAGAGGCGAGATTGAACGGCGTGCCATCTGACTTGAGGAAATTGATGACACCGTTTTGCAGGGTTGTCGTGTTGGCGTCACCCGGCGAAACCACGGCGCGAAGGTAGAAAGACTGGCCGCGGGTGATGGTGGTGATGGCGGAGGACTTGGAGGAATCGAGCATGGCGAAGGTCACCGTAGGTGTCTTCACGATGTCCTGAGTGGAGGTCTTGTAAGTATCACCATCGCTGTTGGTGTAGTGGTTGGGACCACCGGCGACGAACTTGGCGCGAATGTTGTAGGTGCCAAGAAGGGTGAACGGGGCGACGACCGAAAAAGTGGCCGTGCTCACGGTGTCGGATGGATCCGAAGGATTCACGACGATAGTCAGTGGCGCTGAACTCGTGAGAGGAGTCCAGGTGCTGGATCCCGGGACTTGATAATCGATCGCGAGGCTGCCTTCCCCTATGAGAGTGGCGTAAGACTTGGGCGTTGAAACCGTACCGGAGACGGTGACCGCTGATCCGGTTTCGATGGCCGTGGTGGAATTGAGCGATACGGATGTGCTGGCCTTGGTGATGACGATGTTAAAAGGATTCGTTTGGCTGGCGGCGTAGTTGGAGTCGCCGGCGTAGTTGCCGTATACGGCATTGGTGCCGATGTTAAGGAGGGTGGAATAACCAGCGCTTCCCGGGTTGATCACCACCGGGACATACTTGCCCGTGCTGATGTCGGCGGGATTGACCGGGGTTCCGTAGTTGCTGGCGCCCAGAACCTGATCGTCGCTCACTCGCACCAGGGAGACGATGCCGGTGACCGCCGCGGTGGGGGTGACATTGTCGTTCCAGGCGGTCTTGAGGTCGATGGAGATCGGCTGGCCGTATTCAAACGGGGCGGTCACCGTGGGATTGGGACTGCCGGGGGTGAGGATCGATGTGTCGCGAAGGACGGTGGAACTGGCCACCTGCACCTCGTAGGCGCCCAGGTCGATGGCGTTGTTGACGGCGCGGTTGGCGCCCCGGATGTCGGTGCCGGAACTGTTGAGCAGGCCGACCACGCTCACGCCACCCACGGTGCTGGTTCCGCCATCACGGGCGGGGCTGAGGCGGGAAAGGGGCAGATACTTGATCTTTTGGGTATCAACCTCGCTGAGTTGGAACTGCGTGGAACCGATGTTGGAAACCGATGGGCCAACCGGCGTGCTGGTGCGGAAGTTGTTGGTGTCGATCAGTTCCTGCCCGTCGAAGTTCACTTGCTGGTCGGTCTGGATGAGGTCACCGATCGCGCCAGTGGTGAATTGCAGCGAAGCCTGCGGACGGACAAGAACGCTCCCCTCGGAGTAAAACCGGCCGACGGAATAAGCTGCGGGCCGGGTCGAAAGGTCGGTTTGAGTGATGTTCGGCTTCCCGTAACTGCTGCCTGCGTAGCCGTAATCGATTCCCGTGTTATTGATGGGCAGGGTGTTGAGCAGGCGCACCTGGCTGCCGGAAACGGTGTCGTTGAACAAGCCGCCGACATCAGCGTAGTTGCCGTAGTTGGTGGAGGTGGCGGCAACGGCACGCGAGTTTGAGTTAGGCGAAACAACATCGTTTGCCCCGGTGCCAGGGGTTCCCGAGGCCGTGTTGGGAGCACCCCTTGTGGGGTCGTAGATGGAGGTCGTGTTGGGGGAGTAGTTCGCGTTGGCGGCGTAGTTGTTGATGACGCTGTTGGCGACGATGGTGGTGTTGTAAACCCGGACATCCAGTGAACCGGTTCTCGATCCGACAGCCTGGTTGCCGATGGGGGAGGCCACGGACCGGCCTTCTCCAACTATGATGGCGCCACCGTTGAGTCCACGACCCGTGGGGGAAATGTTGGGCAATCCACCGGCGCCATCGCCAAAGAACACGCTCACCGACTGATTGGCATTGGCGGCGATGATGTCGTTGCGGTTGGTGCTGTCGGACCGGTTGTTGTATTGGCCGCCTGCAAGAGATACCGCATTGTATGCCTGGTTGTAGGAAACGATCACCGCCGGGTTGCTGGGAAGGGTGTTGTTCCAGAAAAGGTTGAGCACGCCGGTTTCAAGATCCAGCGTTCCGCCGGTGGCCTTGATGGCGGGTGTGCCGATATCAGTGAAGGTGAATACCCCTGATGAATTGACCGTGAATGTCTGGATGGCGGCGTTGGCCAGGTAGATGGTGCCGCTGAGGGTACCCTTCCCGATAGGACTGTTGGTCACGGTTGTGAACGATGAGTTGTTGGTGAGAGTGGCGAGGTTGTTTAGCCTGTAATCGGCGGATTTATAAGTGGTTTCAATTCGCGAGGCGCCGGGATTGGTGTTCCAGTAAACAGCCAGGGTTTTGGTCACGGCGTCGAGCCTGACATCGGTCACATAGGCAGACGGACTGCCGATCTTGGTGATCGCGAATATCTGATCGGGAGTTTGGTAGGACACATTCGCGTAAACCGTGGCGGCAGGAATGGCGCTGAAGTTGAGCGTGAGAACGCCCGTCGCGACATTAAACGATGATCCGGCATTGGTGGCTTTGGTTGTGGGCGTGCCGATGTCGGTAAAGGTGAAGGTGCCATTGTAGGTGAAAGTCTGGATGGGAACGCCGCCCAGGTAGACGGTGCCCGAGAGGGGCGTGGCGGTGTTCGCCACGGTGTGCTGAAGGCCGGTGAAGGTGATGCTTGCGGTTGTGCCTGGATTGGTGTTGGTGTTTTCGGTGGCGGTGTTGGTGGTGCTGTAGGTGGCGACGGCGGTATTACCGGCATAGATGGTGCCGGACATCTTCCCGGTGGTCACAAAACTGGCAAGGGCGTTGTAGTAGGAGGCGGTTGGCGCGCCGGAGTAGGAAAGAGTCGCCTGCACGGACTGGGAATTGGACAGGTTCCAGTTGAGCGTGAGAACCCCGGTGGAGAGGTCGAGGTTGCCCGAAGTCGCGTAGTTAAAGCTGGGAACGATCTGCTTGAGGGAAAGAACGCCGGTGCCTGAGACGCTATAACTTTGAACCGCCACGCCGCCCACATAAACGAATCCGGTAAGGCCACCGGCGTTCAGCGTGACCGTGGCTGGAAATGCCGTGAAACTGGTGGTCGATTGGTTGACATTGGTGAAGGCGACTCTGTCGGCTGACCTCAGTGAAATGTGGTTCGAACCCAAGGCGTTGGCCACGGTGGCGTCGCTGGAGACCCAATTGAACTGGGGTTGGCCGTTGATGACGGTAACGCTTGAGACATACTCCTGGGGAAAACCGATCTTCTCGAAAGAAAAGTTGCCCGAGGAGTCGACGAAGAAATTCTGCACCGGGTTGTTGTCGCGGTAGATGGTTCCCGCCCGCTCCGCGCCAGTGAAGAAGGTGATGTTGGCGCGATCCTGCCCGGTGAAGGTTTGGGCCGGGAAGAATTTGCTGGGAGTGGCGGCGGATTCCTTGTTGGTGGACTCGTTGTAGACGGTGGGATCGAATGCCGTTTTGGTGTTGGCTTTCTGGAGATACACCTTGATGCCGGCAAATCCGGCGGAACTCGTGGTGGTGATGATGGCGACGGCGTCGGTGGGTTGGGTGGGATCGGTGCTCTTGAGTTTCACCGAGATGGCGAAGTCTGGCGTGCCATCGTTGTTGTAATCGGCGGTGGTGATATCCCCGAGGGAATCCACAACGGGAATGGCACTTCCCTGGTAGCCGTTGTAGAGGTAGGTGGAAATGTAAGTGTTGATCCTGGTGTCGATATTGGTGATGCCCGCCACTGCCGTCTGGAGGGGGGTGTAGTTGCCCGAGGCGGAACTGTAACCATTGCGGACAAAATCGATTCTTTTTGACGCTGGGCTGTATGCGGCGAAGTCCATCACCGATGAGCTGTCGGCGTCAAATGAATAATAGTTTCCGGATAGTAATTTTGAATAGGCTACGCCTGCCGTCAAAGTGATGCCAGTTCCTTTGAAGGAAACATTCGTGATGTTGGCGTTGGGAAGGCTGTTGACAAAAGTCGTCGCCGTGCTGTCGTAGGCGAAGCCATAGACGGTGTAGGTGCCGGCATTGTTGGCCAGGACGGCGACATCGTCCCCGGAACTGTCGAACTTGCCGAAGGCCACGGAAACCGGGGTGCCTGTGACATTGAAATTCGAATTGGCCCCGAAACCAACATTAAACGGTCCACCTGAGCCACCATAATTGTTTTTGGAAATGTAGACCTTGTTTTCGGTGGTGATGTAAGCGGCGTCAGGGTAGTTGTTGGCATCGAAGTCGCCGGTGGCGAATCCGATGATACTGGAGATCTGGTAATTCGCGCCGGTGATACTGGTGCTCGCGCCCGGACTTGCCGTGTTCCAAACCACGGTGATCAGGCCCGTGTTGAAATCCACCTTGCCCGATAGGGCGAAATTCGCCGGAGTCCCGATAAGAGTGAAAGTCATCTGGCCGGATGAATTGACCGAGAATGATTGCACATCGGTGGTGCCGTCGTTCAGGTTGCCGGTGAGCGAGGTATGGATGATGCGACTGACAAGATTTCCTGGTAACTGATAAGTGACCGTACGGGCATTTGCGGAACCCGGCGCTGTTTGGCTGACAAACTTGGCATTGGCGTTGTCTGTGATCGTACCGATGTTTGCCAACGAACCGTAGTATTGCGGTGCGCTTCCCGGCCGTACCGTGTGAAGAAATCCTATTGTGCTGGTGGCGCCCGTGCTTGCCACGCCGATAATCTCGCTTTCGCCAGAATTATCGAGATTGGCGGTACCGACTTGGCCAACATTTTGGCCCAAGAGAAGAGTCGGTCCACCCAGCGAGGCGGTGCCTCCGCCGGAAAGCACCTGCAGACCGCCCATTCCGCCCTGGATCACATCGTTGCTACCGTCGCCGGTGACATCGGCGGCGGCGGCGACGGAAGTGGGCACCAAGGCGACAGAGACATTCTGGTCGAGTCGCTGAACGCCGGCGCGGTTGATGTCCTTGGTTGCCAAGGCCTGCTCGACAAAGTTGCCGACAAAAGTGGTATTGAAAATATTGCTTTGGATGCTGGCGTCCTGGTTGCGGGTCAGGTAAACGGCGCCGCCGCCGGAATATTCCGGCCTGCTGAGTGCGGTGGACTCCGCCTTGCTTTGTTGCCAGAGATCCACATAGGAGACGACGGAGTTATTGGTGAAGTAGGAATCGCGAATGGTGGTGGCGCCGCCGGAGTAAACAGCACCGCCGCCGGAATAGCGCGGCGAGGGGCTGAGTTCCGGGTTGCCGATGTAGTCGGTAGTCTCGCCGCCAGGGAAATAGGAGGTGATTTTCGCGGAGTTGCCCTCGAAGGCGCACTGGTCGATGGTGACCACGCCGTTCAAGGCGTAGACGGCGCCGCCGCCGGAGAAGCGGGAATTGATGTTGTCGGCGACATTATTGGTGAACTTGTCATAGCTCAGGGTGAGCGGGGTGGCGTCGCGGACGAGGATGGCGCTGCCGCCGCGCAGTTGGTCGCCCGCGCCGCTATTGGCATTGAAATACATCGGCGCCGCGTTGCCGTCGAACCAGGAGTTGTTGACGGTGGCCTGACTGCCTGAAACCTCGAGGCCGCCATTGTACCTGTTGTTGCGGAAGATCGAATTGCTGACGATGATGCTGCCGCCAGTGAGCTTGAGCGACCGTTGCTCTGCTTGCGGGCCGGCGTCATCCTCGGAGTTGTTGTCGAAGATGGAGTTGTTGACCGTGATCTTGCTGGAGGCGGTGACGGTTCCCGCCGCGCTCATGCTCAGGTTGCCGTTGCCATTGGGCGAGTAGAACTGGGTTTGCGCGGGACCAGATGAGCGGTCTCCATTGTAGTTGAACAGGCAGGAATCGATGTTGACGGTTGAGGCACTGATGGTGAGGGCCTGCCCGTCCATGTTGGTGAAGGTGCTGCCGGTGATGGAGATGGTTCCATTGGACCCGCCTCTAATGGCGTCCACCCTGCCATCGTCGAAGCGCGTGTTGAACACAGTGAGGTTGCCGGCGCCGGTCTGCAGGGCGACAAAATGCTGGTTGTTGCGCGCGGTGGCGTAAAGGGTGTCGATGTCGCTGAATGTGGAGTTGTTGATGATCAGGTTGCCCTGGCTCAAAATCACCGTGTCGGTGTTGGCGGCGTTGAAGGCCAGACCGTCGAGGGTGAGGGTTTTTCCCGGGGTGTTCTGAAACATCAGCCCGCCGGTGCGCTTGGTGGTGGTGAGCGGGGTTGTCGCGAACGACAGGTTCACACCGTTGCCGGAAAGTGTGGTGAGTTTGAAATAAGGAGAACCAGCGTTTTGGCCCAGGGTTGAAGGAGGGCTTATTTTGGTCTTGGTGGGATCCGTCGGGTAAAAAGGATCGTAAATGGTTTGGCAGCCGGGCTGAAGGACGCGCAGTTGGGTGATTCCGCCCGCGGCATCTACCCCCAGAACCTGGAAGCGGGCGCCGCCTTGGGTGCTGGTGATTCCTTGGGTCAGGATGTCGTTGACGCGGAACCCAGTGCCCCGGTTGGTGGTGGCCGATGGGAACTTGGCGGTGTCTGTGAGGTCGTAATCCCTTTGGTCGAAACCGACATCGGCTTGAATCAGCACCCTTGGCTTGTTGGCAAGGCTGGTGCCGGCGGCGTCGTAGGTGTTGGCGCCGAAGAGAGATCCGCCGTAAATCTTCAGGTCGTTGGTGAGGGTGTCGGTAAGTGAACCGACGGCGCCGTTGAGAATGAAGGTGGCCTGTTTGCTGGCAACCGGGGTGAAGGTACCAGACCCGGAGTTGATGAACACACCGAAGGATTGTGTTGTTTCCGAGGAAACTATCAGATCCTTGTTGCTATCACGGCCAGGACCGGTGCCCGGATTCATGTCGGCCACACGGATGTCGGTGGGTGCCACCACATCGAAGGTGCTGGCCGAGGCATTGAACGAACCATCTCCCTTGCCCGTGTAAACAGCGACACTGTTGAGGCCGTATTGGGTGACGGCGAGGTCGGCCTTGCCGTCGCCGGTGAGGTCGGCCACGCGCGCGACGCCGGGAAGGGCGCCGGTGGGCAAGGTGAGCGTGCTGGAGGCGGTGAACGCGCCGGTGGCGGACCCCAACAGGGTGGAAACGGTGCCGGAGGTGCGGTTGATGGCAATGGCGTCGGCCTTGCCGTCGGCATTCAGGTCGCCCAACGCCAGGCTGGAGAGCGTGGTTCCGGCCACTGTGCTGGCCACGGCGGTGCCGAATCCGGTGCCCGTGCCGGGCACGGTGGTGAGCTTGCCATCGGAACTGAGGGTGACGAGGTCGTTCTTGAGGTCGCCGGTGACATCGGCCATGGCGATGGCCACCTGGTTCCCATTGGCCAGGTTGATGGTTTGCAAGGCGCCAAAGCCACCGGCACCGTCACCGAGCGCGTAGACAATCTTGCCGGTGGAACCAGTCAGAACCGAGGCGAAATCGGTCTTGCCGTCGCCGTCGAAATCGCCGACCACCAGTCCGGCGCCTGTGCCGCCGAGGCTGACAACTCCCCCGGCGGTGAATGTCCCGGTGGCAGACCCACGATAGGCGCGCACGCTGCCATCACTTTGCACGGTGATGAAGTCGGCATAGGCATCGCCGTTGAGATTGGCGGTTTCGATGGCCGTGATGTTGGCGGTAATGCCTGTTGTGTTGACCGTATTCGTTTGGCTGAGAATACCTAACGCGTTGCCGTTATCGGGAGCGAATGTGTAGGAATTGGCGAACGAAGAGGCGCTGATGACATCGGTTTTGCCGGTGCCGCGGAAATCACCAAGCGCCAATGCTGTCGGGTTGTGAGTGACCCCGATATTGGCACCGAACAGGTAATCGTTGAATTCAACCAACCGGTCCGACGGCACATTCGAACTGACCGCCGCGCGCAGCGACCCGGGAGTGGGTGACGACGGATTGGTGGTGTCGAAAATGGTGGTCACCACCTTGGCCGGCACCAAGCGAGATTCAAGCTGTTCGAGGCCCGGGCGGACGGCGTTTTTGGTTTGGCGTCGCGTTTTGGCGTCCTGGTTGCGAGACATGGATCACCTCGTAGCCTGTATGCGGTCTGTCGGAAGCGGCTTGCGGGCAAGGCGACATCCAATCGGAATCCGTCCCGCGGGAACGGATCCATTCAGATGTTCTTTCGACCGGGCTGGGCATTCATCTGGAAAATCGACTGGCTCAACCCGTTCGGCGGAGACGGTCCCCACCATCAAAGCCCCGACAATCCTCCCCGTTAGGATATTCTGGATGGGCCATTCCAATGTCACATTTGGAAATAGAGCCATCAATGCCAATGACGAGGACCATCCCCGTTTCGATTGAGTTGGCAACTAAAATCTATAGATAGCACTTGATAAAGGAAAGTTCCATGAGAATTTTGCCGGGTTTCGGGAGACCCGATTTGGCCTTCCGGGAGTGGGAAGGCCATGGTCCGGCCTGGCTTTTCCTCCATGGCTTGGCCCGAACAGGCGCCGACTGGGCAGCCTTCTCCCAGGCCATGGGAACGCCATGGCGGAGGATGGCGCCCGACATGCGCGGGCACGGCGCCAGCGGGCGGGGGCAGTCGTACCGCGTGGCGGATTATTGCGCGGACATCGAGGCGGCCTTGCCGCTGCTGTCGGCCCAGCCTGTGGTGTTGATGGGCCATTCGCTGGGCGCGTTGGTGGGCATGGCTGTCGCCGCCCGGCATCCGGACCGTGTGTCGGGGCTTATATTGGAAGACCCGCCGACTCCGGGATATATGGCCGGCCTAGGAAACACCGGCTATGCCCAGATGTTCGAGGCCTACGCCCGGTTGGCCGAAAGCGGACTTTCCATCCCCGAGATGGCCAGGCACCTGACCTTGCTGCCGGTGCGCGATCCCTTGGGCAAGGTTCGCCCGCTGGGGGAGATGCGCGACGGCGCCAGCATTCGCTTCATGGCGGCGTGCCTGGCCCGCCTGGATTCCGCGGCGCCGCTGGCGGCGCTAGGCGGTGCGGCTTGGCTGGATGGGCTGGATATTCCCTCCCTTTTGGCCGATATCCGCTGCCCTGTGCTGCTGCTGCGCGGGGACGACCGCTTCGGCGGCATGATGCCCCTGGAAGAAACGAACGAGCTTTACGCGCGGGTGCGCGACCTGACCCGGTTGGACATGACCGGCGTGGGGCACCAGATTCATGGCATGGCGCAGGAACCGGCGGTGAGGGCCGTCACGGCGTTTGTGCATAGTCTTGGTATTGGTTGACTGGCGGAGGGTTTTCATGATGGTTTTGGTGACGCTTTTGGCGGTGTTGGCGGCGAGTCCGGGCCCTGAGGCTGGCAAGGCGCCACCCGCCCTTCCTGCCCATTTGGTGAAGAAAGACGAGATGGCCGCCGACCTGCTGGCCGACCGCAAGGAACTTCCCAGCGTGGTGGTGCTGGTGCGATCGGAGAAGTTCGACCGGCCTCTGGCCCGGACCCTGCGCGAACTGGACCATGAGTCGTTCCGGAAGAATCCGGACGCCAAGGTGCTGATGGTGTTTTTGGCGGCGGATAAAAAGGCATGGCGTGAGCGGTTGGTGCTGGTGGACAAGTCTCTCCAGCTGGATAACACGACACTAGGTGTCACAGATGAGGGAAAACTCATGGCGCAGTGGGGCGCCAGCGTTGACCATGCCATGACCGTGGTGGTGATCAGCGGCGGGAAGGTGGCGAAGGGTTTCGGATTCGCCCAAGGCGGGGACGGCCAGGCGGCGGAAATCCTTCAGGCGCTTCCCAAGGCCCGTTGAAATGATCGCGAGTCATTGGTTTTTTGATTGAGTCGCCCGCGCGAACGGGCGGCGGCATCTCGCGAAACAGGGGTTGATGCGCATGGGGCCGGGTTGGGTGCGCGATGGCGATGGCCGTTCGGCGCCTTTTGACATCGAAAGGCTGTCCCGGCGGCTTTACCGGGTGGCCCGCCGGCTGGGCCCGGCCGACCCGGTTTTGATCCGGGAACTGGCCGAGGCGGTGGGGTTGTTCATCAGTCAGGAAGCGATCCCGGGCAAGGCGATGCCGGCGGCGAGCTTTATCGACGCCGTGGCCCGTGGAGCCAGGCAGTTGGGTCAGCCGGCCATCGCCACCTCATGGCTGCAAGACCACGGCTTGGAGGACGAGCCTGATTCCGGATTCGGTTCTTCCGACGGTGAACTGGGCGCCGACCTGGCCGACCTGGAGGAGCAGGGGGCCCTCGGGCTGGTGGGTTCGGCCAAGCCGCTGTTGGCGGATGCCCGGCTCGACCTGTCGGCGATGTCCGGCGCGGAGGTTGTTTCCAAGCTGGTGGAGAGAACCCGTTGGTCGAGGGGCCCTTTTCATCTGGTGGGGCTGGAACGATTGCTGGTGTCGGGCGCGGCGGCGGGCGGCGAACTGGTTGCCCTGATGGGGCCTCTCGTTTCCGCCGCGGAGACGCTTGGGCGGGAATTATGCCTGCATCTGCCCAGCCCCGGGCACCTGGCGCGCGCCGAGAGGGAAGCCGTGCCCTTGTTCGCCAACGCAAACGGCCCGCTCGACATTCCCGCGGCGCTGGATCCGTTGGTGGCGTGGCTGGCCGGTTCCGAGTTCAGGTTGTCGGTTGTGGCGCATGTCTTGCAGCAGGAGAACCAAGACGGCATGCGGTGGCGCAGGGCGCTGGCCCGGTTGCCGCGCGAGGGGCGCCCGGTGAGGGTGGCGTTGGGAGGCCGGGAGGTTGGCCCCGTGTGGCCAACGAGCGACCAGCCGGCGGTTTTGGGCCGGGCCAGGGTGAACATGGAGGGGGAAACCGACCCCAAAAGGCGCGACATGCTGGCGCGCCTGGGAGTGGCGGCGGGCGCGCGGTGGCGCGACTCGGTGCGCCATTTGCGGCGTGATCAAGGTGGCGAGGGAAGCTGGCCGGGAATCTGGGGCCTGGAGCGGTGCCCCTGGCTGTTGGAGTTGCGGGGCGCCCCATTGGAGGAACGGATCCCGTTGGAAGCGGCCATCAGGCATGAGGCGAGCAGGGCAGGGGTATCGGTGGTGGTGGTGTCCAAACCCGAGCCTTTGCCTGAGGTATCGGTCGATGCCGTGCTGGAGGGCGCGCCATGGCCCCGGGGCGGATGCATGCTGCTGGGCCCGGACGGTGCGCCCGGAAAGCTGTTTCCCGATGAATGACGGAACCTGATGGTGGATTCCTGCTTGCCCGGGAATGATCCGACAGGTATAAAGCTTTTTTGGAAGATATCAGGGGTTGGATCATGCCGCATACGAAGAGCGCCGCCAAGAACCTTCGGAAAAGTGAAAAGCGCAAAGCCCACAACCGCGTCGTGAAGCGCGATGTCAAGATTCAAGTGAAGACCTTGGAGCAGGCGATTTCCTCGGGCGGCGACATGGTGAAGGAACTCACCAACACCTACAGCCGGCTTGACAAGGCCGCCGGCAAGGGCGTGATCCACAAGAAGACCGCCTCGCGCCGCAAGTCGCGTCTGGCCAAGCGCCTCAACAAGGCCAAAGCTGCCGCCAAGGCCTGATTCGTATTTTCAACTGAAATTCGCTAGCTGGCCTTCCTGATGGGAAGGCCATTTTCATTGGCGTTGGCGCGTTGCCGATCTTGGCGTTCCCAAAACCAGATGCACAAGGCCGGCACCAGGATGGGGCGGACGATCAGGGTGTCGAGAAGCACACCGAAGGCCAGGGCGAAGCCGATCTGCACCAGGGTGTTGAGTCCGGCCAGCATGAGCGTGGCGAAGGTTCCCGCCATGATGAGGCCGCAGGAGGTGATGGTGGACCCTGTTCGGGCCACGGCCAGGCGCATGGCCATGGCCGGTCCGTGCTTGCGTCTTTCCTGCAGCATGCGACTGACCAGCAGGATGTTGTAGTCCTCGCCGACGGCGACCAGGATCACGAACAGGAAGAACGGAACCCGCCAGTCGACCTCGCCGAAGGGTCGTGCGAAGCCGATCCAGGCGATGAGCATGGTCGCCCCGAGCGTCACCATGTAGCTGAAAAGAACCGTCAGCAGCAGGTAGGCCGCCAGGATCAGGTCGCGGACGAAGAGGAACAAAATCACAAAGACGGCGGCGGTCACCAGCAGGTTGATCCGCGCGCGGTCGTTCTCGGTGACCGAGGCCAGGTCGAACGCGGCGACCGTGATGCCGAAGGTCTCGCCCTTCACCGGGCCGAACGCCCGCGAATCGTTGGGCAGTTCGCTCGAGATCCATGTCTGGATGCTGCCCAGCGTGGTGGCGCTTTTGGGATCAAACGGATCGGTTTCCAGCACCACCTCGAGGCGGGTCACATGGCGGGCCGGCATGTCGTCGCGGGCGGGAATGGTGGAGAGGTAATGCTGCCCGGCCATCCGGCGCACCTGCGAGTCGATGCTGTCCACCACCTTCTGCCAAGCCGCGGCCCAGCTTGAGGACGCCTGCGCGGGCTGGGCCGGTTCCGGGATCGGCTGGCCCAACGGGCGGGTGAGCGCGCGGACCTCGCGGACATTGTCGAGGTGAAGAAAACCGCGGCTGAGGTGCTCAATCAGCCGGCGGCCATGGGCATTGTCGAACGGCACGGGCGACTCGAGGAGGACGGTGACCGGCCCCGCTTCGCCGGCGGGGAAATGCCGCTGAACCGCTTCCAGGCCGACAATGCTGGGGCTATGGCCCGAGAGTTCGGCGGTGGCGCGGAAACTGGTGCGCGTGGCGGTTCCCAGAAGAGCCAACGGGGCGAGCACGGCCATGGCGCCCAGCCAGGCGAGGCCGGGGCGCTTGAGCAGCCTGCCGCTGAGCCGGGTCCAGAAATCCTCCTCCTCGGATTCACGGCGACCGGTGGAAAAATGGGAACCCGGCCGGCCCGGGGCTTTGCCGGGCCAGAAAGCCAGGCCACCGAGAATCTTGAGCAGGGACGGTGTGAGGGTGAGCGAGGCGAGGAACGCCACCAAGAGGCTGAGCGCGATGGCTGGTCCGCCGCTGCGAACCTTGGCGAAGTCGGCGGTGCCCATGAGGCCCAGCCCGCAGATCACCGTTCCGGCGCTGGCGGCAAGGGCGTGGCCGACATTGTCCACGCTTCGTTCCACCGAAAAGCCCAGCGGGCGCCCCTCCGCCAGTTCCTCGCGGTAACGGCTGACCAGAAACAGGCAGTAATCGGTGCCGGCGCCATAGAGCATGACCACGGCGAATATCTGGCTGGCGCTGGCGAGCTTGAACCCGGGAATGAGCGTGAGCAGGGCCAGGCTTTGAAGCGCGACATAAACGGCGATCGCGATCGTCAGCAGCGGCACCATGGCCAAAAGCGGGGCCCGGTACACCCACAGCAGGATGACGATCACCAGAAGAACGGTGGCCAGCGTGGTGTTTTCGAGGCTGTTGGTGCTGACGCGGATCAGGTCGCGGCCGATACCCGCGGGGCCGGTGGGATGAAGCTTCAGGCCGTCGACGGACTGATCCGCGAGGACCTTGGAAACCACCTCATCGATGCGGTCGACCGTGAAACGGGTCTGGACCGCCATGTAGGGCGATTGCAGCTGAACCTTCACCAAGGCGCAGTTGCCATCCACGCTTTTGAGTTTCTTGCCCAGGATCGGATCGCCGGGGGCATGGATGGCCTGGATGGCGAGGGCGGGTTCGTCGTGACGGAGCGTTTCGAGACGCTCGCGAACCGCGTCGATCGCCTTGTAGTCGGCATCGGTCAGGGGCGATGCCGCGCGCTCGAAGGCCAGAACCAGGTTCGATGCGAACACATCGCCCGGGAAAGCCTCTTCCAAGAGCTTGTAGCCGCGAACACTCGGGCAGTATTCCGGAAGGGCCCGGATATCGTCGTCCTGGCTGTTGCGATCCCAGTTGGGAGCAAGGGTTCCGACGACCACGGCGATCGTGAGCCAGCCGCAGACAAACGCCCACGGATGGTACGAGGTGAGGCGTCCGATGAAACGGAACATTCACAGCTCCCGGGTCCGGCGGGCGGAGGCTATCACGCCGCGCCGTTTGCACTCAAGAACGATTCGGCAACGGGAGTTGTGAAAGGTTGGCCCGAGGGCGGAGCGAGAATCGGATTTGCTTACCGATCCATGGTTGTTCGGTAAAGGTTCTTCAGATTGCCCAATTTAGTTGGTCTTGGAAACTCGGGCGAGAACGAAACCGGGTGATTCGGGGGAGGACCCCACCAGCCAGGAAGGGATGGGGGGAAGCGGATCCCGGTGCAGCACCCGGCACCCGCCATGGGGCACATGGGCGCTCACCACTCCCGCGACGGCTTGGTGATTCATGAGCCAGCGGCCGATGTTCAGGTTTCCCTCGTAGGCGTTGCGAAGCGCCGCCAGGCGGTTTCCCGGATCGCGGGGGATCTGCCAGTCGAACACCGGGAAATGGGTCACGGCGAGAACCCGTTTGACGGAAGGATTGCCCAAGGCGGTGGCGATGTCCGCCTCGAGGGCGCGGGTGGAGTTTTCCGCGACTTCCAGGTCGCTCCAGGCCCAGTCGATGCGAAGCGCCTCGGGCACATTCCGGTCCTGCTTGAACTGGACATGGTCTTCCAAGGTGAGGTTCGCGGTGGGGTCGGCCGCGGAGTAGTCGTACCACGCCAGCGAACCGACAATTCCGATGGGGCCTATGGTGAGCGGGTTTCCCGGCAGGAACTGAACTCCATGGGTCTTGCAAAGGGCCGGCAGATGAGTGCCCAAAAGGGCCTCGCTCGAGGTCTCGTTCCGGTAGAAGAGGTCCTGGTTCCCCGGCACAAAACCGATGGGGCAGGCCACGGCTTGCCGAAGTCGCTTGAAAAATTGGCCGATCTGGCCGTCGTTCTCGCCGATGTTGCCCGCCAGCACCACGGCATCCGCCCGCGACGCCGCGAGGGCGTCGATGAGCGAGTGGATGGACGGGGGGGACGCGGCACCCATGAGAAGATCCGCGGTGACGGCGACGGTGACGGACATGCGGTGACTCCATCCGGCAGAAGCCCAAGGCGGGAATCGGCCAACTGCGTTACGATACGGGACAGAGAAGCAATGGTCTTCCCCGGGATGAGGGTGCCCTAATGATCAACGCCCGACTGAAGGATGCCGTTCGCCCCTTGCTGCACCAGGTCCAGACACCC
>CAWUNZ010000053.1:0-15825 GCA_963923445.1 uncultured bacterium
CCGGGTCCGCCCCTCCTTTCAACTCCTATATTGTCGCCATGAGCCAGTTCCTTCCCCTCACCCGCGACGACATCGCCCCCCTGGTGGCCCTCAGCGACGCCACCGGCTTCTTCAAACCCCTCGAACTCGAGGCGCTCGACGAGGTGCTCACCGACTGCCTCGACTCCGCCGACGACCTCGCCGGACAAGAGGCCTGGGTGCTGTGGGAAGACGGCAAGCGGACCGGGTTCGTGCACTACGCTCCCGCCCCCATGACCGTGGGCACCTGGCATGTTTATTGGCTGGTGGTCGACGCCGGCCTGCAAGGCAAGGGGCGCGGCAGGCTGCTCATGAACTGGGCCGAGCAACGGGTGAAGGGCAAGGAAGGGCGCGCCCTGTTCGTGGAAACCAGCGGTACCGAACGATATCTCCCGACACGCCGCTTTTATGAGAAAATCGGGTACGACCAGCAGGGCGTGTTGCGCGAATTCTACGCCCCCGGCGACGACATGGTGGTGTACCGCAAGGGGTTATGACCCCATCGCCGGGCAGTTTCGTCGCGGTTGCTGGAATAGGCAAGCTGCGTTCAATGCATTTAAGCGTGCTGGCCGTGATAAACCGGGCTGACCGGACAAGTGGGATTGCCGGGAAAAGAATGGAAAACGGCAGAATCCGTCCAATTAGCAATCATTTGCTCATAAACCCGACTTGCATTGCCGAAAAACATTCCTAGCCAGGGCAACCCGGCGCGGTCCTCTCAATCCGACACCGCCATGGGTCGAGATGGGGCGCCGCCAGGAAAGGTCCGGGCAGCCTGTCGCGGGAAGTCGCGGCGGCCGGAATGGGAATGCGCCCCAAGGGCGTATGGCATTTCCAGACTCCGGTACGCGCGTTTCCCATCCGGAGACTCCGAGAGGAGTTCCGGCATGACGCGGCAGGCTCAAAGCTCCCCGGGCAGCTCCGCACAAGCTGTCCGGGGGGGTGGCCCAGACGGCAGGCCGGGCCTGCCTTGCAACCCTACGGAGTTGTTTCGATATGAAGAAACCCGTCTTCACCACAGGCCAAGTGGCCAAGATCTGCAAGGTCGCTCCGCGCACCGTGAGCAAGTGGTTCGATTCCGGCAAGCTTCGCGGCTACCGCATCCCGGGCAGCCAGGACCGCCGGATCCCCCGCGACCACCTGATCCGTTTCCTCAAGGAATACGGAATGCCCCTGGGGGAACTCGAGGAGGAAAGCTGGCACAAGATCCTGGTGATCGGCGCCGAGAAGCTCCTTCTCGACCGCATCCAGGAGCTGCTCCCCGTCGCCGAGGAGTTCCGTTACGAGGTCGCCAATAGCGGCTTTGAGGCCGGCATCCTCGCCGAGAGCTTCCACCCCGACAGCATCGTCATCGACCTCGCCCTGGGCCGCAGCGAGGGCCTTCAGATCGCCCGCAACCTGCGCCGCAATCCCGCCTACGAGCAGACCCTGATCGTGGCGCTCGCCAGCGAGGACGAGGCCGATCCCGAGGGCCTGAACCAGTACGGCTTCAACGAGGCCTTCAAGAAACCCTTCGATGTCGCGCTGCTCGCCGAGCGCATCCGCACCCGCGTCGAAGAGAAAAAAGACATGTGATTTTCTTGGCAGGACGCCAGGAAAACCTCGGGACCCCGGATGCCGCGAGCCTTCCGGGGTCCCGGCTTTTCTCCAAGCCTCAGCGGGTAACGATCTCGAGCGCCAGTTCGGCCACCGGCGCGACATGAAGGTCCCAGGCGCGCCCCGCGGGCACCGCGCCCGAAAGGCCCACGATCAGGTCCGCCACGCCCGGCGCCCAGCGCCATTCGAGGTCGGTTCGGCTGGGCACGGGAGGTCCCTCGGGGTGCGAATGGTAGATCACCACCACCTCAAGACCCTGCGCGCGCGCCGACTTCAGCGCCCGGAACAAACTGCCCGGTTCCGACACAAACCGTGTCGGGCTGCCCAGTTGGTTCACCAGGGGGAACGCCTCCGCGGCCAGCAGAACCCCGCCATGGCGGGATCCGGCCAACAGGCCGCAGCATTCCTGCGGCGCCTCGGCGCGGGCTTGCGCCACCACCCGCTCCCAAACCCGGACCGGCAGCAGCAACTTGGCCATGGCGTAATCGGGCGGGGCCATTTAAACTAACCTTTTCCCCATTCACTGAAGGCGGACGGTACGGACATGACAGCGACGCGTCGTGGAAAGGTGGTTCTGGCGTATTCGGGTGGTCTCGACACCTCCGTCATGGTCCCGTGGATCCAGGAAAAGTACAACCTGGATGTCGTGACCTTCACCGTGGACCTCGGTTGCACCGGGGACATGGAGAAGATCAAGCAGAAGGCGCTGAAGACCGGCGCGGTTGACGCCATCACCCAGGACGCCCGCAACCTGTTCGTCGATTGCTTCGTGTTCCCCGCCTTGGCCGCCGGGGCCCTTTACGAGGGCAAGTATCCGCTGGCCACCGCCCTGGGCCGCCCCCTGATCGCCAAGCTCATGGTCGATGCCGCGCGCGCCCACAACGCCACCGCCGTCGCCCATGGCTGCACCGGCAAGGGTAACGACCAGGTGCGGTTCGATGTCACCTTCCAGACCTTGGCGCCCGACCTCAAGATCATCGCCCCGGTCCGCGAGTGGAAGATGTCCCGCGACCAGGCCCTTGAATACGCCGCCAAGCACAACATCCCCGTCGAGGCGACGGTGAAAAGCCCCTACAGCCTCGACATGAACCTCTTCGGCCGCTCCTGCGAGGCCGGCGTGCTGGAAGATCCCTGGACCGAACCGCCCGAGGAGGCCTTCGGCTGGACCACCAGCCCCGAGCGCGCCCCCGACACCGCCGATTATGTCACCATCGACTTCGAGACCGGCCGGCCCGTGGGGTTGGACGGCAAGGCGATGGACGGCGTGCCCCTCATCGAGGCGCTCAACGCCGTCGGCGGGAAGCACGGCGTGGGCCGGATCGACCATGTGGAAAACAGGCTCGTGGGCATCAAGTCGCGCGAGCTTTACGAGGCGCCCGCCGCGGTGATCCTCCACCTGGCCCATCGGGAACTCGAGTCGCTGTGCCTCAGCAAGCAGGCCCAGCGCTTCAAGACCCTCGTCGCCCAGGAATACGCCGACCTGGTGTACAACGGCCTGTGGTTCAGCGGGTTCCACCAGGACCTGGCGGCATTCGTGGCCAGCAGCCAGCGTTTCGTTTCCGGGCAGGTCCGCATCAAGCTGTTCAAGGGGCAGGCGATTGTCGCCGGCCGCAAGAGCGACAACAGCCTCTACAGCAAGAAACTGGCCACCTACGAGACCGGCGACCAGTTCGACCACGAGGCGGCCATGGGCTTCATCCGCTTGTGGGGCCTCGGCCAGCAGACCCAGGCCAACCTGCAGTTGCTCAAGGACGGACGCGGTTTCACGCTCCCCGGCATTGCCGGTCCCGGCGGTGAAACCGGAAAATCCTGACCGTTTTCACCAAACCTCGGCCGGGCGGCGGTCGCCCGGCCTTGACCCCGCCCGCGCGGTTAAGGGACGCTCTTTTTCATGAATGAATCCACCCTCAATCTCCGGCAACTGGCCGACATGCTGCGCCAGGATGCCCGCGATGTGGAGAAGATGGCCTCCCGAGGCTACCTTCCGGCCCGTCGCGTGGGCGGGGAGTGGATGTTCGCGGCCGCCGAGATCAACCTCTGGCTCGAGAAAAAACTGCCGGAATACAACGACGAGGAACTGAGCCGCTTCGACTCCTCGGAAGGCCCCTCCGGCGGCCTGACGCTTTGCCCGCTGTTGGCGCAGGACAGCATCGAGCTGGACCTCCATGTGAAAACCCGATCCTCGCTCATGCAGGAGATCGTGAAAATTGCCGAGCGCTCCTGGCAGGTGTGGGATCCGCAAATTCTCCTCGCCAGCCTCAAGGAAAGGGAATCGCGTTCCAGCACGGCGCTGGCGGGGGGCGTCGCCATTCCACACCCCGCCCGGCGGTTGCCCGACGCCTTGGGGGAATCGGTCGTGGCGTTCGCCCGCCTGGCCGAACCGCTCAACTTGGGCGCGCCCGACAACGGCGTCACCGACCTGGTCTTTTTGGTGGCCTGTCGGAGTGATTCCACCCACCTTCAGGTGCTGGCCCGCCTGAGCAGGCTCATCATGCGCGAGGATCTGGTCGCGGGCTTGCGCGCCGCGCCAAGCCCGCGCGAGGCATGGCACCTGCTCGAGGAGGCCGAGAGGGCCCTCCTGGCCAATCCCCAATGACCCTTCCGGATGCCGCCGCGGTGATCGCGCGCGGCAGGCCGTTCGTGCTGGCCGTCACCGGCGCCGGTTCGCGGGCGCTCGCCATGCTACAGGGCACCCCCGGCTGTTCCCGGGTGCTGATCGAGGCGTTCGTGCCCTACGGGCCTATCCCACTCGACAGGTTCATGGGCCAGTCCTTGGCGTCCCACGCCAGCGTTGACGCGGCCCGGGCCATGGCCTGGAGCGCCTGGCGGCAAACCATCGCATCCGGCATCACCGAGGCCGTTGGCGTTTCCTGCTGCGCGGCGCTGGCGACCAACCGCGACCGCAAGGGCGCGGACCGCGCCCATTTCGGATGGTGCGACGGGCTGACATGCCGCTCGTGGACCATGCTGCTGGACAAGTCGCTGGGCCGGGCGGGGCAGGAGGAACTGGTGAGCGGCGCGCTTCTGGCGCTGCTGGCGGACCCCGACGGGCCCGGCCTGCCTCCCGAGGATTCCCGCGAGGCGCCCGGCCCGCTGGCTGAAGTGCTCGATGGCAGGCGGTTGTGGGCCCGCGTGGAGGCCGATGGCGCCATCCACCCCGGGCCGGCGCCGGACCTGGTGGTTTCCGGATCGTTCAACCCCCTGCATGCCGGCCATGTGGGACTGGCGCGCGCGGCGGAGCATCTTACCGGCCGCCGGGCGGTCTACGAGATCACCGCCGCCAACGCCGACAAGCCGCCCATGGCCACCGGCGAACTGCTGCGAAGAATCCGGCAGTTCCATGGCGTGGGTCCGTTGGTGGTGACCAGGCTGGGCACCTTCGCGGCCAAGGCCGACGCGCTGCCCGGCGCCGTCTTCGTGGTGGGCCACGACACCGCGATCAGAATCCTGGAGGAGCGGTTTTATTCGCTGGAGACGGGCGGCCTTGCCGGGGCGCTCGACCACCTGCGGCAGCGGGGGTGCTCGTTCCTGGTGGCGGGCCGGGCGACCGAGGACGGCGTGTACCACTCGTTCGATGATTCCTCGTTGCCTGAGAAGGGCCGCGGCCTGTTCAAGCCGATCCCCGAGGGTGTTTTCCGCCTCGACCTTTCCTCGTCGGAGATCCGCCAGCGAAAGGCGCGAGGACAACAGCCCTGCGGTTGACGCCAATCGGCTCTGTCTTATCTGCTTTTATCCGCCCTTGCCGGCCAGCGCCCAGCCGGCCATGTAGCCGGCGACTCCCAGCGCCACGCTGAGGACCATGTAGGCGCCCGCCTCGAGGTGCCGGTTGTCGCGCATGAGGGTGACAAACTCGCGGCTGTAGCTCGAGAAGGTGGTGAAGCCACCGCAGAATCCCAGCCCCCAGAACATGAATGCCGCGGAGTTCACCGGCCCGAATTGGCGCAAAAGCCAACCGGCCACCAGGGACCCCGTGGCGTTGATGGCCATGGTGGACAGGTGCCCCTGGTCGGCGGGCAGGCCGCCAAGCCGGGCGAGAAAACCGAACAGGTGCCGGGCCACCGAGCCGATGGCGCCGCCGGTTCCCACCAGCAGCAGGGCGTGAAGTTCGTCGGTCCATGGGCCGGGCATGGGGTGCGTTCCAGGGGAAGCGTTCAGGCCGCCATTCGCGCCGCCATCCAGCGGGCGGCGGAGAGGCCGGAAAGCCAGGCGCCCTCGGATCGGTCGCCGCCGAGTCCTTCCCCGGCGAACACCAGGGGGCGCGGGGCGTCGGTCGCCAGATGTCGTTCCGCGATGGTAGCCGAGGCCCGGGCCAGCCGCCAACGCTTCACCTGGTATTCGGCCAACGGTCGGCCGACCTTGGACTGGATGCAACCGAACAGCCGGAAGGCGACCAGATCGTCTCCCAGTTCCCAGAACTGCCGGGAAAATTCCGGACCCGCCAGCAGGGTGAGCGCCCCCGGTTCGTCGGAAACCCCCTTGGCGTGGTTGTCAGCCACCCATGAGAGCGGTTCGGGTCCGCATTCCAGCGCTCCCCCGGCAATGCCCGAAGGGCCGCCAAGCCGGGCCATGACAGCGATGCACCGTTGGTATTCGATGGCTGAGAGGCCATCCCTGATGTCGGGGGGCAATCGTGAGCCATCCGTGTCGAACAGCGCCAGCGCCTGCGGTGCCGGTATGGCCACCACCAGGCCGCCCGCGGTTTCTTCCGTGCCGTCATCGAGGGTGATTCGCCACCCCGATCGGCCGGGGGTGACGGCCAAGGCCCGGCACGACTGGCGCACGGTGAGGTTCCGGGCGAGGTGCCGTGTCAGAAGCCTCATGCCCCCGGGAACCCGGAAGCTGGGGAAACTTGTGGTAGAAGGTGCGGACCACGGGGCGATGAGGCCACCTGATTGCCACTCGGCCAACGAGGCGGCAAATGGCGAGGTCTCGGCATGGAAGTGCTGCAAGCCGTGGTCGAATATCGCCGGGCCGATCTTTCGGGAGGCGACACGCCCGCCGGGAACCGAACCCTTGTCGATGACCAGCACATTGAGGCCTGCCTGACGCAGGGACGCCGCTGCCGCCATGCCGGCCATGCCCGAACCGAGCACGATCACCTTGTTGTTATCTGTTTCCGCCATGACTCACTTTTAGGCAGGCGACAGTCGCCGGGCGGGAAACGGTTGATTCCTGTATGATTTTTCCATCACCCACGGGCCGGTCCGAACGCGGCCGCCGGGGCGGGTCGGGAGATTTTCATGGCGGATTGGCAGCGTACCGTGACCTGTGGCGCCCTGCGGGCGGAACATGTCGGAACCACCGTGACCCTCAATGGTTGGGTCAATTCCCGGCGGGCATACAACCAGCAGGTGTTTCTCGACTTGAGGGACCGCTATGGCGTCACCCAGGTGGTGATCGAGGCCGACACCGGCAGCGCCCTGTTCGACATCGCCGACGGCGCCGGGCGCGAGTGGTGTCTTTCGGTTCGCGGCGAGGTACGCCCCAGGCTGGCGGGCAAGGAGAACACGGACTTGGCCACGGGCGCGGTCGAGGTGGTGGCCCGCCATTTGGAAGTGCTGAACAAGTGCCCCACGCCGCCGTTCGAGGTGACCGAGTTTCCGGGCGAGGAACTGGCCGGCGAGGATATCCGCCTGCAATACCGTTTTCTCGACCTGCGCCGGCCGAGCCTTCAAAAATCGTTGCTGCTCCGCAACCGCCTGAACCAGACCATTCGCTCGTTTCTCGACGCGCGGCAGTTCGTCGAGGTGGAGACGCCGCTGTTGGGCCGGAGCACGCCGGAAGGCGCCCGCGACTATCTCGTGCCCAGCCGGGTGCATCCCGGTTCATGGTACGCCCTGCCCCAGTCGCCGCAGCTCTATAAGCAGCTGCTGATGGTTTCCGGCATGGATCGCTACTTCCAGATCGCCCGCTGCCTCCGCGACGAGGACCTGCGCGCCGACCGCCAACCCGAGTTCACCCAGCTTGACCTCGAGATGTCGTTCGTCGACCAGGAGGACATCCTCAAGCTGATCGAGGACCTGTCGGTGGAGGTGTTCCGGGCGTGCCTGGGGATCGAGATCCCCGTGCCGTTCCCCAGGCTTTCCTACGACGAGGCGATGCTGCGCTTCGGGTCGGACAAGCCGGACCTCCGCTACGGCCTTGAGATCGTCGAGGTCTCCGATTGGGCCGGCGCCTCGGGCTTCAAGGTTTTCCAGGAGGCGGTGGCCGCGGGCCATGCCGTGCGCGCGATCAACGCCGTGGGCGCCGCCGGGCGCTTCTCCAACACCGAGCTGAAGCCCGGCGGCAAGCTCAGCGAGGTGGTCACCCGCGCGGGAGGCAAGGGCCTGGCGTGGCTGAAGGTGGAGGAGGGCAAGTACACCGGCGGCATCGAGAAGTTCTTCGCCCCCGGATCGCTCGACGAACTCGGACGCCGGTTGGGCGCCAAGCCGGGGGACCTGCTGCTGCTGGTGGCCGACGCGCCCGACAAGGCCGCGGAACTTCTGGGAGGGTTGCGCACTCACCTGGCGGCGCATTTGGGGTTGGTGCCTTCGGATACGCGCGTGTTCAAGCCCCTGTGGGTGGTGGATTTTCCTTCGTTCATGCGCGACGAGGAGGAGGGCCGCTGGGTGGCCAACCACCATCCGTTCACCGCGCCCCGGGTGGCGGATATTCCAAGGCTCGAATCGGAAACGGCCTCGGTCAAGGCCCGGGCTTACGATTTGGTAATCAACGGATACGAATGCGGCGGAGGCAGCATCCGCATCCACGATCCTGTCGTTCAGGAAAGGTTGTTCGCGGTCTTGGGGTTGCCGGCCGAGCAGGCCCGGGAGAAGTTTGGATTTTTGCTCGACGCCCTTAAAATGGGAGCGCCCCCCCACGGCGGCATCGCGCTGGGACTCGACCGCTGGGCCATGATTCTTTCGGGTACTACCAATATCCGGGATGTCATCGCCTTCCCCAAGAACCAGCGCGCGCGCGACCTGATGACGGGGGCCCCCGCGCCGGTTGACGCGAGGCAGCTCAAGGAATTGGGGATCTGAAATGACAGCGACCATCGCATCGCAGGGTGGACCGACCGAGAAACCCGCCGAGTCCCCCCTCCGGGTGCTCCTGGTGGAGGACGATTCCCATATCGGCAGGCTCGTGGAAAGCGGTTTCGTCGCCGCGGGGCACCAGTGCGATTGGGCCAAGACGGGCACCCGCGGCCTCGAGGCCGCCCTCAGCCAGAGGTACGATGTCGTCATTCTCGACATGATGCTGCCCGAAATGAGCGGCTTGGAGGTGCTGTCCCGCCTTCGCGCCGACGGGGTCCGCACACCGCTGCTTGCCCTGACGGCGATGGGGTCGGTGGACGACCGGGTGGCCGGCCTTCGCGCCGGCGCCGATGACTACATCGTGAAGCCGTTCGCCTTCAGCGAGTTGTTCGCCCGCGTGGACGCCGTCTGCCGCCGCAGCGGCCATCGCCCCTCCCCCGTCCTGACCGCCGGTTCCATCTGTCTGGACCTGACGAACCGCCGGGTGACGGCGAACGACAAGCACATCGACCTCACTCCCACCGAGTTCACCATCCTGGAACTGCTCATGCGAAACGCCGGGCAGGTGACCACCCGCAAGGCGCTTTGCGAGCATGTGTGGGAAGGTGACTGGGACGGGGTGACCAATGTCATCGAGGTCCACATCAACAGGCTCCGCAACAAGCTGGCGCACACCGGCCACGACGGGATGATCCAGACCGTGCGCGGCCGGGGATACTCATTGCGCGCGGGAGCCTGATCCTTGGCGCTGGCGCCCCTGCGTTTCTTCCGCTCACTCAGGTTTCAGCTCTCCTTCTGGAACACGCTGGGCGCCGTGGCCATTCTCCTGGCCGTGAGCCTCGGCTTTTACCTGGGCGTGGGATTTCTCCTGACCCGCGAACTGGACCAGGTGCTGGATGAGGATTGCCGGGAACTGATCCTGATGGTGGATCAGGGTGCCAGTCCCGAGGCCGTGATGGCGGCGCTGGTCCGCAAGGTGGAAAGCCACTCGGAGCAGTCGTGGTACGGTCGCGTGTTGTTGGGCGAATCCGTTCTGGAGGCCGGGCCGATTCCCGAGTCGGTCAAGGAGCGGGGTTGGACCGGGCCGGACGGTCGGGCCCATTTGGGTTCAACATGCGTGGTGCAGCGCGCCGCCCGCGACATGAAGGTTCAGGCCGGATCCTCCACGGATTTCCTTGCCGACGACCTGGGCCGGGTGCGCGTGGTTCTGGCCGTGGTCGGCCTGGCCATGCTGGTGATTTCGCCCGGGTTGGGCTACTGGTTGGCCGGCAGGGCGACCGACCCCCTGGGTTCCATGCTGGCGATGGCGCGAACCTTGGGACCGCAATCCCTTGAGGGCCGTCTTCCCCACCGGGGCGTCGATGACGAGCTGGACATGCTGGCCCAGACAATCAACGGCCTTCTGGACAAAATTCAGCAATACACTCTCCGCCAACGAGATTTTGTCGCGAATGCCGCGCACGAGTTGCGGTCCCCCCTGGCCGCCATCAAGGCCTCCGTGGAGCTCGACCTCGACAAGCCGCCGGCGGCCGATGGCGGCAGGGACACGCTGCTGGACATCCTCGAGGAGGTGGAATCGCTGATCACGCTGGTGAATCGGCTGCTGCTTTTGGCCGAGAGCGACGCGGGCGGGCTTGTCGCCCGCGGCCACTCCACCGATCTGGCGGACCTTGCCAGGCGGGTGGCCGACATGTTCCGCGGGGTGGCGGAGCAGAGGGGAATCGAACTGCGGGCCGAGGTCTTGGCCGAGGGCAGGGTGAAGGGCGAGAGGGGCATGCTGAAACAGGTGCTGTGCAACCTGGTGGACAATGCCCTGAAAAACACGCCCGAAGGTGGTGTTGTCACGCTTCGGGTGTCATCGGACAGCAAGACGCAACCTTGTTGGTTCTCGCTTGAGGTCGTTGACACGGGCCCGGGATTTCCCGCGGATATCCTGCCCCGCTTGTTCGAGCGTTTCAGTCTTTCCGGAACCATGGTCAGGTCGTCGCGCGGCACCGGACTGGGACTGTCGATTTGCAAGGCCATTGTCGAGGGGTCGGGGGGGGCCATTCGCGCCGAGAACATGCCGACCAAGGGAGCGAGGGTGTTGGTGAAGGTTCCGGTGGCCTCGGTTTCTTAATATTTGTTCATAGCTTTCAAAGATTTCATTTATCCATCCAAGATTGCCTGTTTTTAAACTTGCCAAGTTGCCCCGGAAAGCCGGCGTGTCGCACTATTAAACCATTGCGAGTCAATGGCTTGGTGCCCACCATGCAAACCCATGCGCAACCATCCACATCCCACGGCGTCAGCGCCGGAAGGGATTCCCATCAACGCGGATGGAAGGTTCTGCTGCCCGAATTGGCGGCTTTTCTGCCCAATCAGGCACCTGTGACCACTTTTGTTTCGCAAAATTCGCTTCGCTTTATGGAAGACACACCCTTTCACGAAGCCATGGCGCGCGCGCGTCGGATTCTCGGAATCAATGGGTATCTCAGTTTTTCAGAATATATTGAATTATATCGAGAAGGTTCGATTGTTGATGCCGATATCCAAGAAGGGATCGATCGATCGGGCCTTTCCTTTGAAGCGCTTCCGCACGGATGGAGTGCTGTCGAATGGGTCCGTCTTTTCCTGCTGGCCCCGGTGCCTTGCCATGCCCGCGCCAGCCGGGAATGGATTGTCAGGGAGCGCCCGCCGCGAGCGCTGCGCGACGCCGACCCGGTTCATGTGTGGAACAGGGTGAAGTCGCTGCCTTGGAACGCGGGCGGGCATGCAACGACTCCGGCCGAAGACCTTCCGCTGATTGAACTGCTGGCTCGCAACGAGGCCGAGTTGCCTTGGCAGCGAGTCCGGCAGGAACTGGGTCCGCTATGCGCGATGTATCTGGATCGGGGCTCGGCAGACTGGTCGATGCCTCTGCGCAAGGCAGGATTCTTGAAGTTCTCCTTGCAAATCCTGGCGGACCAGCCGAGCACCCAAGCCTGGCTCGCCGATGTGGGTCGGGAAGCCCAAGCGATATTGGACCGCGAGGTTTCCGCCGATGACCTGGTCTCGGAACTGCTCGAATGGCAGCAACCGGACGAATCGAAGCATCCGGCGATATTGAGGCGAAGCATGATGGCCCACCCCGGATGGGCCGGGATGATGTGGCGTCTTGAAAGGTTTCCCACCGAGAGGGCGGAACTCGACCAGCCTGTCAGCCTCGTGGATTACCTGGCGGTTCAGCTTCTCTTGGAAAAGCACCTGTGCCTGGAGGCTTTTGGGCGTCAGGATGCCCGAAGGGGTTCGGGCGCGGGCCTCCGTGCCGACCTCACCTTGTCGCTCGACCCCGCGGGATTGGCCGGTCGCCACGCTCCCGACGAGGCATGGGACTTGTTCCATGCCATCGCCTCCCAACCCGAACGGGGATTATCCCTCCTCGACGACCAGGATCCCCATGTGTTGTGCTCGGCGGTTGAGACATTCACGCGCGACCACCGTCGCGCGATCTGGCAAGAGTCCTTCGAGGCCGGATACCGCAATCGTGTGATCGCCGGCTTGCAGGCCCGGCGGGCCAATCCCGATCCCGGACCCGCTCCCAGACCTGAATTCCAGATCATGACTTGCCTGGACGACCGCGAGGAGTCGTTCCGAAGGGCGGTCGAGGAGCTTTATCCCGACGCCGAGACCTTCGGAGGCCCGGGATTCTTCGGGCTGCCCATTCGGTTCACCCCCCTCGGCCAGGTGATCACCCAGGATCTCTGCCCGCTTCATGTGAAGGCCGCCCACCATGTGCGCGAGGTTCCCGCGGAGGGGAGGTCGCAAGTGAGGCTGCAGCAGCAGCAAAGCCTGAGCCGGATGATGCACAGGCTGGATTCGGCCAGCCGCACAAGCGTTAGCGGATCGCTTTTAGTGGGATTGATCGGCCTTCTGGCCTATCCGGCGGTGGTGATCGGGTTTCTCATGCCGCACTTGGGAGCGCGCCTCAGGGCGGGACTGGCCCGCGCGGCCCGGTCGTTCGTCAAGACCGACTTTGAAATGGCGCTGGAACCGGGCGATGGGGCGTTCACGACCGCGGACCAGGTGGACCGGGTCCACGCCCTGATGGTCAACATCAACATGACCGGCCCCTTTTCGCGGGTTGTCGCCTTCCTCGGCCACGGGTCCACCAGTGTCAACAACCCGCACAAGTCCGCCTACGACTGCGGCGCCTGCGGGGGCAACGACGGCGTCAACAACGCCCGCCTGATGGCCCGCCTGCTCAACCGCAGCGACATCCGCAGCGAGCTTCAGAAAAAGGGGATCCGCATACCATCCGACACCTGGTTCGTGGGAGGCCTGCACGACACCTGCGATGACGCGGTGGTGTTCGAGGACATGGATACGGTTCCCCGCTGGGCTCAAGCACTTGTCGGTGAGACGCGGGCCAAGTTGAACAAGGCCGCGGCGCACAATGCCCTTGAGAGGTGCCGTCGCCTCCACTCAGCGCGGGGAATCGCCGATCCCTCCCCGGCCCTGCGGCATGTCCAGTCGCGGTCCGCCGACCTGGGCCAGCCACGGCCGGAGCTTGGCCACCAGACCAACGCGATGGCTTTTTATGGCCCCCGCGCCATGACCCGCGGCCTGTTCCTCGACAGGCGGTCATTCCTGATCTCCTACAATCCCGAATCCGATAACGGCGGCGTTTTCATCGAGAGGCTCCTGCCCGGGATCTTGCCCGTCATCGGCGGCATCAACCTTCAGTATTACTTCTCCCGCGTGGACAACGACACCCTTGGTTGCGGCACGAAATTGCCCCACAACCCCGTGGCCCTGCTCGGCGTGCAGGAGGGTGCGACGGGGGACCTGCGCACGGGCCTGCCCCGGCAGGCGGTCGAGATTCATCATCCGATACGGCTCCAGGTGATGGTGGCATCCACGCCTGAAACCTTGACGGGTGTCATTGAAAGGCAACCCGAAGTTGCCCGGATGGTGCGCAACGGTTGGGTCAGGCTGATATGCGTCGACCCGGCAACCGCGAAGGCCTCGATTTACATCGAGGGGAAGGGGTTCGTTCCCGCAGGTCATGGCGACGCGCGACCCGTTGAGACAAAAACCGCGGCCAGGTCGGCTGAATGGTATCTGGGACACATGGGCAACCTGACTCCCGCCCTGCTGGTCCCTTCCGCGAACGGGGAGGCTTCCCGTGCCGTTTGAGATCTCTCCTGACATCGCCTCGCTGCTGGTGACGCTCATCATCGGCATTCCCGTCGCCACCAGCTTTGTTCTGGCGGTGTCGATGGCATTTCTCAAGCCGACCGAGGATTGGGAAAGACCTGTTTCCCGGCTGGCGATGCTGGCGATGGGTTGCTCGCTGCTCTTGGTGGCCCTGATGGCTGCGGGATGGCTTGCCGCCGGCAGGAGGACGATGGAGCTGACGCTGCCATGGAAAGTATTCAGCGAGTGGAACATCTTCCTGTATGACGGCATCAGCGCCCTCTTGAGCCTGGTGGCAGCGCTGATGGGACTCGCGACCATCCGGTTCTCGGCGACCTACCTGCACCGCGAGCCGGGGTTCACCCGATTCACGGCCACGGCCTTGTTGTTCTTGGGATCTATTTTAGGTGCCATTTTCGCCGACAATCCCGTGCAGATGGCCGCATGGTGGGAATTCATCGGCGCCAGCTCGCTTCTTTTGATCGGGTTTTACAACGAAAGGCCGGGGCCATGCTCCGGCGCTGTGGCGGTCCTCAGGCAGTACCGGATCGCCGATGCCGGCATGCTTGTCGGATGCGGCCTGATCCTTGCCAACGAGGTGCATGGCGAATACGGTTCAGCCGCGTTGCTTCCCGCTGGCGTGCGCGATGTCGCCGCGATCGGTTTCGCCGTCGCCGTGCTGGTCAAGAGTGCCCAGCTTCCCTTCAGCGGCTGGCTTCCCCGCGCCATGGAGGGACCCACTCCCTCGAGCGCGCTTTTCTATGGCGGACTGTCGCTGCATGTCGGCCTGCTGCTGGCCGTGAGGCTCCACAGCCTTTGGCTCACATCGCCGCTGACCCAATGGCTCTTTGTTGTTTGCGGATCCCTGACCGCGTTCGACGCCGGCATCCGCAGCCGGGTGCAGGCCGACGCCAAGACGGCCTTGGCCTGGAGCGCCATGTCCACGGTCGGGGTGATGGTGACCCTGATCGGCTTGGGGCCGATCCTGGGACTCGATCTGTGGGCCTGGGTGGTTCCCCTTGTCGCCGGCCATGCGGTGATCCGCTGGTACCAGTTGATCCGGTCACCTTCCCAGCCGATGGACATGGTGTGGTATCGGAAGTCCATGGGCCTGCCCCTCGGGCGAATCGCGCAGACACCATTGACCGTGCATGCTTGGCTCTTGGTTCGCAGGCAGTTCCAGACCCCGTCCGAACTGGTGGGGCGGTTGTTGCAGGCCGGGCGCGCGGCATGCAGGGCCGTGTTTCCCTCCCATGTGCGAAGCCTTTCAAGCCTTCTGCCGCTGGTGGTGGCGCTGGCCTACGCCTGGACCCTGTCGGATAGCCGGACCGGGATGATTTTCACCATCGGCGCGGGGCTTATGGTTTTGGTCATGGCCTTGGCTCCCTTCCATGTTCCGGAAAACCGGCCGATGCTCTCTGGCGTGACGGGGGCCTGCGCCATCGCGATGACCGGCGTGCTGATGGCAACCGACCATGATTTCAACTCCACCGTGCTTTTCACCGGCGGGGTGATCATCACGGTCTCCGCCGTGATCAGCGTGCTTGGGTCGGATGACCTTGCCGAGGTTCTCGCCGCCACGCTCAAGGGCACGACTGGAATGGCGCTTTTGGCGCAGTCTTACGGGCACGGAATTGCCATGGGGGCGACCGTGTTCCTGGCATTCACCGGGTTTTTGGCCACCTGGCTGTTGTCCTCGGTTGTCGCCAGGCTTGGTCCGGTCGACTGGAGCAGGCTGGGTGGAATCGCCCGGCAGGCCCCCCGGATCCACGCCGGATTTCTTCTCCTCATGGGCGCGCTCATTGGCATGCCACCTTGGATCTCCTTCATGCTGATCGACGGTGCCATGGAATCGGCATCATCGTTCTCTCCTTGGATGTGCCTTGTATTGGCCGGTTTCTGGGCGGTTGTCGCCTTCCGACTCGGCAGGCTCACCATGGAGTGTTGCTGGGGACCGCCCCGTGGTCCTGTGGCTGACGGGCCCATGCCCGATCTATTGGATCGCGAATGGATTCCCGTTTTGGCGGTGACCCTTTTG
>CAWUNZ010000054.1:0-15806 GCA_963923445.1 uncultured bacterium
AGGTTGCTCCCGATCACCGCCTGGGGTTCCTGGGTCTCGGTCACGGGAACGGCGTAAAAGCCGTGCCGGCCGGCACCCACCCAGCAGTACTTGCCGATGAAGTTGGTGTACCCGGTGCCCAGCATCATCAGTTGGGTCAACAGGGCGTTGTTGTCGTTGGCCTCGGAGACATGGCACGCGGTGCACTCCCGCGTGGCCCGGCCCGAGAAGGTGTGGGGCACATTCGTCGAGAAGGCGATGCCGCTCATTCCCTCGGCGGAAATCGTTTGCTGTTGGTAGTAGATCGACTCGCGATTGCTGTTGTAGCTGGTCACATGGATGGCGCAGGAACTGCGCGACGGGCCGACCTTGTTGCCGGTGACATTGCCGTCACGCGCCAGCATGAACACATCGTCCCTGAGCGTCTGCCAGTTGTAGGCGGTGTAGTTCTTCGAGACGGTGCCCTCGTTGTGGAGTTGGGGCATTTTCATATTCGCCTTCTGGGGCAGGTGGCAGCCGTAGCAGGTCGGGTTCCACGAGCTATGGCAGGCGATGCAGCTCATGTTCTTGTTGGAATGGGCGCAGTTCTCCGAACCGTCCGCCGACTTGGCGACCTCGCCCCAGACCATCTTCCCGTCCTCCACGCGGACGGTCTTGGCCAGGGCGCTCTTGGCGTTGTAGTGCTCGCTTTGCGGATTGATCGTGTCCTTGGTCTGCACCACCTCCCACACGAGGTCGCGTTCCACCATGCTGCGCTGGTAAATCCTTCCGCCGCGGCGTTCGAAGCGGGGCTTGCCGGAGGGAGTTCGCAACGCGGTCAGGTCGCGGCCGGAAAGCGGGTTGGCCGGATCCGGCGGCTGGACATCGGGATTGGAGGAATAGCTCGCCGGGCCGGAGGTCCGCAGCCGGGCCGTCTCGGTGGAACTGCCGTGGCAATCGATGCAGGCGATCTCCACCGCGGCGCGCACCTCCATCTGAAGGCGCGTGTTGCCATGCATGTCCTGCACGAAATGGCAGTCGACGCAGTGCATGCCCTTCTCGACATGGATGTCCACCAGGTGCATGGGCAACCCGGCGCGCTTGTGGGCGTCCTCGGCGTCGCGTTCCTTGCGCGATTTCGAAAGGAACGGGTTATCGGGAGTTTCCGCGTGGCGGACCTGCAGGTCGCGCACCATCTCGACACCGCGCTTGAGGTTGGCCCCGGAGGTGTCGGCCACGGGCTTGCCGTTGTAGTCGATCAGGTTGCCCTTGTGGTCGCGGCGGAACACGGCGCGGAAAACCCACCCGTGGCTGTGGAAGTCGGCGAATTGGCCGTGCCTTAATTGTCCGTTCAGGTCGGTGAGGTTGGCGAGGAACTCCGGGTCGGACCAGTTCCCGCGCCTGCCGCTCTCCTCGGGGTTGGCCATGCTGGCCCTCACCAATTCCTGCGCCGGCTTGTTTGGCTGGTTGGGCGGATACATCAACTCGCCGTCGGTTTCCAAGTCCCACCACATGTAGCCGAGGTAGCTGTTCATGACGGTGGTGCCGGGGTGCACATGGCAGGTCATGCACTGGCTGGTGGGAATGGCGTTACCCTTGGCGAACCGGTGCTGGATCGGGTGCCCCGACTCTTCCTTGTTGATGGTCGGATCCGGCTTCACGCCGTCGAACTCCTCGTTGGCGGCGCGACCCCGGTTGCCGAACTTGGCGTATGGCCCCGAATGGATCGGACTCCGGTCATTGGCGTACACAAAGTGGCAGGCGATGCACCCGCTGGCGCGGAAGTCGCCCGGTTGGTCGTTGGTTCCCATGAAGTTGAGAGTGGGATCGAACAGGCGGGTCTTGTTCAGTGAAACCCAGACCGGGTCAGTCCGGTTTTCCGTTCCCAGGCCGCGGTTGCTCAGCCTCTCGAGGAACGGCCTGCCCGGGTCGGCGAATCGCTCGGGAATTCCCACCTCGGGGCGAAGCTTGCCACCGCGTTCGAAGATGCGCAGGATGTTCGACGGTTGGGAGACCTCGAAGCGGAACGGCGGGTCGAGGTAGGGAATGACTCCTCTTGCTGTCTCAAATTCCGTTGGTGGCGGGTTGGTCTGCGCGCGCAGAGGCGTGCCCCGCATGGAATAGAACTCCCCGTGCCGGGGAACCTTGTAGGGCACCGCGCCGTTGTTGTAGAGCGCCGCCCCCCACAGCATGCACGAGTGGGCCATCATGCTCTTGCGCGACTGGTTCACGATGTTCCCGTGGCAGTTGGTGGTGCCGCAACTGACATGGGCCACCCGGAAGTCGCCGGGATTCACGAACCGGATGAAGTCCGCCGACTCGCGGTTGAGCAGCGTGTACGAACGGGTGGGGTTCGACGCGTTGCGCCATGCGGTGGGATACTTGGCCGGCGGCGCCGCCGGGCATCCGCCGGGGCCACCGGCGGGCCGGCCGCCGTTGAACACTCCCGGCGTGGGATTCACCACATGCCGGTTCCCGCCATGGCAATCGGTGCAACCCAGCCTGAGCGAGGGCTTGCAATGCGGATCCTTGGCGTCGATATGGCACGAAAGGCAACTTTCGCTCTTGAGCGCCACCGATTCCTCGGACTGTTTGTTGAGGTCCACCCCCTCCAATTCCGGAGGCATGGGAAACGGGATGTTGGGCAATCGTTCCAGCGGCGTGACATCCAGCGCGATGATCTCGCTGGGCAAACGCTTGGGGCCGGTCGGATCCTGGGCGCTCACGGGTACGGATACGCTGATAGCCATCAGGAGGCCGGAGGCACCCAGGGCCATGCCGGCGAAAGGGGTGAGCAAACGCCCAACTCGCTTCCACCAGAGGTTTTCGGTCTGCCTGGACATAGTTGCCGACCTCCCCAAACTGGGCAATCAGGGTTGGCCATAATGCTTCGAGCGCGAAAAAATCAAGCTGGTGCTGATTTCAAAGGGGCTTCACCACATGCCAGAGAAGCCCGGATGGGGTTTTCAACCGTAATGTGCCGTAGCCAAACCTTCGGGCGGGTGTTAATGTGAAGGATCTAGAATTTGGTCGTGAGAGTGTGGAGTTGGCCATGTACGCCGTGGTGGAAGACGGATCCAAGCAGTACATCCTCAAGCAGGGCGATGTTGTTCGCCTCGACTATCGCCAACTCGAACCGGGCGAAACCGAGGAATTGAAGAATGTTCTTCTGTTGAAGAACGATTCGAAGATCACCGTCGGTCAACCCACGGTGGAAGGCGCCCGCGTTCTGGTGACGGTGGTGGACCACCCCTCCGTGAAGACCAGCATCATGAAGTACAAGCGCCGCAAGAACTACCATCGCCGCAAGGGCCACCGCCAATATTACACCGCCGTGCGGGTCGACAACATCCTCCTGCCCGGTCAGGCGACCCCCGCCAAGGCTTGATCCCTTCGGCTTGATCGCTTCCTTCTCCGTCGTTTAGCTTCTAGCGCATGGCGGGCCATGGATTGGCCCCCGAAACTGCGCATGGAAGCATCACCATGTTCCGCATCAGCGGTTCCTTTGCCTTGGTTTTGGGCCTTTTGGTTCAAAATTCTTCTTTCGCTCAGCAGCAAACACCTCAGCCATCCAGTCCGTTTCAGCCCCCGCTGGGGTTTCCAAACGCCGCCCCCCGAACCGACGCGGTGGTGCCCGTTGATTTGCGCCAACCCGCCTCAGGCGCTGCGATTTCAATCCCCAAGACGGCATGGGCCCGGTTACTGGAACAGGACCCGCGCGCCCTTACCCCACTGGTGAACCAAACCCTCCAGGCCTCGCGACGGGGAGCCGATTGGCTTGCCCGCGCCAACACCACCAAGGGGTTGTTCACCCCCGGATTGGACCCGGCCACGGCAACCGAAATTCCCGGATCACCGCTGGGGCAGGTTCAGGCTGCTTGGGCGTTGGCCAAGGCTTCCGCGGCATTTGGTGACGAACGGTACGAGATGCGGGCGCTGCAGGCGCTGCTGGCCTGCCTTGAAGACACCACGGAAGATGCTGAAGATCCCCAGGCCCGGCATAGTTCGGCCCCTTCCGCGGTGGTGTCCCGTCCGGCAGGCACGGCCACCCTCCTTGTCGCCATCGCCTCCCTGGAAAAGCCCCCGGCGGAACTTTTGGACAAGGCCGAGGCCCTGGCCCGCTATTTGTGCAAGCCTGCTGTGCTTGCCAGCTTGGAAACAGTTTCGAAGGCCGATCCGTCGATAACCGCCTTGGTGAGCCATGCCCTGTTGGTTTCACATCGCCATCGGCCCGCTGCTTGGAAGCTCGAAGCTGCCCGCAAGGCGTTTGGAATCAATCTGACTGCCGAGGCCCTTCAAAAGGCCATGCCTTGGCCGTTGATCGCGGCGGCCGAGATGAGCCGGCACGACCCTTCGTTCACCTCCCGGGTTCACGCCCTTTCCGAAACTCTTCTGGCCACCCAGATTGACAAACTTGATCCCCGGCACCCCGAATGGTTCGGCGGATGGTCGGCAATCCAGACTGTCGCGGGTGCGGAACCGGCCCAACCCACATGCTCGGCGACGGCCAACGCCCTTATGGCCTTGGCCGAGGCCGCTGCTGTCACCAGACGCGACGGCGATCTCAACCGGCACCAGCGCCTCAAGGACGCCATGGACCGGGGCACCCAGTTCCTTCTCCAGCTGCAATACACCGATGCCAACACCCAGCACTTTGCCGACTGGTACCGGCCAAGGCTCACCGGTGGATTCCGCCCCGGCCCCAAGGACACCGTCCTTTGCCTCGAGCAGAACCATGGCGCCTTGATGGCGCTTTTGGGCTGCGCCCGCGACTCCGCTCCCTGACCGACTGGCCGAAATCACCCCAGATGCCCTATAAAGGCTGAAGGCCGGCGTCGCCGCCCGGTGTTCTTTCGTCTTTGTTTGTCCCGGACCAACCATCCGGGGCCGCGGGCCTGACATGACCGAAGACCGAAACGCCCCAAAACGCCCGCGTTGCCGACGACTTCGGGGAATCCGCATCATTTCATCGGGAAGCTACATTCCCGATGTTGTCGTCACCAATGAGCAACTGCACGCCGAGTTGGGCTGCGATTCCGATTGGATTGTCAAGCGCACCGGAATTCTGGAACGCCGGCATGCCCGGCGGGATCAGGCGACCACCGACCTTTGCCAAATCGCCGCCGAGCGTTGCCTTCAGGCCGCGGGTATTCCGGCCTCGGCGGTTGACCTGCTGGTTCTGGGCACCTTCACGCCGGACATGACATTCCCTTCCAGCGCCTGCCTTCTTCAGGATCGTCTCGGGCTGGTGGCCCCGGCCATCGAGGTGCAGGCCGCTTGCGCCGGTTTTGTCTACGCCCTGACCACCGCGGCCAGCTATGTGCTCGCCGGCGCCGCCGAAACCGTGCTGGTGGTGGGCGGCGACACCAACTCCCGCATCATCAACCCCAAGGACATCAAGACCTACCCCTTGTTCGGCGATGGCGCCGGGGCGGTGCTCATCACCAAGGGTGGGCCCGATGAGGGTCTGCTCAGCGTGAGCCTGGGGTCCGAGGGTGCCGGCGGTCCGTTGCTCAACCGTCCCGCCTGCGGGTCGCGTCAGCCTCCCACCGCCGAGCTTATCGAGCAAGGCGCCCACTTCCTCCAGATGGACGGTCGCGCCGTGTTCCGCTGGGCCGTCACCACCCTGTGCGACACCATCGGCGATGTCCTGGCCGACTGCGGCCTGACGGCTGATGACATCGACCTTTACATCCCGCATCAGGCGAACATCCGCATCATCAATGCCGCCATCGATGTCCTGAAAATTCCGCGCACCAAGGTGTTCTGCAACCTTGAGCGGTACGGCAACACCTCCGCCGGATCAATCCCCATCGCGCTCGACGAGGCCGTGGCCACGGGCCGCCTGCGCCGCGGCCAACTTGCCGTCATCAGTGGCTTCGGAGCCGGCCTTGCCTGGGGCACCGCGGTGATCCGCTACTAACCTCGAACCGGCGTTCGCCCCCCTGCTATCGGAACCGAATCGAATACAGGTCCGCCTCGCGCAGGGCGAACTTCAGCCGAACATCCTTTCCAGCCAGCGACGAAACCTTGCCGCTTTTCCAAGCCACGGGCTTTTCAACGAAATCACCCACCACCGGCGCGCAATCGGCAAGCGCGAATCCGGGAATCGGCTTGCCGTCGGCGTGCTGAATTTCCACCGCCACGCTTCCCCCCGCGCTCGTGGCCGTGTTCAAAACCAGTTCGCTGCCGGTGAACTTGAGCGGCCTGGTGACCATCTCCCCGGTGTCCGCCCCCGCCCGCACCGAGGCGAACCCGTCCGTCCGCAGGACAAAACGCCTGAAAGGAGTCGTGTATATCCACATTTCACCCGGGCCTCCGGGCACCACATTCAGCGCGGCGTAGTTCGAGCGGTTGCCCCAGCGCGCCGGGTCGGGACCAGGACGGATGAAGGCGCCCCTGAAGGTGCGGTCGTAAGGCGCCTCGCCCCGCGCGGTCATGAACAGGATGTCGGTGCTTTGTCCCCGGGCGGGATGAAACCTCGTCGGCAGGGCGATGTAAATGTGGGGCGCCCTGAAGTACGGATGCGTGAGCGTGGTGTAGATGTGCTCGCCGGGAAAGTTCGGGTTCAGGGCCACCGGGGCCGTCCAGTGGATGAAATCCGGAGATGTCGTCCTTGAGACCGACCGCAGGCCGTCGAGGCGCCACTCGGTGGCGGTGCTCACCCCGGCGGTGAAGGTGCGGATATAGGCGACATACTTCCCCTCGCTTTCCGACCAGAACGCCACATTCTGGGAATCGAAGGCGCCCTTGGTGATCACCGGCTTGTCGGCCAGGCGCCGCCAGCGAATGCCATCGGCCGAGGCGAAGGCGATGAGTCCGCCACCCGGGTTGCGTAATATCACCCCCCCGAGCGCCTTGAAACGCTCGTTGGCGGGAACCCCCGGCCGCGTGTCGATGAACGGACAAAAATTGTGGCAAACTCCCTTCTCATGGAGAATGATGTTGTTGTCCTTGCTGCCGTTCAGTTCCACCAGGCCCAGGTTTGGCTTGCGCCAGTGGATGCCGTCGTCGCTTTCGCAATACCGTGTCACCTCGCTGGCATCGCCATCGAACTTGGCGCCGCGCCCGTCGCGCGTGTACAGCCTGAACAGGTTTCCGTCCTTGATGACCGTTCCGTACTCCATGTTGTCGGCGGGTTGGTCCATCGGCGGTGCCAGGCGCGGTTCGTGCAACTGCAACCATGTGTTGTCGAGCTTTGAGATCAGCCAGGGGTCCACGAATGGCTCGAGCCTTGAGCCGATGTCCCGCACCGCGCCGTCGTCTTGCGGCAATGCCGTGACAGGCGGCCTGGTGGGGAATAGTCCTTGATGAACATGAACTTGGGCGGCCAAGAGAATCGCTAGCAGCATTGGGATATTCCAGGGGTGGGATCAAGGCACCCGATCATGCCACTGCGAATGAGGTAGCGCAATCTTGAAAAACAGCGCCCAGCGTCACTCCCCGCCTGCCGCCTTGCGCGCGGGTAGTCGGTAGTCCAGCGGGGGCTTTTGGTCCTTTTCCAACAGCGGCTTGTAACCCTCGGCTCCCAGACGCTTTTTGAACTCCGCCTTGGCCTTGGCCACCGTTTCGGGGCTGGTCATCAGGTCGAAGGCCGCGCCCGCCAAGGTTTCCGCCGCCAAAAGCATTCCCTTCTTGCCCATGGTGGTGCCACCGCAGGCCACCGCCTGCCACGAATGCCCCGGGGTTCCCGGGGCCCAGCAGGCGGCGCTGAAACCGGCGGTCGGCACCACCCAGGAGACATCCCCCACATCGGTCGAGCCCATCGTGGTCCCGCCATAGTTCTCGTGGATGGTCGCGATGTCCTCCAGCGGCGGCAGTTTGCCGGTGATGGTTTCCCGCAGCTTGAGGGCGAAGCGGGTCTCATCATCGTCGTATTGGAGCTTTTTCAGCGCCTTCATGTTGGCGTGGATCACCCCCGACAGCGGTTCGTTGGCCAGCAGTTCCAGGGTTCCGCCGAGGTTGACCACCTCGAGGCGGGTTTCGGTGGCCAGGGCGCCGGCTTGCGCGCACTTGAGCAGCCGGGGATAAAGCTCCCGCACCACCTCGGACTTGGGATGGCGCACATAGAAAAACCCCTCCGCGAACTCGGGAACCACATTCGCCGCCCCACCCCCGGAAAGGATGGTGTGGTGCAGCCTGGTTCCCGTGGGCGTGTGTTCCCGCATCAGTTCCACGGCGTGGATGGCCAGCAGCAGGCCGTCGAGCGCCGATCGGCCCCGCTCGGGTGAACCGGCGGCGTGAGCGGCGGTGCCATGAAAGCGGAAACGCGCGGCGATGCGCGCCAGGCACGACGGGTCGCCCACGCTGTTGCGACTGCCGGGGTGCCAGTGCAACGCGACATCCACATCGGTGAACAAGCCGGCGCGCACCATGAAAGCCTTGGCAGCGCCCCCTTCCTCCGCCGGGCAACCATAAAAGCGAACCGTTCCCTTGGCGCGCCCCGCGCGAATCTCCTCCGCCACCGCCAACGCCGCCGTCATCGACCCCACTCCGAACAGGTGGTGACCGCAGGCCTGCCCGTAGCCGTTGCCCTCCTTGCGAGGCTGCCTCACCGGCAGCGCCTCCTGCGAAAGCTCGGGCAACGCGTCGTATTCCCCCAATATCGCGATCACCGGCTTGCCCTCGCCGAACGACGCCGTGAACGCCGTGGGAATCTCCGCCACGCCCCGCGACAGCTTGAACCCGGCCTTCTCGAGGCGGTCGGCGATGAGCCTCGAGGACTTGGTTTCCAAATAACCCGGCTCGGCGTACTCCCAAATGCTCTTGGCCATGGCCCACGATTCCTCGGCCGAGGCCGCGACGGCGCGCGAGATCTCGGGCTTGCCCGCCCGCGCCGTGAGCGCCAATGCCATCAGGGCCGCCAACACGCCAATTTTCCGGGTCATGATCAAGCCTCCAGCGGGGTCAGACATGCAGCTCGGCCTTCTGGCCCAGCGACTTTCGATAAGGTTCCAGCGCCGGTTCCACCACCTCGGACAGGTATTCGTCCACCTGTTCGGGAGCGCGCCCGGCGAAGTTGCCCGCGGCCACCACGGCGTCGATGTCCACCTTGGCCATGAACGGGTCGGCCTTCAGGCGGTCGAGCAAATCATTGCGCACGGCCCCTTCCTTCAGGGCCAGGGTGGTGGCGTGCGAATGCCGCCTGATCACCTCGTGCGCCTCCTGCCGGTCCCCACCCGCCGCCACCGCCGCCATCAGGATGTTCTCCGTGGCCATGTACGGCAGGTAGCGGTCCACCTCGCGGCGGATCACCTCAGGGTGCGCGATCAACCCGTCGGCCAGGTTCTGGGCGATACGCAAAGAGGCGTCGGCGGCGAGGAACGCCTGCGAGATGACCAGCCTGCGGTTGACGCTGTCGTCGAGCGTGCGTTCCAGCCACTGCGTCGCCGCCGTGGACGCGGCGTTGGCCGGAAGCGACATCAAAAATCGGCCAAGTCCGCAAAGCCTTTCGGCGCGCATCGGGTTGCGCTTGTACGCCATCGCGCTCGAGCCGATCTGGTCAGCCTCGAACGGTTCGTCGATCTCCTGCCGGTGCGCCAGCAGTCGCAGGTCGGTGCCCCACTTGTGCCCGGTCTGCCCCAGGCCCGAAAGGGCGTCGAGCACCTGCGCGTCCACCTTGCGCGGATAAGTCTGCCCGGTGACGGGGTAAACCCGGTCGAATCCCATCCGTTGGGCCACCATGGTGTCGAGTTGGCGTACCTTGGCGTGGTCGCCATGAAACAGCGTGAGAAAGCTGGCCTGCGTCCCCGTGGTTCCCTTGGCGCCGCGGAAGGCCAGCGTGGCCCGCCGGTGCGCCAGTTCATCGAGGTCGAGCAGGAAATCTTGAATCCACAGGCAGGCGCGCTTGCCCACCGTGGTGAGCTGGGCGGGCTGGAAATGGGTGAATCCCAGGGTCACCAAATCGCGGTGCCGTTTGGCGAAGCGGGCCAGCGCGGCCACCACCGAGGCGACCTTGCCGATGAGCATGTCGAGGCCGTCGCGGATAAGCATGAGATCGCCATTGTCGGTGACAAAGCACGAGGTCGCCCCCAGGTGCACGATGTCGCGCGCCTCGGGGCAGGCGTCGCCCAGCGCGTGCACATGGGCCATCACATCGTGCCGGAGGCGCTTCTCGTGCCGCGCCGCGTTCTCGAAGTCGATGTCGTCGAGGTGGTTGGCCAGGGCGTCAAGCTGGGCCCGGCTGATGCGGGGGGTGACGCCATCATCGGCCTTCAGGCCCAGTTCGGCCTCGCAGGTGGCCAGAGCCAGCCAAAGCCTCCGCCACAGTCCGATCCGCTTCCGCGGGCTCCAAAGCGCCGCCATCTCCTTGCTGGCGTAGCGCGTGATCAGCGGATGATCGATGTCCGTGAGCCAATCCATCAAATAATCCTCGGTTTTCGTTTCATGCTGCCGTCAAACCCGCCACCGGCGGCAGCGGTTGCCCCTCCGGTGCGACCTGTCCACGGGCCCGGAAAAACATCTTTGTCACCGTTGCCGGCCCCTGCCGGGAAGCAGGATAGGGGTTATGGTTCGCCGGAAGGATTTTCCGCACCAACCCATTGGGTGGAGAAGCAGCATGATGCGCGCCTTGATTGTCCAGGCCGGACTTGTGGTTCTGGCCTTGGTGTTCTTCGCACCGGAAACCCAAGCCCAGGGCGTGGACCCCCGCCTGCCGCGGATGTTCTACTACCCCTACCACTACTTCCCCCACAACTACTGGCCCAACACCGGCCCCAAGTGGCCCGAGCAGCCCGGCCAGCCCTATATGCCGCCGCCGGCGTACATGGCCTACCCCCCGTTCAAGGTGCCCAACTGGCACTACATGGGAATGCAGACGCAGCGGTATCATAGCGGTTTTCATTACTGGCTGGACCAGTTCTAACCTCTCCCCGCCCCCCATATATTCAACCATGGAGAAAAGCCGGCCCCACAAGGCCGGCTTGGGGCGTTTATTCACGGGAGCAACCGCATGGCCAAAGACCTGGGGCGCGAGATCGGCGCGGTGGCGGGCAAGGTGTCGGCCAACATCGAGAAGGTGATCGTCGGCAAAAAGCTCCAGGTCACCCTCGCCTTGGTGGCCTACCTGGCCGAGGGGCACATCCTGCTGGAAGATGTCCCCGGCGTGGCCAAGACCATGCTCGCCCGCGCCCTGGCCCGCAGCGTCGGTTGCGTCTTCAAGCGCGTCCAGTGCACACCCGACCTGCTCCCCACCGACATCACCGGCGTGAGCGTCTTCAACCCCAAGACATCGGAATTCGAGTTCCGCCCCGGCCCGATCTTCGCCCAAACCCTGCTGGCCGACGAAATCAACCGCGCCACCCCGCGCACCCAGGCGGCGCTGCTCGAGGCCATGGCCGAGCGCCGTGTCACCGTTGACGGCCAAACCTACAACCTCAAGCCGCCGTTTCTGGTCATCGCCACCCAGAACCCGATCGACCAGGAGGGAACCTTCCCGCTCCCCGAGGCGCAACTCGACCGCTTCCTCATGCGCCTCAGCATGGGCTACCCATCGATGGAAGACGAGGAGCGCCTGCTGGGCCGCCTGCAAAAAAGCCACCCCATCGACGAGATTCAACCCGTGGTCTCCGCCGCCGAATGGCAGGCCGCGCAGGAGGCCACCCGCGATATCGTGGTCGATGACAAGGTCCGCCGCTACCTGCTCGAAATTGTCCACGGCACCCGCGAGCACGACGATGTCGCCTTGGGCGGCAGTCCGCGCGCCGGCATCGCCCTCTACCGGGCCGCCCAGGCCCACGCCGCCCTGGCGGGAAGGTCGTTCGTCACCCCCGACGATGTCAAAAGGCTGGTTCAGCCCGTCCTGGCCCACCGGTTGATCGTGAGGCCCGAGGCGCGCCTCCGCAAGGTCACCCCCGCGGCGCTGCTGCACGAGATCGTGGCCGATGTCCGCGTGCCCCACCTGCCCGGCACCGGCGCCACGGACCACTTTTCCCGATGATCCGCTGGCTTGTCGTCGCCGGCCTCATCCTTGTGGCCGCGCTCGTGCTGGAATCGGGCCTTTTGGCCTATTCCATGTACGCGCTCGTGGCGCTGGTCCTCATCAGCCGGGGATTGGCCGCGGGCAAGCTCGACAACCTGGTCGCCAGGCGCAAGGGCGCCTCCTTGGTTCGCGAGATCGGCGGCGTCGCCAAGATGCGGGTCACCGTCTCCAACACCGCCGCGGCGCCCATCCCCTGGGTGCTGCTCGAGGACCTCGTGGCGCGCGAGGCGACCGACCCGCGCACCGGCGGCCTCAAGGCCAAGGGCAAGCGCATCCGTCTGGCCATGATGGCTCCCAAGGGCACCATCACCCTGGAATATTCGCTCGAATGCCTGCGCCGAGGGTACTACCAGATCGGCCCGTTGGTGGTGGAGAACGGCGACCTGTTCGGGCTGTACCGCAAGTTTCGTGTCATGGCGCCCCCCGCGTTCCTGCTGGTGCTGCCCAAGGTGGTGCCGCTGGTGGGCTACGACATCGCCTCGCGCCGGCCTATCGGTGAGATTCGGCTCACGCACCGGCTGTTTGAAGATCCCACCCGCATGGCGGGGGTGCGGGAATACGCCCCCGGCGACCCGCTCAACCGCGTGCACTGGAAGGCGACCGCGCGCACGGGAATCATCCATTGCCGCGTGTTCGAGCCGAGTTGCCTGGCCGGGGCCACCATCGTTCTCGACTTCCATTCCGATGGCTACCCCGCGCAGGGGGAACCGGCGCGCGGCGATTTGGCGGTGACGGCCGCGGCCAGCCTGGTGGGGGCGCTCTGCGAACTCAAGCAGCAGGTGGGCCTGGTCACCAACGGCCGCGACGCCCGCGACCGGATCCGCGACGAGGGATACATGCTCGAACCGGGCCGCCGGTCGGACACCCGCGGTGCCAATGCCATGGCGAAATCGAGCCAGCGCCTCGAGCCGCAGGTGCTGCCGGTGCGCCGGTCCGATGAGCAGTTGGAGCGGGCCCGGGAACTGCTGGCCCGGCTGGAGAAAACCGAGGGCCTGCCGCTGGAGCGCCTGTTGGCGGAGTGCCGCGATCGTATCCCGCGCGACACCACGCTCCTGGCCTTGTTGCCCCGGGTCTCGATCGAGGCCGCCGCGGCGCTGGGCGACATGCGCCGCCAGGGTTACGCGGTGGGGGTGATTCTGGTGATGATGGACCAGGGCGAACTGGCCATGTCGCTGGCCCGCCTGGCGGCCGAGCGGATCCACGATGTCCGCCATCTGGAAAGCGAGGCGCTCCTGCCGGAATTGTGCCTCAACCAGATCGACCGCTCGTCCCCCTACGGCTTGGCGGTGGAGTAGGTGAACAATCAGTTTGCAAAGGAGCCGAGCGGCGTCAGCCGCCGGGTCTCCACAAAATGATTTTGGAGCCGAACGCCGTCATGCGCCGGGTCCCGTCAAAAAATCCCTTCCTTATCACCGGCGACAAGGAAGGTTTTAGTCTTTAAAACGAAAAGACCTGAGCGGCGTCAACCCGCCGGCTTTGTTAATTTTGGCTTCTTACAACCCCGTTTGCGCCTTTGCCATGACTTTCCCATTCATGAAGGTGATGGTGATGATTCGGTTTCCATCCTGCCAAACCATATTTTCACCAGACACAGACATGCCTGGTACGCTGATGCCGCCTCCGGAAAAGCCCGGGGCGGATGCGCTAGAACTTGCCTGAACCTTACCGGGGCCAAGAATGGACTCAACCTCGGCCTTGGACATACCGTCGTTGATTTTGCCGAAATTGGCGGAATTGATTCGAGATCCACCACAACCAACCAGCAAGGCAAGAATAAGCAACAAGCCATTCCTGATAGATGTCAAATTAAGCAATTCCATTCTCATGGTAAGGTCTCCAAATAGGTAAACTGAAACAATTCTTTATCCGAGATACCTGTCAGCAATTCAGAACCATTCCTTTTTCTCGATTTCATAGAGTTGATAAAATTCTTGGTCTGATTTTGTTAAATAAATAATTCCTTCAATCAGGGAAATAATGGCGGTTGCGAAAATCGGCATTCCCAAGGTGAAGCAACTCAATGGAAAACCCACTGTGTTGATAAGCAGGAAGATCAGTCCGGGAACGGTGAATCCAAGATAGAACTTGTGAATGCCAAAACTTCCGAGAAATAGTGCCAGCAATCCGGCGATGATTTTGTCCTTGGATTTATTGACGACCGGTTTGTGATAGATGGCAAGCGCATAAGAACCGCTTGGTTCAAAATCGACAATCAAACCCGGAACGGGATAGCCATTTCCTTTCCATTCCGACCCAGTAAAATGGTATCTGATTCCGTGCTCGGATGTGATCAATCCAGACCCGTGTTGAATCGAATAGTTGAGTATTTCGCCTTTCATTTGAATTTTTCCATGATACTAATTCAGGTGCGATTGTAATTCATGTATCATTAGCGTTTAGACAGACTGTTGTTGGCTCGATCCATGCCTTTTGACAAAATAAAAATCAGGGTGACAATGACCGATGAACCTACTGTAACCATTAGTGAAATCCAATATCCCCACTGGAGACCGAATTCAGCCGAACTCGATGCGGTTACACCTCCAAAAGACGCGTTGCTGGTTGAGGATGCGCTCGAAAACGCAAGGATGTAACCTCCGCAGGCCAAGTGGCACATCGCATTCACAATTGTCAAAGCCAGAAGCGCAACAGGGTTCGGAAAGACAAAAAAAAGAACAATTGAAGCAAAGCAGGATAGGAAAACCATCGGTCCCCAAGGCACAAACAGGATTCCAAGTAAGTTAAAGCTATATTGCGCCGCTGCAAATCCGGGTGAATGAACCTGACTGGATGCCCCATACCAAGGAAGAAAAACGCAAACCATCCCCAAAAAAGCCAATGAAACTTGGGTGATTTTAAATGGTTTTATTAATTTTGGTGGCAAATATGTATTGATTTGGTTTTTTGGAAAAATTTGACCTGGAATTGAATGGGAAGTGTTTGAATCTTGATGTGGAAAAGTAAAATCGTCTATCTGATTTGGAATTTCAGGAGTTATTTGTCCCTTGCCTGGGATTTGGTTTGCGAATGGTTCTGGATGAGATCGGATTGTCTGATGGCTTTGCGCCGGTTTGGGATTCCACACTTGGGCTAATGCCATCCACTGCGCGCCATCCACCGAGACCAGATCGTTTACCTGTAACTTTCCCTGACCCATAAGTATGCCTACCTGGTTTATGGTAAAAGGGCCGTGGATTATGTTCCCTTTTAAAACCCTGATCGAGGAATTCGCATTCATCATGGGTTCACCGTATCCTTAAAGTGATAGAGGGTCGTTGTTTGTCTGCAACCGCTGTCCCCAAACCATCAAATCGTCGTCCGACAGGCTGTTGTCACGGACAAATTCAGTAGTGGCAGCCTTCTCTTGCCCGGCCACCTTGGCAGAAACCTTCAGGCAGCCGTTTTCGGAGTACTGGTACACGATCTGAATCGGCCATTTGGCCGGCAGGCCCGGCGGCAGTTCCTGCACCATGAATTGCCCCACGGGCGCGCACGCCTCTGGATCTTCGCTTTCACCCTCCACCACGGTCACCAGCACGCTTTGCTGGTTTGGCCTATGGGTGGTGAATTTCATTTTCACCATGGCGGGCAGGGGGGAGTTTTTGGGTATCACCACCTTGCTCACCCGCTGCCCGGTTTCCGGCCGAATTCCAATGATGCCTAGGCTATGCGAGTTGACATTGGTCACTGAAAACTGATTGTGGGCCGTTCCCAATCCGCGTTTCTGGATCGCCAGTTCGGCAAAGAGCGCCGCACCCTGCGCCACGGCGTCGTCGGGAGAGACTGAACGGTCCGGTTCCTGCCCCGTGACCTGTTGCAGCATTTTGGCAACCATCGGCATCCGCGACGAACCGCCCACCAGCAAAAC
>CAWUNZ010000055.1:0-15485 GCA_963923445.1 uncultured bacterium
CCCGCTGTTTCAGATTGATTTGTCGCTAGGCGATGCCCCATGATCGCCGCATGGATCAGGCCAAGGAACAACCCGCATCAAGTCTTGCCCCGCCGAGCGGGCTTCATTTTGTGAATGAACTCCGCTTGGTCGGCTTTCTCCTGCTCATGGCCTTGGGGCTCAGGATTTGGCATTATTCGACCACCGAGGTTCCATCAAGAGACACCGTCTACTACATCAGGATGGCTTGGAACATAGCCAACGGCCGAGGGATTGAGGCGATACGCGGCGCAGAACAGCACCCGGGCTATCCGCTGGTTGTTTGCGCTGTTGATGGCATGGTCGGTCCGCTGATTACCGGATCGCAAGCGGAGCGTTACCAGCGATCGGCCCAGATTTCTAGCATTCTGGCCAGTCTGTTGCTGGTGCCCGTCGCGTATTGCCTTTCGCGCCAGATGTTTTCCCCATGGGGGGCCTTTGTAGGAGTTGTTTTTCTGCAGATTTTGCCCGCCACTGGCCGACTTTTCGCCGATGGGTTGACTGAGCCTCTTTTTTTGCTGCTGGTGATGTCGACGGTGCTGCTTGGATATGTCGCCCTGCGAGGGTCCGTCTGGTGGCATTTCGCATTATGTGGGCTGATGGGTGGCATGGCGTACCTGGTCAGGCCCGAGGGAGCTCTTTTTCCTGTTTGTGTGGGTTTGATTCTTGTTTTCAGGCGCATTTCACAAGGTGCCGGACCTTGGTTTCCGCAGGCTGCCGCTTTGGCCATCTCCTTTTTGGTGCTCGCAGCCCCGTTTGTCGCTGTGGTGGGCAAGTTGACGAGCAAACCGACCGCCAACCGAGTACTGACAGCGGATCAGGTGGTAGCACCATTGCCGCCAGGCACACCCCTTCTGGGATCGTGGTTTACTAGTTCCTCCCATGGCATGGGCAGGGAGGCTTGGGCATTCTGGATTTTTTTTGGAATGCTGGCGCGTGGAACGCTGTTTGTTCTTTGGCTGCCTGCATTTTTGGCCCTGGTCTTTTGCAGGAATGCGATTTGGTCGCAACCGGGTACCTGGGCGCTGGCCTTGGCGTGCACATTACTGGAATTTCTTCTCCAGCGCGTCGCCGCAACCATGGGTTATTTGTCTGATCGGCACATGGTTATCGTGATCGCCATGGCGGCGATCATGGCTGGCGGCGGTTTGATCGTATTCGCTGAACGCTTTTCGGGATGGCGAAGGCTTGTCTTGGCATGTCTGCTTGTGATTCCTGTCTCCGCCGTTGGTTTATACCGGACTGCTGAACCGCTTCATACCAACAGGGATGGTTTCAGGCAGGCGGGTCTTTGGCTTGCTGGAAATGTGCCAATCGGCGACGAGGTTCAAGACCCTTTCTGCTGGACACATTTCTATGCGGGAAGGATTTTTCTGGAATCGGAAACCAGGGGCCTTCCCATATCCCACCCGATGCGGAAATTTGTCGTGGTGGATCGGTCAGCGAGCAAGCACGAAAGGTTGCCGATCATTCCGGAGGAAACCCTGAAAAAACAGGGCGGCAAACCTGTCTTTATTTACGAGTCGAAAAAACGCAAGTCAGGTGAGGCTGTGGTCGTTTACGAGGTTCCCGTCAAGTCCTGAGATGGTTTTTGCCTGGGCCAGCACATGAGCGCCGCGAAACCGGCAAGCGGAGGCAGGCCTGAAATGGCGACCCCCCAGGTATAGGCATAAGCAGCGGCGGCGCGCGCCGCCTCCTCAGGAGGCAATGAGGCGGCGGCGTCCGATGCCAAAAACGCGGCCTTGTTCGATGACACCATGGCGCCCATCCAGAATTGGAAAACAAACACCATCACCCAGGTGATTCCGCCCAGGAATCCGGATACCCTGCCCTGCCACCTGGCCGGAAATTCCTGACTTTGGGAGTAGTAGATAGGAAAAACGCCCAGGGCTCCAAATCCGAACACCAGCATCGACGCCTCGAGGAATCTCCCCGGTGGCAGGAGCGAGGTGGGAATGGATGAAAGGCAGGCCAGGGCGCCCAGCAGGAACACGACCTTGCGGGCTCCAACGACTCCCCATCGGCTTGAAAGGTAGAGTGCCCCGGCACCCGAGGCGATCGAACCCAGGTCGGCCACCAAATAATAAAGGCTGGAAAATAGGCTCACGGCCACGGGACTGTAACCGCGCGCCTCCACGAGGAAGGGCGGCATCCAGGCCCTCAGGAATTGCCAGGAAAGATTGATCGTGACCACCATCGTCAGCAGAATCCAGAATCGCCTGTCCCCCATGAATTGGGCAACCATGCCCAGTGTGCTTTCGGCGGAACCCGGCGGCATGGGCGGCTTTTCCCACAACGCCCACCTGCCCCGGACAAACAACAGCCAGCCTGCCGCCCAAGCGACTCCCGCGAACCCGACCACACGGAAGCTTTCTCGCCATGCCAAGGGCAGGTCTTTCCTGCCAAGCAATTCTCCCGCGGAGGCAAACGAATCGGGTAGTCCGCCAAGGCCGAGAGTCATGACCAGCAGCAGTGGAGGGGTGAGCACGGCGCCCAGGGCCGTGCCACTTTGCAAAATCCCATTACCCAAGTTGCGTTGGCTGGCTTGGAGCAACAAGCGGGTGGTGATCAGGCCGCAGGGCCAGTTGGCCGCCTCGAAGAAGCCTAAGGCGCACCGGCAAAAAAGAAGTTCCTCATACGAATTGGCCAACCCGGAACAATAACCTGCCGCGGACCACGCGACCACAGCGACGGGGTAGAGCCAAACCACGCAGGTTTTGTCAGCCACCCACCCGAAAAAAATGGCCCCTATCGCGAAGAATACCCCGAACATTCCCTCGAGGATTCCATAGTTGCGATCCGCCAGCCTGGCTTCGGGAGAAGTGGAAGTGTCAAGCACGGGGAAACGAAAGGAATCGAACGCCAGTTCCCGCTTGATTTGAGTCGCTGCCTGATTAAGGACCAAGCGATCCAGGTAATTGACCGCGGTGGCCATGAGGAGGAAGCAGCAAAGCGTCCAGAGCCAGGCGGGGCTTGCCACGGGTTTTGACGCGTTCACGGCGTGAGTTCCAGCGCCAACCAGCCGTTTGCCGGTAGTGGGAAGATTTATCTGATGATATGATGTCACATCGGTCGCGTCGTGAGCGATCCTAACTCGCCAAGCTCCAGGGAGACCCGCGATTGCCTGAGGTTAATCAACCGCCGACGCCCGGGGAAACAATGAGCAAAAACCGGTTGCCCAGCGGCTTGGAAAGGGCCTGTCTTGCCGCCCGCGTGGCACGCGATAACAAGGGGCGCGACATCGTGGTCCTCGACATGCGGAAGATCACGCCGATTTACGACTATTTTATTTTGTCCACGGGCAACAGCAGGCGGCAAATTCGTACGATTGCCGAGGAAACTGACAGGGAATTGAACGCTGTCGGCGACAGGCGCCTGGGAATCGAGGGGTACGAGGCAAGCCGTTGGATCCTTCAGGATTACGGCGACATCGTGGTCCATGTTTTTGAACCCGGCGCCAGATCGTTTTATGAGCTTGAGGAACTGTGGACCGAGGCTCCACGAGTCGATTGGGCCGCTGCCGAAAAGGGTGCCTGAGCATGATCCTGATAGAAACGGTCCGCCAGGCCTTGGGCCGGGCCGCAGCCCAGGCCGGCTTTGATCCCGCCGTGGTTGAGTCGAGCGTGCGGCAGGCTGGCGAGGCCAAGCATGGTGACTATCAGGCGAACGCCGCCATGGCTTTGGCCAAGGTGGCTGGAAAACCGCCCCGCGCCGTTGCCGAGTCGCTTGCGCGCTCTCTGGGGGAGTCCGATGCGTTCGCTTACCCGGAAATCGCGGGGCCCGGCTTCCTGAATTTCCGATTCAGCGACGCTTGGTTATCGCAACGCCTTTGCGACATGTCCAATGACCCCCGCCTGCTGGTTGCGCCTGTCGCCAATCCCCGCAGGCTGGTGATCGACTTCAGCAGCCCGAATGTGGCCAAGCCGATGCATGTAGGGCACCTGCGCTCCACCATCCTCGGCGATGCATTGGCTCGGTTGTTCCGTTTCCTTGGCCATGAGGTGATCACGGACAACCATTTGGGGGATTGGGGCACCCAGTTCGGCATGCTGCTTCACGGCTACAAGCACATGCGCAACGACGAGGATTTCAAGCGGGATCCGGTTCGCGAGTTGGCCAGGCTTTATGTGGCCGTGCGCCAGCAATTCCGCGCCGACGAGGATGATGACCAATCTCCCGATCCGGTGCAGGAAGCCTGCAGGGCTGAAGTGGCCAAGCTTCATGCCGGCGATCCTGAAAACATGGAATTGTGGCGGTCATTCATGCCGGCCTGCCTGGAGGAGATCGAGAGGGTTTACAAGCGGCTTGATGTCCGCTTTGACCACACCTTGGGCGAAAGCTTCTACCAACCCATGCTGTCCGCTGTCGCGGAGGATCTGGCCAAGGCCGGGATCGCCGAGGAGAGCAAGGGCGCCTTGGTGGTATTCTTCGGCGAAAACGAACCGCCGGCCTTGGTCCGCAAGCGTGATGGCGCCTTCACCTACGCTACCTCCGACTTGGCTGCTGTCGCCTGGCGAGCTGAACATTTCAATCCAACGGACATTCTTTATGTCGTTGATTCCAGGCAGGCGTTGCATTTCAAGCAAATATTCGAGGTGGCCAGGCGGTGGGGGAAATCCTCGGCCCGGCTGGCGCATGTGGCCTTTGGTTCGGTCCTGGGGGAAGACCGCAAGCCGATCAAGACCCGGGACGGCAAGGCCGGCGCAACCTTGGAACAATTGCTTGACGAGGCGGTGAGGCTGGCTGGTGAGACATTTGACGCCCACGGCGAGGAAGAGGACGCCGGTGGCGCCGCGTATGACCGGGTCGCCATCGCGGAGGCGGTGGGAATCGGGGCGGTGAAGTATGCCGACCTTTGCCAAAACCGTGTATCGGACTATGTGTTCTCGTGGGACAAGATGTTGGCCATGGATGGGAACACGGCGGCTTACATGCAGTATGCCTATGCCCGTTGCCGCAGCATTCTTCGCAAGGCGGGGATCACGCCGAATTCATGGGCTGACGGATATCCCAAGGTGAATATCGGGGAACCGGCTGAAAGGGCGCTGGCCATTCACTTGTTGAGGCTGGGAGAAGCCCTGCAGGCCGCCGCCGCCGACTACAGACCCCATTTGCTTACCGTGTACCTGTGGGATCTTTCGAAGGCCTATAGCGCCTTTTTTCAATCGTGCCCGGTTTTGAAGGCGCCCGATGCCGCAACGCGGGATTCCCGCTTGGTTTTGTGCGATCTTGTCTCCCGGGCCATCAAGACTGTTTTGGGCCTGCTGGGAATCCGTGTGGTGGAACGGATGTAGGTTCAGGGAGATTCAACAACCCATGTCAAGCTCTCAGCCTCGTCGCGGTTTCATCGCCCGTCGTTTGCAAGGATGGATGCTCCGCCACCAACTGCCATCGAACTTCGCCATCCACATGGTGGGAATCCCCATGACCTTGGTTGCCATTGGCCTTTTGGCAATCCTTCCTTGGGAAATGTGGTGGGTTTCGGCCGCGTTGTTTGTTCTTGGGTATTTTCTTCAGTGGGTGGGTCATTGTTGGGAAGGCAACGACATGGGAGAGTGGGCAGCCATTAAGAAACTGCTTGGATTGCCCTATGTGGGCATTTCGCCCAGATGGAACCCTTCCGATCCAAACCAGCTGTAAAAGCAAACTTTAGCCTAAATGCGTTTTTCCGGTAAAAACCTTCGGTTTACGACCTCTCTGACGGAAAATCTGGCATCTCCCGCATTCTTTTCTGAATCCGCACGACTAAATCGCCGATGAAGACGGTGGCGGAGGCGACGACCTTGGTTGTCACCCTGCCTTTCGTTGCCGAACAGGTTTTCCGCCTGGGGAAACCTTGGAAGCGGCGAAAATGGTCCGGGAATCGGGGACGCCCCGTTCAGGCGAATCCGGTTGCCTCCATCCACGGGGTGGAATCATGCGTCGGAACTGGAAGTCGACTGGAAGCTTTTTCGTGCTGCTGGCGTTGTTTGCCGGCTGCAAGCAAAACACCTTCCTTACCGAATTCGACTACGAGCATTACAAGAACCTGATGCCCGCGGCGGTCTATGAGTTGGACCCCAAGGCCACGGCCAGGCCGGTCACTCCCGTTGTGGTTCGTCCCGCGACTGTTGTGGATCCTGATCGCAAGCCTCGATACCTGTCACTGGCCGAAACGCTGGCGGTTTCCTTGGAGCAGGGCAATATCGGCAGCCAAAACGCCGGAAACGCCGGCGTGGCGTTCGACAACCTTGTCACATTCCAAGGGCGAGTGATTGGTGGTTCGGACAACATCCGCGTTCTCCAACTCGATCCCGCCGTGGCCGGCACCAACATTGAAAACGCGATGGCGCGTTTTGATGCGGTCTGGACCACCAGCATGAACTGGCAGAACACCGATCGGCCAGTGGGTACGCCTCTGGATTCGTTCCAGGCGGGAGCGACAGGGCTCAACGCCATTCGCCAGGCCGATTCCTCATTCAGCACGGGCGTGTTGAAGCCGTTGGCCTCCGGTGGTGTCGCGGGCATCACCTTTAAGACCGACTATCAGTTCACGAACCTCCCGGCGCGTGTGAATCCTTCCTACCGTCCCAACCTTCAGTTTCAATTTGAACAGCCCCTGTTGCGTGATTTCGGCACGGAAATCAACCAATTGCGCGCCGGTGGCGTCAACAGTCTCATCAGCCCCGGTATTTTGAACGCCACCACGGCGCAGGATGGCATTCTGATCACCCGGCTTCGCTACGACCAGTCGCGCGCCGAGCTTGAGCGCATCGTCGCGGTGCTGCTCTTGAACGCCGAAACAGCTTACTGGAACCTTTACGGATCCTACTGGGCTCTCTATGCCCGCGAGCAGGCCATGCGGCAGGGATATGAGGCCTGGCGCATCAGCAAGGCCCGGCTCGATGCCGGCCGTGTCACCTTGGCCGATGTCGCCCAAACCCGGGGGCAGTTTGAACTTTTCAGAGGCCAGCGACTGGCGGCCCTTGACCAGGTGCTGGAAAACGAGCGCCAACTTCGAAACCTGATGGGTCTTTCGGCCGAGGATGGCACAAGAATCATCCCGGTGGATGCCCCCACCCTGGCCCGCTTCGAGCCAGATTGGGATTCCGCCTACGAGGAGTGCATCAACCTTCGCCCCGAATTGTCGCTGGCCCGAAAGGAAGTGAAGGTTCGCCAGTTGGAACTGATCAACCAGCGCAACAACCTTCTGCCCGACCTGCGCTTCACCAGCACCTACGATGTGAACTCCATCGGGACCGGGCTGGATGGCCCCAACTCGGATAACGCGTTGCGCAACCTGGCCAGCAATCACTTCAATAACTGGTCGATGGGCCTGCGCCTCAATGTTCCGATCGGTTTCCGCGTGGCCAACGCCAATGTGCGCATCGCCAAGCTGGAACTGGCCCGCGCCTACGAGATTCTTCATGACCAGGAACTGCGGGTCGGGCGTACGCTGTCCCAAGCGTATCGCCGGATGTTCACCAGCTACGAACAGATCAAGGTGCAGCGCGCCCAGCGTGAGGCCTTCGGGGAGCAGTTGCGGATTCGCTTCCAGGAATTTCTCGCTGGCCGCAGCGCCGGTGGCGATGCCAAGCGCGACACGATCGACATTCTTCTCGAAGCCCAGCGATTCTGGGCCGACGCGCTGGCTAACGAGTACGACGCCATCGTGAAGTACAACAACGCCTTGGTAAACTTCGAGTACGGCAAGGGTACCTTGCTCCAGCATAACAATGTGGTGATTGCCGAAGGCGCGCTGCCAGGCGTCGCCCAAGTCCGGGCCGTGGAACACCAGCGGGAACGAAGCAAGGCCCTTGTGCTCCGCGAGCAGGCCCGCGCCGTGTCTCATGAGGAGTTCCAGCCCGATGCTGGCCAGGTAGGCCTTCCCACCCTGCCGAAAAACGATGTCCCAAGCCTTCCCGCCTTGTTCGAAAAGGCTCCCTCCGTGCCTGACGCCTTGCCCGCTACCGAGGGTGGTGACAAGAAACCCGCGAAGCCCGCGGTGCCTTCCAAACCCGTGGCTCAACCCGGTTTGAGCCTCGCTCCCGCCGCCGCGCCCATCTCCGTGAATTCAACCACTCCTGTTATCGCCGCCCTTGATTTGCCGGCCAATGGCCCCACTTCCACTGTGGTCTCGCCCATCGGTGCCCCTGCTTCCGCGATCACGCCAGTTGGCGCCCGGATTCGCGAGGGAAGCGGTTTGGGTGTTGCAGGTTCAGGTCCTCCCGTTCCCATCGGCTCGTTGCTGCCGAAGGTGCCCGCTCAACCCTGAGGCCGGATTCATGACCAGCCTGTAGCCCGCGGACTTCGGACACCCGCCCGCCAGGCTGGCCATCCCGACCAAAGGTTGACCGAAGCCGCGAGGACCAGGACCTCGCGGCTTCATTTTTTTGTGTCCGGGGAAACACATGGATATATCGAAGAAATGGGTCGTGTATGTCCTGTTGTGCGCGGACGGCACGCTTTACACAGGCGTCACCACCGATCCGGAGAGGCGACTGGAACAACACAACTCGGGTATTGCTTCGAAATACACGCGCGCCAGGCGCCCGGTGCAAATGATCCATCAGGAAGCAGGTCACTCCCGCGGTACTGCCTTGAGCCGCGAGGCCGCCATCAAAAAAATGCCGAGGTTTGGCAAGCTTTGCCTCATTGGAAGAAAGGACGCAAAGTCAGACAAGGCCTGCAAGCGGCCCCGTTGAATCGGAGAATTTGGCGAGGTCCGCGCCGGTGGCACGCGCGAGGCTCAGCAGGACATTCGAGAGTGGCGGAGCCTTGGCCGGGTCGTGTGCCAAGTGCTTTCCCAATTTCAGCCCCAACTTGCCGCCGCCCGCGACCAGCAGGGGCAGGTTGCGTGGTGAATGCTCCCCTCCGGCGCCGCTGTTCATGCCTGAACCGAACATGATGGCGGTGCGATCCAGCACGCTGCCTCCGTTTTCCCCGGTCGCCTTGAGCATTCCCATGAAACGGCCCAGCTTGGTCAGGTGGAAACGGTCGATTTCCGCAAGTTTTTTGAGCATTCCAGCGTCGCCGCCATGGTGGGAAAGCTCATGATGATTCTCTCCCCCGCCGCCAAAGCCACCCGCCTCCCGACTCCATTCAAAGGTCACGACCCGGGTGAGGTCGGTGACGAAGGCCAGATAGACCAGTTCAAGCATCACATCGATCCACATGGGGCGGTCATGGCCGTCCATCGGCTTGGAGCCTAGCTGCAGGCCGGCCTCCGAGACCTGCGGCTTGGGCACATCCACCCACGCGGCCATGCGGGCGATCTGCTTTTCCGTGGCCCGAACGCTGGCGAAGTATTCTTCCATCTTTCGGCGATCCTGGGTTCCAAGGCGGGTATTGAGCGCCTTGGACTCCTCGGCCACATCGTCCAGGAGGGATCGGCGCTCGGCGTACCGCTTGAGGAGCGCTTGCCGATCCGCGGCGGTTTCCGGGACAAAAAGTCGTTCAAAGAGCCGGCGGGGTGAATTTTCGGCCGGCACTGGCGTGCCGTTGATGTCGAAGGAAAGAGTGTGGCTGTGGCCCGCGGAGCCGGTGCCGCTCATGTCTGAAAGCTGAAGGGAACCGAAGCGGGTTTTGGGGCCGTGGGTTTCCGCCAACACCTGATCCACCGAAACGGAATTGGCGTAATCCGAACCTGGCTTGGACTTCAGGTTGGCTCCCGTCAGCCAGGTGTCGGCCCCGCTGTGTCCCCCTTGCGATGAAGGGTGCCCCAAGCCGCTGATCACCGAGAAATCGGCGCGGTAATCCTTCAGCACGGAAAGAGTCGGGGAAAGGGTATAGTTTTCTCCCGAGCCTTGTGGAACCCATTCAATAATGTTCACGCCGTTGGGCACATAGCAGCAAACCAGGCGTGGCGCCGGGGCCACATTGGACTTGTCCCATGGCTTGAAGGTGGATGGGGCCGCGCCAGCCTTGGGAAGCATGGCCTCAAGCCAGGGCAAGCCCAGGGCGACTCCAGCGCCCCTGAGAATCGTTCTGCGGCTTACTTGGGTCGATTTCATTCTGTGTGCCCCTATCAATGGTTGCCAAATGGCTTGGAAACCACAATCGATTCAATCAGGGCACGGATGGTGTTTCCTTGGTGCCCCATGCGCTCAACGGCCGATCGGATTTCCATTTGGTCGGCCAAGGTTGTTTCCCGTCCCAGGCCATAGGTGAACATTTTTTCCGCAAGACAAAGCAAAAAACGATCGGATCGGGCGACTATGGCCTGCTGTAATCCTTCCACGCCGATGATCGGCGTGCCGTCCACCATCTCGGAACGGGCGTCGATCAGGGGGTCGTTTCCTTGGATACGCCCCTTGTAACCGAATCCCTCGCGGTCTCGCCATTCGCCGGCGGCGTTGTAATTCTCCAAGGCGAAACCAAGGGGATCGATTCGGTTGTGGCACCGGGCGCATTGTTCCAACGACCGATGGATTTCAAGCCGTTGCCGGACAGTGGCCTTGTCGATTCCGGGCACCTTGGGAGCGATGTCCCCCACATTGGCGACGGGCAACCCTGGATCCATTCCCAGCAGGTTTTTCAAGACCCATGTGCCACGCTTGACCGGGGAAGTTCTTGTTCCGTTGGATGTGATGGAAAGAATCGATGCCTGGGTCACCACGCCGCCGCGGCGAATCCCGGCAGGAACGGAAACCCTTCTGAAGGAGTCGCCACGAACCAGTCGGCCCTCGTCCTTGATGGCGGCATTGATTCCATAGAAACGCGCCAGGCGTTCATTCACCATCACGAAATCGGACTTGACCAGGTTCATGGCATCAAGATCTTTGGCAAGGATTTCCCGAAAAAATGATTCGCTTTCGGCAATCATGGAAGTTTCAAGGTGGCGGTCGTACTGAGGGTAAAGGTCGGGGGCCGGCGGGTTGCTGCCCACCTCCCTCAAGCCAAGCCACTGTCCGGCAAAATTTCGAACCAAGGCGTTGCTCCGGTCATCCTTGAGCATTCGCCTCACTTGTTTGACTCTTTCTGAAGGTTCGAGGAGAGAACCGTTGTCAGCCGATGCGGAAAGTTCCGGGTCAGGCATGGTCGACCAAAGGAAAAAGGAGATCCGGCTTGCCAATTCATGCGGGTTCAAAGGGGCGCCGGGTTGGGAATCGGCCTCGGAAAGATAAAGAAAATGGGGTGAAACCAGGACGGCGGTGAGGGGTTGCTTGATGGCCTCGATAAACGATGCGCCATCCCTCCGGGACCTGTCGAATCGCTTCAGCTTGGTTTCCACTTCCTCCTTGGTGACCGGGCGGCGGTAAGCCTTGCGCATGAATCTGGACACCACTTCCGAGGCGTATCCCCGTTCGTCGGAATCGCGCCGGGGGGAATCGTGAAGAATTCTAGTGTGGCTGGATGGGGGCCATGAGTCGTGAAGCGGTCCTTCAATCTCGAACCATTCAACCAGCATTTCCGGGCGGGCGAATTCATCGCGCCGCTGCATCCAGAAATTTTCGAGGACCTTGGGAATGGCGTAGTCGTATTGAAGGCTGATTCCAGCCGATTCTGTTGTAAAACGAGTTTTAAACTCGTGAACTTGGGGTTGACTGATCGTTCCTGTCGCGTCGAATTCGGCCAAGGTTTTGGGTTGGGGGCCCAATTGCAGGACCAACTTGATACGCGCTGGTCCGTAGTCGTACATGGGGTCGGTTTTGAAGTGCCCGAGGTCCCTTTCGTACTGCTCTTGGTTCTGCTTGGCGCGATTGGGTTGCTTGGTGTTTTGCTCTTCCCGGCGGGCGGCAAGTATTTTCGCGGCGCTTTGGATGACCGCGGCCCGGTCGGGAACTGTTCCCGCGGCGGAAATCCGGATCGCGTACATGCCGGCATGAGGAACCCGGAAATCACGCGCCCCGACAGACTTGTCCCAGGATTCGACATGAACCGCGACAAATCGCCCTTCCTGGCGATTGTTGCCACCGTTGACCAAGGGATTGTTCTTGGAGTCCAGGCGAACCCTCGTTCTGTCGGCAGGCCCGACCTTGGGAATGAACCGCCATTTCACGGTGGCGGGGCGGTCCCCTTCCACCAAGGCGCGGTCGATGACCTGCCTCGCGGCGGAGAGGTACAACTCGGCATGAAGGGGTGAGAATGTCAGGGCGCCGCCGTTGTTGTCAAAACCTGCGGCGGGTGGATCCTGCGGAAAACCGGAGGTGTCGAAATCCACCCCGATCAGGTCCCGAATCGTGTTGCGGTATTCCTCACGATTCAATCGCCTCATGGTGACGGAGGAGGCCTTTTTGCCAGCCTCTGATTCCAATAACTGCCGTGTCACCCAGTCGATGACCTGAGAGGTTTCCTTGGCTGGAGGTTGCTTGGATTTCTTGGGGGGCATTTCATGGCTGCCCAAAACCCGCAGGACCTCCTTCCAGCGACCGACGGTGGCCAAGTCGTTGAAATCGGCCGGTAATCGCTTGGGGTCGGTGGCGAAGTCTCCCTTGGGTTTCTCGCCCGCATGGCAGGAGGAACAGTAGGATTTCAGAAATGAATCAACGCTCATTTTGGCGTCTGCAAATACGGTTTCTGAAGAGAAGGCAGTTCCGTGGCAGATGATCGATAATGCTACAGCAAATATTGCCAGTATGGTCGTTCTGGGAGAAAGCATTCGGAGCCCTGTAAGATGGATAATTGATTATCAAGCCACACTATATTTGATCGCCACGCCAGCAGACATGGAACAATAATTCGGTTGTGCTTCAGGCTGGTGGCAACAATACGAACTATCGAAAGTCACGGGGCGGTCTTGGCTTCCACCTTCAATCCATCAGCGACGCCGCGGACACCCGGGACGGATTCAACGGCCTGAAGCACCAATGGTCTCAATTGCTCCGTCGCCAGGCTTCCGGTCAGTTCCACAATATCGCCATCCATCACGCGCGCGTGGACATCGCAACCGGTCAGCCTGCTGTCCAGAAGGACTCGCAACCTGACCTTCTGGCTGATTTCCAACCCTTCGACAAAGCCGGGAAACAAAAGTGTCTGGGCGGTCAGACGGGTTTTCAATGCGCCGGTGGCAGACCCCACCCGCGCGGCGACCTTCCCTGCCATGGCTCCCAGGCGTTCCGGATCTTTTCCGCATCCGGCCAGCATGACCGGCAAAACTAGCGGAATTAATGACCGAATCCGCATGCGCCATCGCGTCGGCTAAACGCGCTCCGATACCATGGTGTGAATGCATGACATGGTGGGCAGGAGTCTTGATGTATGTCCAGAGACGTTCAAGTTTTGGCCGAGGATGTAGTCCGTAAAAAGCTGGACCAGTCAGGCCTCGAAAAATGGACCATTGAAAATGGCTGGATTCGCCGCAAATTCAGCACCGATGGGTGGCCAACGACCCTGATGCTCGTCAATGCCGTGGGATTCGCGTGCGAGGCGGCTTGGCACCATGCCGACCTGGAGGTGACTTGGGGGCGGGTGATCGTGAAGCTGAAAACCCATAGTCATCGGGGTTTGACAGACCTCGACATCGAACTCGCGCGCAAAATCGAGGATATTGCCTTGTGGCGCCCGGGATCCGGTTCGGCCCTTCAGGGCACTCCCAATAAATTTGTTCACGACAAGGAGTAGTCCGGGAATGCACCCGGCAACAACCATACCTGAACAGGTTCCGGGCAAGTCATTGAGGCTTGGCAGCCTTGGTTTACCCAGCCGTTTTTGCCTCGCACCGTTGGCCGGTTACACCAATCTCCCGTTTCGCTTGGCGGTGCGGGAGATGGGTGGCCTTGGCTTGGCCACGACCGACCTGGTGAACGCCCGGGCCTTGCTGCTTGGCTCCGTGAAAACACTCGACCTGGTAATGACCTCCCCCGAGGACCGCCCATGGGCTGTTCAGATTTACGGAGCGGACGCTTCTGAATTGGCTCAGGCGGCCCGGAAGGTTGAAGGCTTGGGGGCCTCCAGCATCGACATCAACATGGGTTGCCCTGTGAACAAGGTAACCAAGGGCGGCGGTGGCTCAGCGCTTTTGTGCCAGGTGGGCAGGGCGGTTGACCTTGTTCGGGCCGTTGTCGAGGCGGTTGCCGTGCCGGTGACCGTGAAGATGCGCCTCGGATGGGACGCGTCAACCCATACGGCGCCGGAGTTGGCCCGGGAGTTTGAACTTTCGGGGGTGAAGGGCATCACCATCCACGGCCGGACGAGGGAGCAGGGCTTTTCCGGAAATGTTGACTTGGATGGAATCCGGCGGGTGGTTGAAGCAACCCGCGATATTCCCGTTTTGGGCAACGGTGATGTCAAGACCCTGGCTGACGCTGCGCGCATGCTGAGGGAAACGGGATGCGCCGGGCTTGCCATCGGGCGGGGAGCTTTTCTCAATCCTTGGTTTTTTCGGCAGCTTGATGCCTGGGATCGTACAGGTGACCCGGGCCCCGGACCGTCGCCGCTTGAACGGCTTCGCTTCATGCGACGGCATTTCCGACTGCTTTCAACCATCCGCGACGAGCGGTTCGCTTGCCTCACCTTCCGCAAGGTGGCTGGCTGGTACTGCAAGGCCCTCAAGCCGGGACATGATTTGCAGCAGGAGCTTGTCATGCTGCGGAGCATCGACCATTTCGAGTCGCTGGCGAACCGCGTGGAGGAGCGCATTGCTCATCGCGCGGCGGACGCTTGGGAACCGATCGACCATGCGGTGGCGGTGCCAGACGGCCCAATTTCGCATTGGTGAAATCCAAAACTGCTATGGACTTGGTGTCCTGACGATCGCTATTAGCGCCCCTCGAATCCATCCGGGGGGAAGGATCCTTTGGCAACGAATCTTCGCATACCGGTAAAGAGCGGGATCAGCGCGCCCGAGGCTGCGTATAGCACCCGAATGGGGCAGTGTTGGAACATCAACTCACTCGACGGCATGGGCGCCTTGGCTGACGGGTCGGTGGACCTTGTGGTGACTTCGCCGCCCTTTGCCCTCCGCCGGCGGAAAGCTTATGGCAATGTCGAACCGGCCGATTACGCCGCGTGGCTTTGGCCGTATGTCGAGCAAATTCACCGGATTCTCCATCCCAAGGGAAGCTTTGTCCTTGAGTTGGGTGGGGCTTGGAACCGAGGTTCGGGCACCAGGTCGCTTTACCAGTACGAGTTGTTGTTGCAGCTTTCGAGGATTTTCTTTCTGGCCCAGGATTTTTACTGGTTCAACCCAAGCAAATTGCCAACGCCCGCGCAATGGGTCACCATTCGGCGGACTCGCGTGAAGGATGCGGTGAACCTTGTGTGGTGGTTGTCGAAAACCACGGAACCTCGCGCTGACAATCGCAAGGTACTCAGGCCATACAGTCCGTCGATGAAGAGGCTTTTACGGGACGGTTACGATCCGGCGATGAGGCCATCGCAGCATGAACTGAGCAAGGTCTTCCAGCGTGACAATGGGGGCGCGATTCCCCCCAACATGCTCATGGTTCCCAACACCCGTTCCGCGGACCCATACTTCACACGGTGCCGCGAGGCAGGCCTGCCAATCCACCCGGCCAGGTTTCCCCTGCCGGTTCCGGAATTCTTCA
>CAWUNZ010000056.1:0-15474 GCA_963923445.1 uncultured bacterium
CGCTCACAAGAAGCGCGATGGGCACCGTGGCGGCAATGGTGAAAAGCCCCCAGGAGCTGCCGGTGATAATCTGCTTTCCACCTTCAGGCAGGACCAAGTTGACCTGCCCGGGCATCAGCGCCTGTCCGGGAAAGGCCTGGCCTGCAGGCAGTTCCAGCACAAACGCCTCCGGACGCTTGAAACTGCCGCCGTTTTTACCGCCAAGGGTGATCGTAGTGCCGGACGGAATGCGATATCGGTTTTTACCAACCGGAGATTCGATTGATTCGATCGTTCGACCCTCCGCCAGTGCCAGTTTCGTCATCGCGGGAATCGGGACTTCCTCGCCCCCCAGGGCCTTCACGACAACAAAACCCAATCCGGCCAAGGCAATAATAACGATAAAAAGTATGGCAAATGAAATCGCCACATAGGCGCTCGCGCCCAAGTCCTCCCGGGCGATCTCCGCCAAGGACTTGCCGTCGCGCCGCACTGAGGCCGCCAGAACCAGCATGTCCTGCACCGCGCCCGCGAGGCACACACCCACAAGCAGCCAAATCAGGCCGGGAAGGAAGCCATATTGGATTGACAGGACCGGCCCGATGAGCGGTCCGGCACCTGAAATGGCGGCGAAATGGTGGCCGAAAAGCACAAGCTTGCTTGTCGGATGGTAATTTTGTCCATCCTCGAGACGATGGGCTGGCGTGATGTTCGCATCGCTCAAGCAGGCGACCCGGGCGGCAAGAAAAGCGCTGTAATACCTGTAGGCGATCGCTATCAAGCACATGGCGGCGACAAGGATGGGAGTCGCATGGGGAAACCCGATCCAGTCGTTGATCCATGCCATGAATGCTGACTCCGGGGAAGGATTCAGGTGGATTTAACCAAGGCTTTCCTACCAATGTCGGTTCGAAATTGCATGCCGGTGAACTTGATCAATCCAACGGCTTCGTACGCCCGGTTGCGCGCGGCCTCGATGGTTTCGCCCAATGCGGTGACACCAAGCACCCTTCCGCCGTCGGTCACCACCTCTCCCCTTTGATTGCGGGTTGTTCCTGCATGGAAGACCTGGACATTCGGCAATTTCACGGCGTCTTCAATGCCATGGATCGGCGTTCCCCTGGTGTAGGGGCCGGGATAGCCCTGCGCCGCCATGACCACGCAAACGGCAGGACGAGGATCCCATTCCACGCGATCGGCGAATTCCTCCAGCCTCTCGTCCACCACAGCTTCCAGAAGATCCAAGAGATCGGTTTTTAGGCGCATCAGCACGGGTTGTGTTTCAGGATCACCGAGGCGGCAATTGAATTCGAGAACCTTGGGTCCTTGCGGGCACAGCATCATTCCAGCGTAAAGACAACCCTTGTACGGCGTCTTTCGCCTTTTCATCGCGTGGATGGTGGGGACAAAAACCTCCTCGTCGATTTTTTCCATCAATTCCGGGGTGGCCAGCGGCGCCGGACTGTAGGCGCCCATCCCTCCGGTGTTTGGTCCCTTATCTCCATTGAATGCGGCCTTGTGGTCTTGTGCTGCTTCCAATCGAAGGATGCAGCGTCCGGAAACCAGAGCCAAGATACTTAATTCCTGACCATGAAGGCGGCGTTCGATAACAATCTGGCGGCCAACGCCCTTACCGAATTCCTCCTTCACCATGATCCTTTCAACAGCCCGGCGGGCCTCGTCGCCGTTGTCGCAAACAATGACACCTTTTCCCGCAGCCAAGCCATCGGCCTTGATCACCAACGGCTCGATTTGGCTGTCGATGTAAGTGCGGGCGATTTGGGGGTGGTCACAAACTTGAAAGTCGGCTGTTGGAACCAAGGCTTCACGCATCAGGGTTTTTGAAAAGACCTTGCTTGCCTCAAGCTGCGCAGCAGCCTTACTGGGGCCGAAAACTCGTATTTTTTCAAATTCCAAAGCATCCACAATACCCGCGGCTAGCGGATCTTCCGGGCCGATGACAACCAGTCCAATGCTCTCGGTTTTGCAGAATTTCACACAAGCGGCGAAATCAAGCGGATTGAGGGCAATCGGGATAATCTTGCCCCCGGGGCCACCAATTGTCCCGGCGTTCCCAGGGCCGACAAAGACCTTATTTGTTCGGTTGGAGCAGGCCAATTTCCAAGCCAAGGCATGTTCGCGGCCGCCACGGCCAATGACCAAAACATTCATTGAAAATCCTGTTAATTAGTGGCGGCCAAGGCAGCCCTGACTTGTTCCTGGCCCAGTCGGTGGCAGTAGTCGCCAAAACTTTCCCCGGAAGCGCGCTCCGTTTTGAACCTGGCCAGCAGCGGCTTGAGGGTGCCGGCGATCTCAGCGCGAGGTACCAGATCTTTCGCGGGGAAGTTCAGTCGATCACCCAGAACTCTGCCGCCAACAAACATCAGGTACTTGTCGCCTGATCTGCCAACGAGTCCCACATCCGAAGTGTAAGGGCGAACGCATCCGTTCGGGCACCCCGTCATCCGAATGGAGAATTTCTCGTTCTCAAGCCCCAGTTCATTGAGAATGGTTTCCATCTCGTCCACCACGCCCGGAAGTGTTCGCTCGGATTCGCAGATGGCCAGACTGCAGGTGGGGATGGCAGGGCAGGCCAAGCTGTATCGTTGGACATTGGAAATCTCACCTGGCAATTTCACTCCATGTTCCCGGAGGGTTTTTTCGACTTTTGGCAAAGCGGCATGATCGAGGCCGCACAGAAGGATGTCTTGCTGCGCTGTCAGTCGAACCTCACACCGCAGATCGGTAATCAAATTGCGCAAGGCGGACCTCAGGCGGAATGAGCCCTCGTCCTTGACTCGCCCGTTTTCAACGCTGATGCCGTACCAAAACTTTCCGTCCCCTTGTTCATTCCAACCAAGGTGGGGATCGTGCCCGGTCACTGGCATGTTTTTCGGCATCACAAGCGGGAAAGGAAGGTAGGACTTCAGCATCTCCCTCACTTTTTCAACGCCAAGATCAGCGACAAGATACTTGATGCGGGCCCTCTTGCGGTCGGCACGGTTGCCGTGATCCCGGTAAAACTTCACTACAGCCTCGGCGGCATCCAGCAGTTGCTCCCGAGTGCAATAAAGTATTCGGTGACCCAAGTGAGCAAAGGTGTCGGCGCGGCCGTGGGTCCTGCCCATCCCGCCACCCACCAGCACATCGTAACCTGTGATTTCACCATTATTTACATCTGCAAGCAAACCGAGATCCTGGGCAAAGATGTCGATGCAATTGTCATTTGGCAACGCGAAGCCGGTCTTGAATTTGCGTGGCAGGTAAACCTTCCCATAAATGGGCTCGACATCTTCGGCGGGGGTTCCCGCTGTCTTACCATCAACCCAGATCTCATGATAAGCACTGGTCTTAGGTGCCAGATGCATGGCCAAGGCATGGCAATCGGCCTGCAATTGGTCGTGAACCTTGCTGTTTCGGATCGGGGCCGGGCAAGCCATCACATTTCTGTTGACATCCCCGCAGGCAGCCAAGGTGCTGAGCATGCATTGATTGATGCCGGCGATGAGCGGTTTGAGGCCCTTCATCAGGATGCCATAGAACTGAACGCTTTGCCTGCTGGTGAGCCGAAGGGTATTGTTGGCATACTTGGTGGCCAAATCATCGAGAACCAAGTATTGCTCCGCAGTCAATTTCCCGCCTGGAATGCGTCCGCGGACCATGAACATGTGATATTTGCCAGCTTGGCCGTCCTCTCGCTTGGCCTTGCGTGCATCCCGGTCTTCCTGCTGATAGCTGCCGTGAAACTTCAGCAGCTGTTTTTCAGCTTCCTCGAAGTGGTCAGCTCCGCTTGCCATCACCGACGAGATGGCGCCCCGCAACCCGTGGCTTGCCGCCTTGATTCCCTCGACTGGGGAAGGGTTCGCTGGCCCCTTGGCTGGACTCACTTCCGACATGGTTGCAATCCTTCCTCATCAACGGCGGAATCCCATGCCGCCATAACTCATTTTGTCAGGTCAGGCTTAAGATAGAAAGTGACATTCGTTGGCGCAGTCTCTCATTGCCCATTGCTTCCGTGATCCCAAGCCATGTATGGGGCGATTGGGATGTTGGCCCGCCATGGTTCATTTTGAGGAAAGCTCATGAAGGCGCTTATTCTTGCAGCGGAAGGTTTTGAAGACCTTGAAGTTCATCTGATGTGGTACCGTCTGCTGGAAGAAGGGATCCAAACGAGCCTTGTGAGCCCTAGCGGCATGGTGGTCACGGGGTTGCATGGTTACCGAATCGACCCTGATTTGTCATTGCGGGAAATCAACCCTAACGAATTCAGCATTCTGGTGCTTCCGGGGGGGGCGGCTTCCGAGCGATTGCGGCAACGCGAGGAAGCGCTTGATTTGGCGCGGACATTCCTTGACGAGGGAAAATTGGTCATCGCAATCGGCCGAGGGGCTCAGATTTTGATCAGCGCTGGTGCCATTAACAACCGGCGCGTGACCTGCGCCGTGGCCATCAGGGACGATGTGAAAGCCGCGGGGGCCAGCTTCAGCGACGATCCAGTTGTGGTGGACAATAATTTGGTGACCTGCGCGCATGCTGAAGACATGCCTGGAATGTTCCGAACCATTCTGCCATTGCTATCCTGCGCCTAAGTCAATTGTTTGCAATCAGATTGATCCAATAAGAAAGGGGACGGATTTCCGTCCCCTTTCTTACTTTTAAGTGGAGGCGCGGGGAGTCGAACCCCGGTCCCGAAGCGCTTCCATGTGGTGTTCTACATGCGTAGCTGGTTCTAGCCGGTTGACCTGTCTTGCGACAGCCAACCATGTTCGCTTCCCTTCCACCGAACAGCAGGAACAAGGGAAACTAGCCGGTTGTGAGTTCTGGCCCGGGCCTCCACCAGCGTAACCCCTTGCGAGGTTTCTGGCCCAGACGAGCCTGACTTACGTCCGCGCCGTGACCCCTCAGGCGGGGATCACGACATGGGGAGGCCTACTTAGGCCGCCAGGGTCAACTGCGGTTCAGCAGTTGTAGTGCGATCGGATATTTACGTGGCCATCCGATCAACCACGGCACGCTCACCACACTTCCGTTCGCCCGGTCGAAACCAGATCGCCCCCTTTCCCTTACGGGCTTTCGGGGGTACCCAACCCCCGACACATACTATACGCTGCTCAGCCGAAGATGTTTTGCGAATCCGTTGCTCTCATCCTTTTGGAGGATCGATCCGGTGATGATTTCCCTGTTTTCGTGTCTTGTGGCCCTTTTGACGCCTACCCAAACCACCGTGCCACTTTGGACCGGTAAGGCGCCAATGATTTTGGCTGATAAGCCTGGTGATGCCCCGACCCTCACTATTTACAAGCCTGCCAAGGAAAAGGCTGTGCCGACGGCGGTGGTGGTATGCCCCGGAGGAGGTTACGGAGGCTTGGCCATGGGCCATGAGGGTAAAGAACCGGCAGAATTTCTCAATTCGATAGGGATAACCGCTTGTGTCCTTAAGTATCGGCATGCCCCGGGTTATAAGCATCCTGTTCCATTGATGGATGCTCAGCGGGCTGTCCGTTACACCCGAGCCAACGCCAAGGATTTGGGAATTGAAGCTAATCGGATTGGGATTTGGGGATTTTCCGCCGGGGGGCATTTGGCCTCAACTGTCAGCACACACTTCAAGGGGGAATCATTGGACCCGAATGACCCGATTGACAAGGTTTCCAGCAGGCCGGATTTTTCCATTCTGTGTTACCCGGTCATCACCTTGGAACCACCTCATGCGCATATGGGTTCGCGCCGAAATCTTCTTGGCTCAAATCCAGACCAGGCGTTGGTAACCAGCCTCTGCAACCATTTGCAAGTAACGAAGGAAACTCCACCCACATTCTTGTTCCATACGAAGGCGGACAAGGCTGTTGTCATCCAAAACAGCCAGATGTACGAGGAAGCTTGCAAGAAAGCAGGTGTTCCGGTCGAGATGGTTGTTTACGAGAACGGCCCGCATGGGGTCGGCTTGGCCCCCAAGGACCCTGTGCTTTCCCAGTGGCCGAAGCAACTTCAGAATTGGATGAAAAGCCGAGGCCTCTTGGCCGGGCGTGGAAGTGATTGATGGGTCAGGAAGTCGCGTCCTCGGAATTGGCGCGAGGAATTCGGGAACAGGCCCTCGCCCAAGGATTCCAAGCGATTGGTTACGCGCCGGCGACTGAGGCTGACGGCTTTCATCGATTGATGGAATGGATTCATTCCGGTTCGCATGCCGGGATGACATTCATGGAGCGGGGCGCATTGGCCCGGAAACACCCCGATTCCATCCTGCCAGGTGTCAAAACCGTGGTCATGGCAGTGATGCCATACGCGGGTGCGAGACTCAATGGTGGCCCCACCGTGGGCAAAATTGCCCGCTACGCGCGAGGCCCGGATTACCACGAGGTTCTGTGGGAGCGTCTGGGACGGGTGTTGAAATGGATTGAGAACCGGGTTCCAGGGGTGCGGGGAAGGGTTGTTGCTGACACTGCTCCGCTGATGGAACGGGATTTTGCCCGCAGGGCAGGTTTGGGGTGGATTGGCCGCAACACCATGCTGATCAACCCCAGACTGGGTAGCTTCACGGTTCTGGGTGCGATCCTTCTGGACTTGGAAATACCTCCAGACCCACCTTTTGAAGCGGATCGGTGCGGTTCCTGCAGGGCCTGTATTCAGGCCTGCCCGACCGAGGCCCTGTCTGATTCCCACTGGCTTGATGCCGGCAAGTGCATCAGCTACTGGACGATAGAGCACCGTGGAGCGGGTCCAGAATGGATTCCGGATAAATTGGAGGGATGGTTATTTGGTTGTGATATTTGCCAAGAAGTTTGTCCTTGGAACCGAAAGCCTTCCTTGGCTTCCCACGACAGCATTGGCCATTCGAGCGAGTTGGCGGCGATCGATCCAAGAGCCATCCTGAGGGCGGACGATGGGGCGCTCCGGAGCATGTTTCGAAAAACTGCCATTTGGAGATCCCGCCCTGAGGGTTTGAGGCGCAACGCGCTTTGGCTGCTTGGAAGCCAGGGAGACAAACAAGACTTGCCCTTGGTGGAATCGTTTGTCGAGCACGCCGAAGGCGGGATCCGGGCGGCGGCCATCTGGGCGCGGGATCAATTGCTTAAAAGTCAGTAGGGCTTTGGCAAACTGGCGCTTTTGCGCCATGCGGAAATCCACAGTTCAGCAGTGAATCGAACACCACGCCGGCAGCGTGCCAGCACAAAGTCCCTGCTTTCGGTAGTGGGCTTTTCAAACGCTCCGGAGGAATCCAGCTCATAAGTCTTGGGCACAAATTGATGTCCGTGTCGGATTTCATCCATCACGCGATCCCTGAGGGCGTTGAATTCATTTGGCGTCAGGCCGCGTGCCAATTCCTCCGCCGTTATTCCGTGCTTTTCTGGAAACGCATCGAGGCGGGCGTGGATGCCGCGTTGCTTGAATCCACCGTTTCCATCCGGCTTGCCGTCGTAATCCTTGGTGGTATGGAGCGGCATTGAACAGTCGCCGGTGTAATGGGCGAGTATTCCAGCTTGGATGAGGCATTTGGCGCGAACGATCGGGTCGTCGGGTGTGGCCCGGTAATCTTGAAACGCGCAAGCCAAACGGTCATGGGATTCGATGATCGCAAACGGAAGCATGCCCACAATTGTGGCTTTTCGCTTTTTTTCGCGCAGGAAATCCAGCATTGCATATCGGTCAATCGGAAGTGGGGAATCGTCCAGGTACTCCAAGTCAAGAAAATGCTCCGGGCTCTCGGTGGAGCGGAGATGTGGAAGGTCCTTGTTTTTCCATCGGTCGGGATCACCTGCCAAATGTCCGAGATCCTTCCCCGCGCTTCTGAAAAAGGCCGGGAGTTCGGGAGGTAGGATTTTCGAGGCCGCCTCGGCGATTCTTGAGTGCCCTTCCACCCACCACCCACATGCCTTCGTATCGAAGCAGCAAATCGAAATAGAAGTGAAAAGAAACCCAGCTGAAATATAAAAGGCTTTCGTCATGGGTCCGTCTCCCAATTGCAGGATTGGCGAGTCTGGGTAAAGAGTGCCGCAGCTTTTAATCCTTATTTCTTCATACCGACACTTGGGACTTACGAATTCTTCCTGGCAAGTCGATACATGGAAAGAAGGCTCATGGATGAGTCTCTTGGCAAGGGAGTGGGCCATGGGATGGTCCAACCAGACATTTTTAATGGCGGCCTTGGCCAGTGGCCTGGCTTCAGCCTGCGTTTCGGCTCAATCCGGGTCTTCGCCGGTGCGATTGGGGCAACCGGTTCCTGATCGTTCGGCTAACTGGTCGGCGCCCGATCAGACTGTCCAACAGGTCCAATATCAGCAGCCTGCCCAATCAGGAGGCATCAGGCTTGTCCAATCAGAGGCCCCTGTGCCTCCGCCGCCTGTTTTGCAGTCTGGCCCAGCATCGGCACCACCACCTGCATTTGGTGCTCCACCCGGAAGCGTCCCTGCCGGTGCTTTCAATCCCAATCAGCCGCTGGCAGGGCAGGGTGGAACCCAGTTTTTCAGTCAAGCTGGTGAATACCTGGGAATTACAGGATGTACTCCCGGGCGTCGGTGGTTCCAAAGTGACCATGGCTTTGACCAGATGATCAGTCCGGTAACGAATCCCTTTTTCTTTGAGGATCCTCGCGCCTTAACCGAAGTTCGCCCAATCTTTATTTATCAGGCGATACCAGGATCGAGTCCTGTCGCCAGCGGTAGCCTTTTCTGGTACGGAACACAGTTGCGCGCGGCATTGACTGAAAAGATCTCGCTTACCATCAACAAGCTTGGCGGGATCGGCGCCACGGGTTCTGCCACCGCACCCCTCGACCAGAACACCTTTGATTCCAACGGCTTCAGCGAGTTTTGGCTGACGCCCAAATGGACTTTTTTTCGTGATGAGCGAAACGGGACCGTTGCTGCTGGAGGCCTTCAGATACAAGTTCCCGGCAGCAGCAATGTCTACCAGAACACGGGCAACCTTGGCCTGACCCCGTTCGCCAGTGTCGGCCAGACATTCCTGCGGAGTTCCTATGGGGCTTTCAACACCATGGGAATGTTCGGCTACAACTTCGGTGCCAACAATCTTCGGTCCGACTACCTCCTGTTCAGTGCCCACCTCGATTACGATGTGGCTAACTGGCATAAGATATATCCATTTTTGGACTTGAACTGGTCCCATGTCACATCCGGCGGTTCGAACATTCCGCTCCTGACAGTGAGTGGCGCCGATCTGGTCAACTTCGGAGGTGCAAGTTCAACGAATGCCAATCAGTTGACCTTGGCTCCCGGCATGCGCTACAAGTTTTCCGAGAACATCCAAACCGGTATCGCGTTCGAGTTTCCGATCGCCAAGCCGCAGGAAACCCTTCTCAATTTCCGGCTGTCCCTTGATGTCATCTTCCGGTACTAGCAGGCCAAGGGTTGTGGGTGTCGGTGTTTCGGCTGGTACGGCCTATCTTGCTGGTGTTTTGTCCCAACTCATCGGATTTCATGGTTTTGAATTGCGCTCATACGACCTGGCCGGGGGAGAGGGTGACCGGCTTGAAAGTGACGCATCAGAGGGCAAGCTAAGTCTGGTCGTTGAACTCGGTCTGGGCGACTACATTCTGGAAATTCAGAAATGTGGTCCGTCAGGCACTTCGCGTCTGACTGGAGCGATTTCCCGGAAGGTCCCGCAGGTTTGGGTTTTGTATCCCGGTGCGGTGTCAAGATTGTTGGGGCCGGATGCCTTGGACATTGCCGGGCGGCAGTTGGCCTGGCTGGCCAGCGCGGCGATTATTCCCCCAGAGTTGATTGTTTGCCAAGGTAGTGAGTTGGTGGAAACCGTGGCCGGGAGTTTCAAGCTCTGGGTTTTACCCCAAGTGTCTGTTACCAGCACGAGTGAAGAAAAGCTGGCCAACGATATCATGTCGGCAGTTTGTCGATTGCTGCGGGCCGGTTCTTGAAAGTCAGGGTTTTGCTGGATCGCCAGAAGGCGACCCAGGATTTTGAGATACCCTTTTCAATCCTTCATTGAGCCCCTTTTGAATGTCTTCCCTTGCTTTTTCGGTATGCAGTTCGATGTCGTTGCCATTGATGCTGAACCATCCTTTGAAATAACCGGCAACGACAAAAAAGATGGCGGCAAGTCCGATCAACGCCAGCAAATTCCGCATAGTGTTTCCCCGAAGTATGACCCAAGAGTACTGCTGATCCCCGCTGTTTTTCCACCCCTCTTGATCCACGGGCGGCATTAATGGAAAGATCGCATCCATGAGCAATCCATCCGAAACTGTTTCTCCTTCTAGCGATAACCCTTTTTATCCCGATCGTTGGACAGGCTGGGCCCTCTTGGTTTGTTTTCTGGTAACGGTTTTCAGATTGGCTTACTTGGCATGGTTGTGTCCGTACAACCTGGCGCAGGACGAGGCTCACTATTGGGACTGGTCCAGGCATCTTGACTGGAGCTATTACAGCAAGGGTCCGTTGGTGGCTTGGCTGATCGCCTTGTCAAACGCCATGGTTGGCCCAATTGCGCCATTTCTCGAATGCGATCCGGCCTTACGGGTCCGTCTATTGGCTCCTTTTTTTGGCGGTGGATTTCTTCTGGGGCTGTTTTTTTTCACGCGTCAAACCATCGGAAGCGGGAAATTGGCGTTTGGCGCGATGCTGACTGCTCTTACCCTGCCCCCGGTGGCGGTGGCGGGCCTGCTGATGACAATCGACGCACCCTACACATGTTGCTGGGTTTGGGCGCTGGTTTTCGCGCATCAAGCTCTCCTGGAGGGGAGGTCCAGCTCATGGATCCTTCTGGGAGTCGCTGTCGGTATTGGCATCCTTGCTAAATACACGATGGTTCTTTTCATCCCTTCCTTGTTTTTGGCCATGATCGTTGACCCCTTGTGGCGTCGAAAGCTTTTGTCCCCGGCTCCTTGGGTGGGGATTCTAATGGTTGGAATTTGCTGCGCGCCAATCCTGATTTGGAATATCAAGAATGATTTTGTGACGCTCCGCCATGTTGGAAACCTTGCCGGAGTGGATCGCGCGTCATCAGGTGTTCGCTGGATGGGGCCCTTGGCATTTCTCGGCGGGCAAATGGCATTGCTGTTGGGTTTCTGGTTCGTGGCATGGTGCGTTGCCATGGTCAGGATAAACCCTTGGAGGGAAACCGATCCTGGGAAACGGTTGGCATGGTGGCTTTCCGCGCCCACTTTTGTCGTATTCGGAATGTTCAGCCTGAAGACCGGGGGAGGTGAGGTCAATTGGCCGGTAACGGCTTATTTGGCAGGAGTTCCTTTGGTTTTGAGTTGGGTGGTGGGTGATTTGAAGGCGCAGCGAGCAAGTTACGCGCCTTGGGTGCCCTTGGCACTGGGGGGAGGCGCTCTGATCGTGGTTCTACTTCACGCTTCACCGGTTGTTCAGCCGTTGTTGGCCGGAATAATGCCGGTCCCCAACGATGGCAATCCAACTCCGATCAGGCGTATCGATCCAACTTGCCGTTTGCTTGGTTGGCGAGAACTGACAAAATTTATCGATGAAATCAGGGAAAAAAATCCCGGGATTGTGTTGGCCGCACACCGATGGAGCAGTGTTGGGCTGATTGGCTTTTATTGTTCTGGACAGCCCCAAGTCGAATGCCTCGGCGCCGCCTTGGGTGATCGGCACAGTCAATACGACCTTTGGCCGAATCCGGTCAAATCCCCGGGCACATTTCTGGGAAAGGATTTTGTCATCGTTGATGCTTTGCCGGATTCCCTCAAGAATGCGTTCTCAACGGTTGAGTTACCGACCCAAATTACTGGCCATGGCCCAACCGGAGTTCCCGTGGCGCGTTGGTCGGTCGTGGTGGCACGCGGCTTCAAGGGATTTGACAATTCCAAACTTCCAAACCGCGGATGGTGAATTCAAAGAGAAACGGGTGCCTTTGGGGCACCCGTTTGACGCGGTGGCAATTTTTCGGGCTTATTTTCCCATCAGCTTGCCAATAATATACCTTTCCAACTCTTCATAATCGCGGGTTTGCCGGAGTTGTTCCACCAAGTTTGGATCAACGGCCCTGCACACATCGACCAATCGGAGGAATATTTCCCGACTATTGGCCAAGTGCTTGGTCTGATGCTCCGGCCTGGTGGTTCGCATGGCCTTCACATCCAATCCGATGCAGCCGTTATAACCAGCCCTTTCCAGAACCCATACAGTGTTGAACGCACGACGCAGGTCGACAGCACCGAAGGTTTTGTCCTGGTCGTATTTCAAACCGTTCTGGTCATTGAGATGGACGCTCCACAACTTGTTGTGCCACAGGGTGTAGGCCATGTCGTCGGAAGGATCGTTGCCGGCAAGAATCGAGTGAGCGCTTTCAATCAGGATTCCGCAGCGCACAGGATCCTTGGTGCGGTAGCACAAGGCCAGAAAGTGTCCTGGAGTTGGCAGGTAGGCGTGGTCCATGGGTTCATTAGGCTTCATTTCGCCCAAAATGCGAATTCTTCGATCATGGTCAAGAAGTGTGTCAACGGCTTCGAGAATCCTCTGTGAAGCGGTGATCGGGCATTTGGCTTCCCGGATGTAAGTTCCTTCCCGGGCCAGCCACAGCACGATGTCTTTGGTGTCCATCACATGGGCCAGATCCACGGCGCGCTTCGAACGCTCCAACGCATATTTACGATCTTCAGGAGAGTTGCTTGTGAAGGCACCATCAACCGTTTGTGGATCTTCCCAAAGTCTGGGAGCTATGAATTCGCAGAAAAGCCCATGATCGTCGAGCATTTTCTTGACGCGCCGGGCTCCTTGTTCGGTTTCCTGCCATGTACCGCCGTAAGGAACGACATCGTCATCGTGCATTTGCACGCCATCGAAGCCCAAGGCCTTATATGTTTCCAATTTTTGGGCGAAGGCCAATTCGTCACGCACCGGTGGACCAAAAGGATCGGCACCGCGGGATATGTTCCACGGCCCAAATGTGAATCGGTATTTGCCTTTTGCATTGACTGTCATTCAAGTTCCCTCTTTGGGTTGCCGATCTTTGCTTGTCGCTCTTCTAGAAGCCCGGAAAGCGATTCTTGCTCGCGGGTTCGTACTTTGGTCCTTGATTGTAATGCCTAGCTTGATCTGTTGCGCATCTTGTGATTCCGAATGGGATGCCATGATCGCATCTGAATACGAGTCTCAATCTATCGAATCCCGTCCTTGCCCTTGCTGTGGTGGGATGACTTTAGGAATTCAACCTGCTGGCGCCGAGATCAACCCAGTGTCCGGTCGAGCGCGGAGGCGACTTTCCGGCATTCATTCATCACCTGTGAGAAAACAGGTGGCGTGAGAGCTTGAAAGCCGTCGCTCATCGCGTGTTCTGGATCGTCGTGGATTTCCAACATCAAGGCGTTGGCTCCAGCAGCAATGGCCGCGCGCGCCATGGGGCCTACCAGGCTTGCCTTGCCGGTGCCATGACTCGGGTCCACCATCACGGGAAGATGTGACTTTTCCTGCAGATATGGAACCGTCGCCAAGGGAAGCGTGAATCTGGTGTGGTCCTCGAAAGTGCGGATTCCCCGCTCGCAAAGGATCACATTCGGATTACCAGTCTTGAGGACATATTCGGCAGCCAAAAGCAATTCCTCAATCGTGGCTGATGGGCCTCTTTTCAGAAGCACGGGAAGACCAGATTCACCCGCGGCCTCGAGAAGAGGATAATTTTGCATGTTTCTGGCGCCAATTTGAAGAACATCAGTCGCCTTGGCCACTATCGGTACGAGTTCAGGCGCCATCACTTCTGTGAAAATAGCCAAACCGGTGGCCTCGCGGGCCTCGACAAGGAATTCGAGTCCCTTTTCTTTCAGCCCTTGGAAACTGTACGGGCTAGTTCTGGGCTTGTAGGCCCCGCCCCGGAGGGCTGTAGCTCCGATGGACTTGACCAGATGGGCCATATCAAGGATTTGCTGACGGGATTCAACAGAGCAGGGGCCCGCAACAACGCCAACATGACCAGCACCGGCGACAAAGTCCCTAACCTTGACAACCGTGGGTTCGCGCTTCGATTCCGCGCTTGCCATTTTGTAGGGAGCCAGGACAGCCATGACCTTTTCCACCCCTTCCAAGGCTTCTAGGGCAGATTGAATTCCAGGCCTTTCCTTACCAGTGGCAGCCAGAATCGTGCGCTCTGTGCCAACGATGAGATGCGGAGTTAGTCCGAATTCTCGAAGGCGATCCTTGGCATGTCCCAAGGCTGAATCTGATGTGCCCGCCTTCATCACAATAATCACAAAAACACTCCTCAACAGAGGGGCCTTGCGGCCAGTTCGGATGGGTCATTTCCTCGCCGCGATGGCTTTTTGAACAGTGACTCCCAAATCAGCCGGGCTTTTGGCAACAACGACGCCCGCTTCCTCCAAGGCCCTGATTTTGTCGCTGGCGGATCCGCTCCCACCGCTGATGATGGCCCCGGCGTGGCCCATCCTTTTTCCGGGAGGCGCTGTTTGCCCGGCGATGAATGCGGCGACGGGTTTTGTCACATGCTTGCGAATGTAGGCGGCGGCCTCTTCCTCGGCGGTTCCGCCAATTTCACCCATCATGAGGATGGCTTCAGTTTGAGGGTCTTCCTGAAACATCCGGAGACAATCAATTTGATTGGTCCCGATGATTGGATCACCTCCGATGCCTACACAGGTTGATTGGCCAAGACCGAGGCCGGTCAGTTGAAAGACTGCCTCGTAGGTGAGAGTGCCCGACCGCGATATGATCGCAATGGGCCCAGGCTTGTGAATGTAGCCCGGCATGATCCCGATCTTGCACTCGCCTGGCGTAATGACGCCCGGGCAATTAGGTCCTACAAGCCGAGTGCCCGGTTTTTGTTTCAGTTCCCTCTTCACCCGAGCCATGTCAAGGACAGGAATGCCCTCGGTGATCGCGATTATCAAAGGGATTCCCGCATCGGCCGCCTCAAGGATCGCATCGGCCGCTGCGGGTGGGGGAACAAAAATCATGGTCGCGTTGGCGCCTGTTTTCTCGACGGCTTCCGACACGGAATTAAAAAGGGGTATTCCTTCCTTGATCGTTCCGCCCTTTCCGGGCGTCACTCCTCCCACGAGGGCCGTGCCGTACTCCCGGCATTGAAGGGCATGGAACGTTCCGGCTTTGCCTAGGCCTTGGCAGATGACCCTGGTTGACTTGTTGACCAGAATGCTCATCTTTCTAACTCCGAAAATTAGTAATTTTTGTTTTGTTGCTGGTAATTGCGATCATTTCAGGACTTGCGGCGAGACTTGGCGGCTTCCACCACCTTGCGCGCGGCTTCGGTCATTCCCGTGGCTGGGACGATGTTCAAACCGCTGTCCGCCAACAGTTTCTTTCCTGCTTCCACATTGGTGCCTTCCAATCGGACAACCAAAGGAACATGGAAACCGACTTCCTTGAATGCTGCCAAGATTGCGGTTGCGATCGTGTCGCACTTCATGATGCCGCCGAAAATGTTCACCAGAACCGCTTCAACCTTGGGGTCGGCCAGCAGAATTCGGAAGGCCTCGGTTACTTGATCCTTACTGGCGCCTCCTCCCACATCAAGGAAGTTGGCAGGTTC
>CAWUNZ010000057.1:0-15162 GCA_963923445.1 uncultured bacterium
CCTCCGACCCCGCCGGATGGGGAACAAGCACATCGTGAAGAGTGGAGGCGAATACCCCCATGGGATACTCGTCGGTTTCGAACGAGTTTTCGTCCTTTTGGCAGGGAAGCCAGACCTGCACGCCTTCAGGGGCCTCCAAGGCCTGCTTTTGAATGGCCTCGGCGAGGGGGTCGCTACCCGGGCGCTCCTGGCCCACCGAAGGGCTGTAATGGCACACATCGAGAACCAGGACCTTTTGCCGGGCTTTGCATGCTTTAAGTGACTTGAAGACGGTTTCCAGCGGAATCAGGCTGGCCGGGGTGTCGAGTTCCCCCTCAATCGGAACAAGGCAAGCCTTGTCCTCTGCCAACGCCGCATGCCCCGTGAACCAGAGCACGATGCAATCCTGCGCGCGGGACGAGGAAGTGAACGCCTCGATGTTTTTTTCGATGACCTGTTTCGTGGGTGCAGGGGTTCCCGGCAACGCGTCGGTGATTTGCAAAGTTTGATTGGAAGGGAAGCGGAGGTTGACTTCAAACCGGCGCTTGAGCTGATCCAATCCTTTCCATGTGTTGCCGGGTCCCTGCTGCACCGGGTTGTTGAAGAGGTAATTGTTGACGGCGATGAACAGGGCCCGCCTGGGGAACGGGGCGGAACCAGCCGGGGCGTCCGCCTTGCCCTTCGCCTTGTCTTTTGAAGAGCCTTTTTTTCCCTCGGCGCCACTATCGTCGGTAGCATCCGCGACTACGCTTTCCTGCCCATCAGCGCCATGCCCCCCGGTGAGGCCAGGAAGGTACAGGTAGCTGGCGGCTGCCGCGGTTACCAAGGTGATAACGGACATGAAAGCCAGGGCGACCCAGGCACCGGCAGGAGTCTTGGACTTCCGCTTGTAACCCGAAGCGGGTGGAGCGGCAGCAGTAATCGGGGGCGCGGCGACAGGAACGGGTGCCTTGACTGGAGGATTGGCCGCAGGGGGAACCTGCTTGGCGGATTTCGCCGGAGCGGGAGTGGGAACCGCCGGGGCAGGAGGCGCCGAAACCTTGGCCTGGGGTGGAGGCGAAGCAGGCGAGGATTTATTGGCAGGAATGGCGAACGATGCCTGACACTTTCGGCATCGAGCGGTTTTGCCGGCAAAGGAGGCGGGAACCCTCAGCGCCGACTGGCAACTGGGGCACCGCATGGAAATGGTGTCTTCGCTCATGGCGCACTCCCCCCGTTCACCACTTCATTAGATAGGTTTCGATGGTTCCTGGGCAACTGCATATCGGGTTGTGCCAACTTGACCCGTTTGAAAACGCCGACTATTAATTGTTTGAACAACTAACTGCTCGGAGGGTTTGCCATGATTGCAGTCAATAACCGGAAAACCCAAGTTTTGGTGCTGGGTGGCGGTCCCGCCGGGGCCACCGCCGCTACTTTATGCGCCCAGGCAGGCCTCAAAACCACCCTGGTGGAAAGGGAAAGGGGACCACGGTTCCACATCGGCGAATCGCTCATGCCCGACACCTACCACACGCTCAGGCGACTAGGCGTGGTCGACCGCATGAAGGGCAGCCGACACACTCCGAAGTTTTCCGTGCAATTTGTCACGGACACGGGCAAGGAATCGCAGCCGTTCTACTTTTTTGAAAACAATCCTCATGAGTGTTCGCAAACCTGGCAGGTGGTGCGAAGCGAATTCGACGCCATGCTGGTTGAAAATGCCGCCTCCCAAGGAGTGACGGTTCTCGAGGGGCACATTGCCCGTGATGTGCACATGGATGGTGGTCGCGCCACGGGAGCATGCCTGCATCCCAAGGATGGCGAGGCCTTCGACATGGCAGCCGATGTCGTCATCGACGCCACCGGCCAGACAGCATTGATCGCCAACAAGTTGGGACTGAAAAAGCCTGACCCCCTGCTTCGCAAGTCGAGCATCTGGACCTACTACGAGGGCGCCGCGCGCGAACCCGGGCGGTTGGACGAGGGGGCCACGCTGGTTCTGGCAACCCAAGGCAAGAAGGGCTGGTTCTGGTACATACCCCTCAAGGACAACATTGTTTCGGTGGGTGTTGTCTCCGGCCTGGATGATTTGTTCCCTCCCGGTGGTTCCCGGGACATCGCCGCCATTTATCAGGAACAGCTTGAACGATGCCCGGCCGCCAAGAAGCGGGTGATGCCCGGCAAGCAAGTCGGTCCTCATTTCACAACCAAGGATTTCAGCTACCGATGCGATCAAGTTGCCGGGAACGGCTGGGTGCTGGTGGGTGACGCCTTTGGATTCCTCGACCCCATTTACAGTTCGGGTGTATTCCTCGCACTCAAGAGCGGTGAAATGGCCGCTGACGCCGTGATCAAGGGATTCTCCCGCGGCGACCTTTCGGCCAACAGCCTCGGAACCTGGGGACCTGAGTACCTCAAGGGGATGGATCGAATGAAGCGCCTGGTATACGCCTTTTATGAGGGTTTTAACTTCGGGGCGTTCATCCGCAAGCACCCGGAAATGAAGCGTCACCTGATCGACCTGCTGATTGGCGACCTCTTCAAGGACAGCGTCGACGAGATTGTCGCCCCGCTGGACGCCATGCGCGCGGAAATGGCCTCCATGGCCGCTGTCTGATCGCGAATCAGTACCATTCATTTATGGCCTGCGCCGGGACGATTTGTCCCGGCTGCTTCCGTTTTGGCCATGGAGGCCGCCGTGGGATCCATCAGGCGTAACCAGCAAGCAAAGGGATCGCACCCGGCGGCCTTGCCAACGGACCTGGGTGGAATTCCCTCCATGCTCCTGGAGGAGACCTCATTCCAAACGGTGCTGGAGGCGTTGGCCTCGGGACGGTCCGCGGCAGTCGATGGCGCATGGGGATCCTCGGCCGGTCTGGTTGCCGCCGCATTGTCCGCGAGGCGCACCGGTCCCATGGTCGTGGTGATTCCTTTGCCGCGCGACCTTCATGGATGGCAAACCGAACTCCTTTCCTTCGGCGCCGACCACCCCGAGGTTTTTCCGGCCTTGGCCTGCCTTCCCGGAGAGGATGAAGCCACCGATCCCGCCACGCCGCAGCGCCTGCGCATCCTGGCGCGATTGAACCAGGGTGAACGCCCGCTGATCCTGGCCACACCGGCGGCGCTGCTGCAACCGGTCCCCTCTCCCGAATCCCTGGACCGCAAGGGCCGGTTCGTCCGGCGGGGAGAAACGCTCGACCTCGACGGCCTCAGGCTCTGGCTCGCCGAAAACGGCTACACGCCCGGCGAGGTGGTGGAAGGCCCCGGAAGTTTCGCCACCCGCGGCGGCATCATCGACATTTGGTCTCCGGAAGCGGAAAACCCTGTGAGGCTGGAACTGTTCGGTGACGAGATCGACGGCATGAGGCCGTTTTCCCCGGCAACCCAGCGGGCCCTTGAGGAGGTATCAGAGACCCGGTTCCTGCCGGTGCAGGACAAAACCGACGCCACCCCGCACCGCTCATGCCTTGCCGATCACCTCGGGCCCGAAGGTTGGGTGGCCTTGGCCGAACCGTCGGAAATACGCCGGCAGGCCGAAAGCCTCGGCGACCGAACCGCGACCGCCCAAGGAACCCTTTCGGCCCGGGAGATGCTCGCAAGCCTGATGTCGAAGCCTCGCGTGGACATTTCGAGCCTGCCCGAATCGGACGCGGCGGTGGCCTGCCACTTGGCGGTGGAATCGGTGGCGAGGCTTTCCGGCAACATCCAGCGGGTGCGCGACGAACTCGACCAGGTGGCATCCAACGACCATGTTCTGGTGGCCTGCCCCGGGTCGGGCGAGACCGCCAGGCTTGGGGAGGTTCTGGCCGCCGGCCATCTGGCGCGAACCGATCGCCTGCACCTGGTCCCCGGTTTCGTGAGGGCGGGGTTCCGCCTCCTTCGGGCCGGAGCCGAGGGTGTCGTGATCCTGGGCAGCCAGGACCTGTTCCACCGGGAGGTGGTCGGCGGCGTGGTGCCCGGCCAGCCAACGCGTTCGCAGCGGAAGGTTGAATCCCGGGCCATCGACAGTTTCCTGGAACTGTCCCCCGGCGACCTGGTCGTGCATGTCAGCCACGGCATCGCCCGCTTCGAGGGCATGGAACTGCTGGACAGGTCGCAGGCGCGGGGACAGACCGGCACGGCCAACGCGACCCCCGCCAAGGCGGGCGAGGCGCAGGCCGCCGCGGGAAGCGCCGAGGAGCACCTGGTCCTCGAGTTCCGCGACCGTGTCCGGGTGTTTGTTCCCATTTCGAAGATCAACCTTGTTCAGAAATATGTGGGTGCCTCGGGGGCGGTGGAGCTTTCGCGCTTCGGCTCGGCCTCGTGGCAGAAGAAGCGCGAGAAGGTCGCCGAGGCGGTGATCGACCTCGCCGCCGACATGATCCAGGTGCAGGCGGCGCGCGCGGCGCGCCCCGGAAGGGCCTGGCCCGTCGACAGCCAGTGGATGCGCGAGTTCGAGGCCACCTTCCCCTACCGGGAAACTCCCGACCAGCTGGCGGCCATGACCGAGATCAAGGCCGATCTCGAGAAGGCCCGGCCCATGGACCGGCTGATTTGTGGCGATGTGGGGTTCGGCAAAACCGAACTCGCCTTAAGGGCGGCGTTCAAGGTGGCCGATTCCGGTGGCCAGGTCGCGGTGCTGGTCCCCACCACGGTGCTCGCCGAGCAGCACTACCGCACCTTCACCCAGCGAATGGCCGAATACCCGCTCACAGTGGCCTGCCTGAACCGGTTCCGTCCGCCTTCCGAACAAAGGCGAATCATCGAGGGCCTCGCCGACGGGTCAATCGATGTGGTCGTCGGCACGCACCGACTGGTGAGCAAGGATGTCTCCTTCCGTGACCTGGGCCTGGCGATCATCGACGAGGAGCAGCGGTTCGGCGTGGAGCACAAGGAGAAGCTCAAGCAACTCCGCGAGAAGGTTGATGTGCTGACCATGACGGCGACTCCCATCCCGCGCACGCTGCACCTGGCCCTGCTCGGCATCAGGGATATCTCCAACCTTGAAACGCCACCACCGGACAGGCAGCCCGTCGAGACGCGCGTGACCCGCTTCGAGGACGAGCTGGTCAGGCAGGCCATCCTCCGGGAAATGAACCGCGACGGTCAGGTCTTCTTCGTCCACAACCGGGTTCACGACATCAAGGCCGTCGAAGCCAAGCTGCAGCGGCTTGTCCCCGAGGCGCGGATCGTGGTCGCCCACGGGCAGATGGATGGCGAGGAGTTGGAAAACGCCATGGTCCGGTTCCTGCGCCGGCAGGCGGACATCCTGCTTTCCACCACCATCATCGAGAGCGGCCTCGACATCCCGAGCGCCAACACCATCTTCATCGACGACGCCGACATGTACGGCCTGGCGGAACTGCACCAGTTGCGCGGACGGGTCGGCCGGTCAAAGGAAAGGGCGTTCGCCTACCTGCTGGTGAACCCGGTCAAGATTCTCGAGGCGGACGCCTCGAAGCGACTCAAGGCCATTGAAGAATTCACGGCCCTCGGATCCGGCTTCAAGATCGCCCTCAGGGACCTTGAGATCCGCGGCGCGGGAAACATCCTCGGCACCCAGCAGTCGGGCCACATCGCCGCGGTGGGCTACGAGCTTTACTGCCAACTGCTCGACAACGCCGTCAGGCAGATGCGGAACCAACCGCTGCAGGAACCGGTGGAGGTGAATGTGGACCTGGGCTGGCCAGCCTACCTGCCGGCGGATTATGTGCCCGGCCAACGCCAGCGCATCGAGGTCTACCGAAGACTGGCGCGGGTGCGCGAACTTTCCACACTGGAGGACTTCCGCAAGGAGTTGCGAGACCGATTCGGACACATTCCCGCGCCGGTGGAATGGCTGGTGCGCCTGGCCGAGGTACGGATTCGAGCCGACGCGTGGAAAGTGGCATCGGTTCACTACGACCGGTCACAGGAGGCGTTCAACAAGCTCGACATCGTCTTTGCCGGGCGTGATCCGCGCCGGCTTGACGACCTGGCACGCCGCGATCCCCGCCTGCGGAGGGTCGACACGCTGAATGTTTACCTGAGGCCCGAGCAACATGAGCGGGAATCCGACGCGGTATATCGGCTGGTGACCCGCGCGCTGTCTTGACGGAATGGGCGCCATGGCCAACTTGCCGGCCTTTTGCCCTCATGAAGCTTCACAGCTATCTAGTGGACCGGGGCCGGGCGCAAGCTGATGTCGTCGAGAGCGAAGTCACTACCTATATCTTCAGGGCGAATGTCGATGATTTCGATTCTGGCCGTGGTTGCCTCGGCCGAATTCCAGTGGGCGCGCAGCGGCACCCACATCCCGGTTGTCACCGGGGCGTCAACCCTTCCCAGGGATTGTCCGTTGATCCGAACCTCGACCACCGCCGGGTTGGCTTGATGCCAGCTCGCCACCCAAGCCTCGAACTCATACGCATGGCCCGGTTGCACGGGGACATCCTGCCCCCAGACAACCACATTGTGATCGGCGGAACCATTGACCACCATCATCAGGCCCTTGCCCGTGCTGTGGTCTCCAAAGTTGCCTTTATCCACGGGGTTTAATGTGCCGCTTTGCGGATTGCGGAGAATGCTGTAGCACTGGAGAAGACCGATGTCATCAGGGGAATAAATGTAGCTGGTGGTGAAACCCTTGTTCCCTTCGGAAAAATCGCCATTGAAAACCAGGTTGGCCGTGGCCGCCGGTCGCCAGCCGAAGGCGATCACCTGGGCCACCACCAAAACGATTCCCAAGAACGCGACAACCGCGGCAAGCCGACCCAAACGCTTGGCCGCGGGTTCCCCGCCCGCCTTGGCCAGGGCGTCACGCGCGTCGCGCGCCGTCTGAAACCTTTCCTCCGGGTCTTTCGAAAGGCAACGCCTGATCACAGCGGCAAGCCCCGGCATCAGGCCGGGCATGTCCGGAACCTGCGCCGCATGGATGAGTCCGCGCAGGCGGGACGAGTCGGTATCTTCGAACGGCAGGCGACCGGTGGCTAGCTCAAACAGGACCACCCCCAGCGACCAGATGTCCGAGCGCAAGTCCACCCGTTCGTTGTCGAGGCGCTCCGGGCTGGCATAGGCCAGCGTGAGCCTGCGGTCTCCCTGAGCGCCCGGAACCCCGGCGATTCCAAAATCACAAACCCGGAGACGGCCCTGGCCATCGATCAGCAAGTTTGACGGCTTGATGTCCCGATGGACGATCCCCTGTTGGTGGGCGTATTCCAGCACCTCCGCCACGCGCATGCCGATGGCTATGATTTCCGCTTGGGAGAATCGCTTTTGCCTTGCCGCCCGCGCCAGGTCCTGCCCGTCAATGAATTCGCTCACAATATGGCAACGATCACCATCGCGTATCACATCGTGAACGGGGACGATTCCGGGATGTCGCAGACCGGCAACACATCTGGCCTCGGCCAGGAACAGGTCCATCAACGGGCCTGCCAACCCGCCCCGGACCATGGGGGTCTTGATGGCCACCTCGCGGCGCAATTCCTCGTCGAATGCCACCCAAACGCGTCCGAAACCACCTCGCCCCAAAAGTCGATGCGGTGTGTAGCGGCCAGCGATGACGCCGGGAAGAGCATCCTCTTGATCAACAGTCTTGGCTTCCAAAACAGTGGAAACGGCATTCAAAGCCTCGATAGCGCGCCTGACAGGCAACAAACATTCCGGATGCTCCCGGCAGAGTTCCTCTGCCGAGACCTCTGTCCCTTGTTCCCGAAGGCATTCCCACCGCTCGAGAAGAGCCAACACCGGGTCACCAGTCTGGCTGGCTTCCATCGATTGATCCGCCACCATGGATTCACCAAACACATGCGTAAGACACATCTTACATCGGGTGGATGACCCAAGCGGCCAACCCTCAACGAACACGCGAATGGCTGGAGCCTTCAAACCCTTGGCATTTCAAGAAGATTTGAAGAGTTTCCCGAGAAGACCATGATGACCGAACAGGTCACACCGTATCGGGTTACACTTCATTCATTCGATGTTGATCATTGTGCGTGCCGCCGATGATCGGGCAGTGGAAGAAACCCGCTCATGGCCGACCGTGATCACGCCATCGCCCCCGATCCGAACCTGACCACCACCCATTGGAATGGTCTGCCAAGCCATGAAACTTCCGCGCCCACCCCTCCCTCGGTCCGCTACGAGAAGCAGGTGGCTTTGGGCGAAGGTCCGCACCGACGAGTTTGGCGCGCCTACGACCATGACCTTCGACGCGTCGTGGCGATCAAGATCCTCGGCAGGGAACGGATGCATGAATCATCCGGTTTTCTTGCAGGCGCCCGGAATATCGCCTCCATCAGGCATCCGGGCATTGTCCAGGTCCACGACATCCTTGAGGAAAAGGACGGCATCTCGATTATTTCCGATTATGTTGAGGGTGATAACCTTTCTCAACGATTGAGACGCGGCCCGCTTGCCACCAACGACATCTTGGAATGGGGGGTCCAAATCGCCGAGGCCCTCGCATTCATCCATTCCAAGGGCATTGTTCATGCCGATGTGACGCCAGCCAACATTCTTCTTTCAGATCATGGGCAAGCCCTTTTATGTAATTTTTGTTCAGCGCGATCCACGACCGACGCCGCGGAACCGTCGACAAAAACTGCGAAAACCTCTTACATGGCCCCGGAACTTTTCTTGGGGAAACCGCTGGCAACTGGTTGTGATGTTTTCAGTCTGGGCACGATCCTGATTGAGGCCCTCCATAGTGGTAGTCAGCGCCCTTCCAAGGAACCGAGAGAATCAACAATCCCCTTGCAAACTCAACTCGCGAAAATCCCCTCCAAGTTTCGCCATTTGTTGGCCAAGTGCGTGTCTCCAAACCCCTCCGAGCGACCATCGGCGCAGGGATTGGCGATCGACTTGCGAAAAATAAAAGACGGCAAAAGTCGTCTGCTTCTCTGGGTGGCAGCTCTCATCGTGGCGGTGATATCAGCCTGCGCGCTGGGATCGTGGCTTTTGCCCGCAGCGGATCATGGGCGGGAAATCGCGTGGGAAGCCAGGGCGCAGTCGCTGATAGAGGATTTGTCTAATCGCCTGATGCTTCTTAACCCTGACTTCGATGGAACGATCACTCCATTGATTGAAAACGGAATGATCAGGGGCTTGGAATTGTCGACGGAGAAAATCTCCGACCTGACTCCGATCGCTTCCCTGCGCGACCTCAATTATTTCAAGGCGAGCGCCATCGATGGGGGAGGACAAGTCAGCGACCTGACACCAATCAAGGGGTTGAGAATCAAGAGGTTGCAACTCAACGGGAATGCCCGCCTCGAAAAGCTAGAGCCTTTGGAGGGAATGCCATTGGAGCACCTGAACATTGAGGCCACCGGCGTTTCAGACCTCGCGTCCCTGGCTGGAGCGCCCCTCAACACTCTCAACTGCTCCAAGACACGCGTCAAATCACTTGCACCCCTGGCAAACGCTCCATTGGCCACACTCTGGATCAATGACACCAAAGTCGCCAACCTCGAAGGCATGACAGGCATGCGATTGAGCAACCTCCGGGCAAGCAGGTCGAGATTACAAGACCTGGCTCCCCTCAATGGCATGCCCTTGCAAATCGTTGAATGTAACCACACGCCGATCCAATCGATCGAACCCCTGCGAGGAATGAAGACTTTGTCTGTTGTGTCCGTGGTGGGAACAAAAGTAACCGACTTGTCCCCCTTGCTCACCCTGCCCGGACTCAAGTTCCTTTTCTGCGAGATCGACTGGAAGCGGGATGAACAAGTGCTGAGGCAACTGAATCGGTTGGAAATGATCAACGATTCCAGCCATGCCGATTTGGTCTGGTGGTATTCGGATTGAGCGGGAGAAACATGAAGAATCAGAGAATAATCAGCACTCCGGCCGGAGCAAGGTGGAAGCCATTGGGTTGAATTACCTATAAATGAAAATGTGCTAATTTCATTCATTTCGGGGAAAAAGCCATGCGAAATGCCCGTCGCCCAGCCTTCACCTTGATTGAATTGTTGGTCGTCATCGCCATCATTGCTGTCCTGATTGGCCTGCTGGTTCCCGCCGTGCAAAAGGTGCGTGAAGCCGCCAACCGGATGAGTTGCTCCAACAATCTCAAGCAACTCGCCTTGGCCGCCATGAATTATGAGGGACAAAACCAGTATTTTCCCCCCGGCTGGATCGCTCCCAACTCCATCTACAACCTTCCCGCCGCGGGCATCATCATGGGGCCTCGCCTCAACGAAACCCGGTGCACCAATGTGATGGTGGAACTGCTGCCTTTCATCGAGCAGGAGGGATTGGTGAAAAAATGGGACTTTGTGAACAACAATAACCTGATGAATGCTGCCAATCCCAACGGACCCGCCGGACAGGTCGTCAAGATCTTCCTGTGCCCCACCAGTGTTGTTGCTGCGCAACCCACGGCGGTGGTCAGCGGCGCCACCTATGGACTTAACAGCTATGGCGGGGTTGGCGGGCGCATCTCTTTTTCGGCCAGAACCACAGGCCTGCCTCAGGTTCCCAACACCAATGGAACCTCTCCCCAACCCATGGCACCTTCCGCACTGGACATTTCGGGCGCGACGACCATCCATGCCACATTGGACGGGATGTTCTACACCAACAGCCGAGTGCGGATGGCTGAAGTCATCGATGGCACCACCAACACCCTGATGTTCGGCGAGCGACAACACAAGGATCCTGTTTTCGATCAAATATACTCGACATTCCCCATCTTGGGTTGGAGCGGGTGGGGGTGGGTGAATCAGGAAAACGCCCTTGGAGACTTTTTGGTGGGTGGTTGCCAGCCGATCAACTGGATGGTTCCCGCGTCCGCGGTCGGAAGTCCTGCCAACACCTCGAACAACAACTGGATCAGGATGAAACTCTCGAGCATGAGCAGCGGACACTCAGGCGGCGCGAATGTCGCGCTTGCCGATGGATCGGTGAGGTTTCTCAGGGATAGCCTTCCCGTTGCGACTCTATGGGCCCTGTGCACCCGGGCCAGCGGCGAGACGGTGAATCCGGACTGAATACAATCCAAATTCCACTGGATTTTTCCGACCTCCCATTCGGGCAAAATCAAATTTGTCCCAGCTTCAGTTCATGATAAAAATCGATCGCTTTCGGCGTGACTAATTCGGGCACCTTCGCTTCCTCATCGAGCCTGCGAAGTTCCACGGCGGCACGATGATACGGGTTGGCCTCAAAGGCTTGGACTTCTGCCGCCGACATCGGGCCGCCCTGCAATTCGAGGCTTCGCACCGAGGGCGGGCTCAACCTGCCAAAATACTCCTTTTCCACCGCGCAGAGGTATCGCTTGGCGGCGACATGAAGCCGAACCGGCTCCACCACGGCTTTCTTGAATCTTGATTCCAGCCACGCCGCTCCACGGTCCTCATGAACATCGTCGATGCCCTGCTCGGGGGCGTCATCGGGCAACTGGTGCAAAAGGTGCCCGATGTCGTGCAGCAGGCAGGCGGCCACAAGGTCTGGTCCCAGACCTCTCTGGCGCGCCAAATAGGCGCACTGGAGCGCATGCTCCCTTTGGGTGACCGCCTCGCTTCCGTATTGGGAACCCCCTAGCCGATCCAGCAGTTCCACAACTTCATCCGCAGCGCTCCCCATGGGAAAAGCTCCAGCACCCAAAAAGTTCATCAAGACTTCATGTCCGGAAAACACCCACTTCCTTAACACATTCAAGGGGAATCAAGGTCGGCAGTCCACGGAGCGAACGCCATGGCCATGGAGTCGCCGAATGATCCGCTGAACGAGGACCATCGCCGCGACCCTATTCTGGTGGCCATGTGGGCGCTGACCGCCGCGTTCGGCACTTACTTCTGCATGTACATGTTCCGCAAGCCGTTCACATCGGCGGCATACCCGATGGATTCCGGATGGGGCCTGGGCCTGAAATCCCTTCTGGTGGCGTCACAGGTCGCGGGATACACGGTATCCAAGTTCATCGGCATCAAGGTGGTGTCGGAGTTGCCGCCGCGCTTCCGCGCGCTTGGCATCATCGGACTGATCGGGGTGGCGGAATTGGCCCTGGTTTTGTTCGCGGTGGTTCCCGCGCCCTGGAACGCCGCCTGCCTGTTCATCAACGGACTTCCGCTGGGCATGGTGTTCGGCCTGGTTCTAGGTTTCCTGGAAGGCCGCCGACTGACCGAGGCCCTGGCCGCCGGTTTGTGCGCGAGCTTCATCCTGGCCGACGGAGTCGCCAAGTCGGTGGGCAAGTGGCTGCTGGGATTGGGCGTGGACGAATTCTGGATGCCCGCCGCGGCTGGCGGTATGTTTCTCCCCCCGCTGGCCGTGTTCACCTGGATGCTTGCCAGGGTGGCCAGGCCCGACAGTCGCGATGTCGAGGCCCGATCGGAACGCTCAAGCATGACGGCCAAGGACAGATGGAGCCTTTTTAGCAAACACGCGATCGGGCTTGTATCGATTATTTCCCTTTACCTTTTGGTGACCATCCTGCGCAGCCTGAGGGCTGACTTCCAACCCGAGATCTGGAAAGGATTGGGTGAGGACGCGGAACCCTCCGTTTTCACGACCACCGAACTGTGGGTGAGCGCGGTGGTGCTGGCGGTGAACGGCAGCCTGGTGATGATGCGGAGCAACCGGGTCGCCTTTTTCACCTCGCTTGGGATTTGCGCGGCTGGTTTGGTGTGGACGCTGGCGGTTTTATGGGGCCGCCGGGTGGGGTTGGTCTCCCCGTTCGGGTACATGGTGATGATCGGCCTTGGGCTTTACCTCCCCTATGTGGCCATTCACACCACCGTGTTCGAACGCCTGCTGGCCACCACCCGTGACAAGGGGACCTCGGGTTATCTGCTTTACCTGGCCGATTCGTTTGGCTACCTCGGTTATGTCGCCGTGCTGTTGGGCAAAGGATTCCTCTCAAACAAGGGCGACATGGTTGGCTTGTTCGAGGGTGCGGCGTGTGTGGCAGGCGGCGCCGGGCTGGTATTATTGGCCGTCGCGACCATCGCGTTCACCCGCAGCGCGCGTGCCGGAGAAAATGCTTGATGAGCAATCCGACGGCACGGGCCCTTTTGTTTGATGGCGAATCCGGTCGCCTGCGCCTGGAGGAGCGGGAAAAACCCGCGCCCGGCCCCGGCGAGGTGCTGGTTCGGGTGACCGCGTCCACCATCTGTGGCAGCGATCTCCATACCATCCACGGCCGCAGGCAGGTCGCCGTGCCCACCATCCTTGGCCATGAAATCATCGGCACGATTTCAGAATTCGGGCCTGACAGTGCCGCACAAGACATGGACGGGGCTCTCCTCAGGCCCGGAGACCGGGTCACCTGGACCATCGTGGGCAACTGTGGCCGGTGCCAGTCCTGCGGGTCGGACATGCCCCAGAAATGCACCGCGGGGTTCAAGTACGGCCATGAGCGCGACCGGGAGGGCGTCCGCTGGGCGGGTGGTTTCGCCGATTGGTGCCTGCTGGCCCCTGGAACAGGCATCGTGCGCCTGCCAGATGCAATGGCCGACGAGGTGGCGTGTCCGGCTTCGTGCGCCACCGCCACCATTTGCGCCGCCATGGAGGCCGCGGGCCCGGTGACCGGCAAGCGCGTGCTGGTTGCCGGAGCCGGGTTGCTGGGATTGACCGCTTGCGCGATGGCGCGCTCGGGCGGGGCCTCCCGGGTGGCTTGCGTGGAACCGGACCCTGTTCGACGCGCCAGGTCGGAGTCTTTCGGCGCCACGGAGTGGTTCGGGCCTGAAACCGGTGGGGACGGGGAATTCGATGTTTTCATGGAACTGTCTGGCACCAACGCCGCATGGGAATGGGCGTTTCGCCGATTGGCGCTGGGCGGGCGCGCCGTGCTCGTCGGTTCCGTCTTTCCCGCCCCGGACACTCGGATCAATCTTGAGTTTGTGGTGCGGCGATTGCTGACCATCCGTGGCATTCACAACTACGCCCCCAGGCACCTTGCCTCAGCGATTCGATTCCTCGCCAACCATGGAAACCGCTTCCCGTTCGGGGAGATGGTTTCCACCTGGTTCGACTTGGCTGACCACGCCATGGCCTTGGCGGAGGCGTCCCGCCCCGGTGCCGGGCGCGTGGGTTTCCGCATGGGATAAAACAAACCGGCTCCCGCCATTGACCGTAGAAACGAGAGGCCCGATTCCACTGGAGGGTCTGCCTCATGGCCTCCATTCTTGAGGAACGAACGCTCCACTGGGGAAACCGCCTTTTCGACTCGATGGGCACCGCTTGGAAGATTCCCATGGGCCCTTCCTGGTGGGAGGACAGGGCCATGGCCCTGTCGATGTCCGATCCGGCCTTGAAGGTTCAACTGTTCCGGTTTGTGGATGTGCTGCCCACATTGGATTCCGCAGGTAAGATCCGCCGCCACCTTGCTGAATACCTCGATGAGGCCACGGGCTGGGGATGGCTTGCGTGGCTGGCCCGGCTTATACCGACCTGGGGACCGGCAGGTGCCCTCGTGACCGCCACCACGCGATGGTCGGCCCGAAGAATGGCTCGGCGCTTCATCGCGGGTGCCGACCGGCGGGAAACAATTGAGGCGGTGAAACGCCTGCGTGCCCAAGGGTTCGCGGCAACCCTCGATGTTCTGGGCGAAGCCACGCTGACCGAACGGGAAGCGGAACAATCGCTGGCGGAATACCTTGCGCTGGTTTCGGAAACAGCCAAGGCCATGAATCCCCTTCCCGCAAACCCGCTTCTCGATTCCGATGGCTCAAGTCATTTGCCCCGAGCGAATGTCTCCGTGAAGGTTTCGGCCCTGACGGCAGTGTTCGACCCGGCGGACCCGGATGGAACCGCGCGCGATGTGCTGCCCCGCTTGCGGGAAATCCTCAGGCTCGCAAGGGACCGGGGCGCGTTTGTCCATTTCGACATGGAGCAGCATGCCTCCAAGGACCTGATTCTGGCGATCTTCAAGCAACTGGGCGGCGAGCAGGAATTCCGCGTCGGCCCCGACATGGGAATCGCCATCCAGGCCTACCTGCGTGACACACCCAACGACCTCGGGAACCTGCTCGAATGGGCCAAGGCTCACCATCGTCCGGTGACCGTGCGGCTGGTGAAGGGAGCCTACTGGGATTACGAGACCATCCACGCACGGCAGATGGATTGGCCGGTTCCCGTCTGGAACCAAAAGCCTGAAAGCGACCGCCAATATGAGGACTTGGCTGAGTTTTTGATTGCCAATCGCGCATGGTTGAGGCCGGCGTTCGGCAGCCACAATGCGAGGTCGCTGGCGCGTGTCCTTGCCCTTTCCGAGCTGGCCGAATTACCACCCGA
>CAWUNZ010000058.1:0-15048 GCA_963923445.1 uncultured bacterium
ACGAGATGGACAAGTCCGGCTCGCCCGTGGCGCCTCGGATTGGTCCGGCCACCTTGACGGCGATGTTCGGCACCGCCGATGTCCCTTCCACCCAGGAGGGTGTGGTCAAGGCCATGGCCAAGGACCTGATCAAGCGCATCAAGGACGAAGCCGATCCCGCCAAGCAGGCGCAGTTGGTGCGCGTCTATGCCCAGGCCGTTGTCACCGAACCGGGGGAATGGGAAGACTTCATTGGCATGATGAATGCCAGTGACAATCGCTCCGCAGCCCTGTTGGCGCTGGGGTATGTCTGTCGTCCGGTCTTCCGGGAGCATTCCCTTCCCACCGCCTTCATCAAGAAGGAACGGGTGAAGGAACTGATGGGGGATGAGGAATCGTCATCCCTCAAGGCGACCGGTGAATACATCGGCGGTGACACCCTGCTGGCTGACTCCGCCGTCTTTGAGAAATTGGCCAAGAAGGGTTCGCCCGCCGAGATCGCCACCTGGGCCATGCTTGCCAAGCTGGATCTGCTGTTCGATTCGGCGGGAGTCAGCCTGGTGGGCGCCGAGGACAAGCAGGCCCAACTCCCCGCCTCCGACGGCAGCGCCATCCCCCTTGATCCCCGCACACGAAAACTGGCCACTGCCCGTTTGCTGACCATTCTCGGGTTGGCCGGAAACCAAGCTTCCGATCAGTTGGCCAGGCTGGTCACGGTGGTTGGGCCTCGCGCCTTCCTGAGCGCCATGGAGGCTGAGGCTTCCGCCCTCCGCGCCCTGGATACCGAAATCGAATACCGCCTGAAGCAGTCGATGGAGCGGTTTGTCTCACGGCATGCCAACGCGATCGACGGGCTGAAGGCCGTCGACCGGGAGCACAAGCGCCTGCTGGCCGAACTGGACGAGATCAAGAACCTGCTGGCGATGCAGCCCAAATTGATCGACGAGCGCAAAAAGAACCTTGAGCGCCTCGAGGAAGATCTGAAGAAAAAGCGTGGCGACTCGGACGGTCTTTTCCAATCGCTGCAATCGGGCGCGCGTTCGCTTTACCAGAAGCGTAGGGAGTTGCAGGGCTTGGTTGAGCAAGTGGGCCAATTGGAAAAGCGGGCCCGCGAGCTTGAGACGCGCTGACGACTCTCCAGGGAGAACGCCCCAATGACAATGCTCGGCAAAATCATCGTCGTCTTCCACACTCTTTTGTGCCTGATGTTCGCCACCGCTGGCGTCGTCCTCAACAACACCAGGCCCCCCTATGCGGAGCAGGCGAAGCAGAAGGCCGATGAGGTGGCCTTCATGCGCAAGTCGTTGCGTCTGGACGATTCCTTCAACCGGTTGGTGAAGGCTCGCATGGCCGTTGAAACCCTCGAAAAAGACTGGTTGAGCGCTGAAAAGGTGTACGCCGAGCGGGAAAAGCAGGTGGAGGAATCCACTTTACCCAACACCGTGGGGGAGATTGTCCGCGATGCGACGACAAGCCTGCCGGTGATGGATAACACCCAGAGGTTTGTCCCCCAATTCCAGCCGATTCCGCAGGTGGGTAGGAATGTTTACCAAGAAAAACTGATTCCCGAGGCAAACGACGCCATCGAGGTTGCCCAGAAGGAATTCCAAGAGAAGAAGAAGGAAGCGATCGCCCTGACCGAGAAAGCCTCGGGCACGGATGGGCGGGGCGGCGTGACCAACGAGATCAGTGTTGAGGATGACAAGATCGCCCAGATGAAGCTTGAAAAGGGCGTGTATGAGGCTGATATCGCCATTGCGGCTCAAGATATCGATCGTATGAAGGCTCGGTTAGCCAGGGTTCTGGCCTATCTGCAGAATTTGGAACGGTACCTGCAAATCCCTTCACGGGCGAATTGATCGGCCTATCAGCATGGCCGTAAGATTGACTTGACACTCGCCGGCGATTGCGGGCATAGGTCCTACATGGGAGCGCGCTCCGCGTGCGCCTTCGTGTCCTTTTGGAAAGGATGACGAGGCGGGCCGGCCCGGGGACTCGAACATGACGACTTTCGGCAAGATACTGGCGTTTCTCACCCTGCTGATGAGCGGCGCCCTGGGATTCATGGCCTTGTCGCTTCATGCCCTTTCCACGCAAAGGAATGAGGAATTGCGGGTCGCCCGCAAGACCTTCGAGGCCAATCAGGCGAATGTCGTGGCCTACCTGAAGGAAAAGGAGGCTTTTTCCCAGGAACGCAGCAGCCTGGAACGCGACCGCACCGACCTGAAGACCAAGATGGACAAAATGAACTTCATTCAGGCCAACGCCAGCGAGGAGGTGAACAAGCTCCAATCGCTTCTTCGCCTGGCCTCGGACAAGGTGCAAACCCTCACGGCCGAGAACCTGGGCCTGAAAAAGGAAAACGGCGATCTGAAAAAGTCCAAAGATGCCACGGTGATGGAGAAGAACTCGGAGACCAACTCCAAGACCATCGCCGAGAAGGATTCAGCCACCCGCTCGAGCGAACTGGAAAAAGTCCGCGCCGACCTTGAGGACGCCATCAAGTCCCGCCAGGAGATGTTCAACCTCCGCACCAAGATGTTCGAGGAAAAAACCCAGGCGGAAATCCAGTTGATCGCCCTCAAGAACCGCACGGGGGACATGGAAAAGGAACTCAAGCGGCTGACCTTGGAAAACAAGAAGCTCAAGGAGACCGGCACCATTGACAAGGCCCCCACGGGCATCGCCGGCAAGCGCAATCCGCCCGCCTCTCCCCTTGAGGGCAAGGTGCTTCGGGCCGATGCCAGCGGCTTGGTGCAGATTTCCCTTGGCAGCGACTTCGGTTTGGAGCGCGGGCACACCCTGGAACTGTTCCGGCTCAGCCCCGCCAAGTACATCGGCGTCGTGAAGGTCATCGAGGTCAATGCGAAGGACGCCGTGGCCCAACCCGTCGGCGCCCTCAGTGACCGCCCCATCGCCGGTGATTCGGTCGCCAGCCAGATCAAGTGATGCCTCTGCGAGCGGACTCGCGCACGACCCAGGGAGGGTGAACCATGGCCAAGAAGAAATCGGGCGACGACCAACCGGTGTCGGATGTCTATGTCGGCCTTCTGGCCATCTCGCTTTTGGCCCAGATCGTCGGCATTGTCTTCCTGGTGCTCGACTACCAGGCGATGAAGAATTCGCCCCTGCCCAAGCTTGAGAAATTCACCTGGAGCCCCGTGGCCGCGGGTGCTGCCGCCCCGGCCGCTCCTAGCCCGGCTCCGGGCGGCGTGGCGGCGCCCGGTGGCAACTGATCCGGCTCGTCCACACGCAATCCTGCTAAAATACCCCCGGGCTAACCGGGGGATTTTCGTTTCATGAGGCAACGCGTGCTCGTCGCCATGAGCGGCGGGGTGGACAGTTCCGTCGCGGCCTGGATGGCCAAGGAACAGGGCTTTGATCCCGTGGGCCTCTTCATGCGCACGGGGGTATCACAACCCCAGGGTGGCCATTCCGACCGCAAGAAGGGCTGCTGCTCCGCCTCGGACGCCGCCGATGCCCGCCGGGTGGCCGACATGCTGGACATCCCCTTTCACGCCATCGACTTCGAGGCTGATTTTCGCGGCATCATCGACTACTTCGCCGACGAGTACCTGAGTGGCCGCACCCCCAACCCCTGCGTCGTTTGCAACAACAAGCTCAAGTTCGGCGAATTGTTGGCGTTCGCCGACGGCATCGGCGCCCGCACCGTGGTCACCGGCCATTACGCGCGCGTGGAGGCCGGGCCTGACGGCCAGCCTTGGCTCAGGAGGGGATCGGACCCGGGCAAGGACCAATCCTATGTCCTGCACGGGCTTCGGAAGGAGGCGCTCGGCAGGGTGATGTTCCCTATCGGAAGCCTGCCCAAGGACGAGGTGAGGGAGATGGCGCGCCGGCTGGGTCTGCCGGTATTCGACAAGCCGGATAGTGTTGAAATCTGCTTTGTCCCTGATCAGGACCATGTCGGCCTGGTGCGCAGGCTTCGCCCCGGCCGGTCGGTTCCGGGCCGGATCGTCACCGTCGGCGGGGAGGTGGTCGGAGCCCACGACGGGCTGGAGAGGTTCACCATCGGCCAGCGCAAGGGGCTAGGGCTGGGAGGCGGCAAGCCGAGGTTCGTCCTGGAGATGGTCGCCGAGACGGGCGATGTGATCGTGGGGGAGCGGGACGAGTTGGCTGCTTCCGGACTGGAGGCCTCGGAGTTCAACTGGCTCATCGGAGAACCCGGTGGCGAATTGGAGTGCGAGGCGCAGATCCGGTACCGGCACCAGCCTGTTCAGGCGGTGGCCCGAGCGAGGGGTTCGGCGGTGGAGGTGACATTCAGGGAACCGCAGGCGGGGGTGGCCCCGGGCCAGGCGGTGGTGCTTTACCATGGCGACCGGGTTCTTGGGGGAGGATGGATCACCCGTCCTACCCGGTGATCCGGCGGTTACTTCGGCTTGCGCGCCTTGCCAGTGGCCGGGGCGGCGGCACCCTTGGGCGCCTTGGCCGACGGGCATTCTCCCGAAACGGGGCATGAACCGCAGGCCGGATTGCGCTCATGGCAGAATTCGATGGAAATCCGCGACAGGCCGTCGGTGAAGTCGATGACCTTGGTCTTGGCGACCATGCCTTCCAATGCCTCGCGGGCAGCCGGAATTTTGTCTTCCGTGGAGTCAACAAGCTCCAATCGCTTGGCGCACCTGAGGGTGGAGGAATCGACGGGGATGGTCTGGGCCTTGAGCGCCCTCTGGTTGACCCACGCCAAGGTGAAGTCATTCATGCCGGGGGCCTTTTCAAGTTGCTTGGATGTGCCCTTGACCCCCTTCTTCAGCAATCCCTCGAGGTCGAAGGCGTAGGTCGCCTCGAAATGCTCCTGCAGGAAACCGGTGATCCGCTCGGCCCGCGCGCGGGAGTTCGACAGGCCGGCGAGCGCCTCCATCAGTTCCGCCGTGGACGAAACCCTCACCTCGTTCCAGTCGAAAAAGCGGGTTTGAAGGTTTCGAAAGGCCGCCTCGGCCTTCTCCTGAAGCGAATCCTCGCGACAAATGGAGAAAATGACCTGGTCAAGCACGGTCAGTTCGAGGGGGGTGGATTCATGCGCGGACGCGGCGGACTTGCGTCCGATGACCGCGGCCACAATCTTTTGCCTGCCGGCTGCCGTCGCCATGGTGATCAAGCTCCCTGATCCTCAGGGGACATCCTGGTCCCCGACATAATCATCTTAATGCCCGCGGGGTGGAGAGGCCTCCCCTGAAGCCTCGGGGGGAAATTCCTCCTCTCCCGAAACTTCGTCCTCTTCGTCTTCCCCGTCGTCGCCAGTCTGATCGGCGTCGGCCTCCGCCGGGTTCCGTCCCAAGGCCTCGTTGATCAGCCTGCTGATTTCAACGCTTTGCTTGATGCCCTGGTCCAGGAAAAAGCGAAGCGAAGGCGTGTACCGGGTTTTCATCCTGTCACCCAGTTGCGACTGGATGAATCCGGCGGCATTTTGAAGGCCGGCGAGGGCCTTTTTCTGCCTCGCGGGCGTACCCATGATGGACACATAAACCTTGGCGTGCTGCAGGTCGGCGGAAACCTCGACCCTGGTGACCGTGACATGGCGAACGCGCGGGTCGCTGACCTTGAACAGGATGGTCTCGCTGGCCACCTCGCGGATGACCTCGGAGACCCTGGCCACGCGATGATGCTTCATGGCCTGCTCCACTCGCCGCAAGAAGGGGCTAGTCCACGGTGAAGGCGTCGAGATCCATCCCGAGGAACTCGGCCACCGGATGGGAGCGCAGCGCCGAGGCGACCTGTTCGAGCACGCCCCGGGCATGGGAATGCTCGTTGCTCACGATGGCAAAACCGAGAACAGCCAGCTTGTGGTCCTCGAGGCTGTCGACCTCCGCGGCGGAGACGCTGAAGGAGTCGCGCATCCGGTCCTTGATGCCCCGAACGACCTGGCGCTTGTCCTTCAGGCTGCGCGATTCGCGGATCAGCAACCGGACGCGCAGGGTCCCCACGACCATGGGCGGACTCCGAGGCCTGCATCACGACAAGGTTCTCTGGATCTGCTCGACGCGGAAGGCCTCGATCACATCGTCGACCTTGATGTCGTCGTAGCCGGCGATCTTGAGGCCGCATTCGAGGCCCTCGCGGACTTCGCGAACATCGTCCTTGAACCGCTTGAGCGACTCGAGGGACGCCATTCGGTCGGCCGGGGGATAGACCACCACGCCGCCGCGGATGACGCGGACGCGGGCGGAACGCTCGATATTGCCCTGCGTGACAAAGCAGCCGGCGATCGTGCCGACGCGGCTGATCTTGAAGACCTCGCGGACCACGGTGCGACCGAGGTGGACGATCTCCTCGCGGGGCTTGAGTCGACCCTCGAGGGCCGCCTTCAGGTCCTCCGCGAGCTTGTAGATGATGTCGTACTCGCGGATCGATACACCGCGCTCGTCGGCAAGCCTGAGGGCGTTGTCATCGGGAACGGCGTTGAAGCCGACGATGATGGTGTCCTCGGGCGATGTGAGGGCCAACTGGACATCGGACTCGGTGATTCCGCCGACCGCGGCGTGAAGCAGGCGAACCTTGACCTCATCGTGCTGGAGTTTCTCGATTTCCTTCCGGATGGCCTCGACCGATCCGCGGAAGTCCGCCTTGAGGATGACCTTGAGCTCGACGATTTCGGCGGAACCCGGGGCGCCGAACGCCACCGGCACGCGCCGGACCTGCTGGGCGGCTGTCTGCGCCACGCGGCGCTGCTCGGCGATCTCGCGGGCGACCTGAAGCTCGGGAACCACCAGGAAGGTGTCGTCGGCGTCGGGAACCTCCTCGAGGCCCATCAGCCGGACGGGCATGGAGGGCCCGGCCTCCTCGATGGGCCTGCCGAGGTCGTCGTACATCATGCGCGCGCGGCCGTAAGTGGATCCGCAAAGGATCACATCGCCTCGGCGCAGCGTGCCGTCCCGCACCAGGAAGGTCGCCGTCACGCCCTGGCCCTCGCTGATGTGGGCCTCGAGGCACAGGCCGGTGGCCCGCTTCGCCGGGTCCGCCCGCAGTTCCTCAAGCTCGGCCACCAGCGCGATGGTGTCGAGAAGCTCGTCGATGCCCTTGCCGGTGGCGGCGGAGGTCTGCACGAACGGGACATCGCCGCCCATCGAGTCGGGAATCAGCCCCATGCCGTAGAGCATCTGCTCCGTCTTGCGGAGGTTGGCGTTGGGCAGGTCGATCTTGTTGATCGCCACGATGACCTTCACCCCGGCCGCCTTGGCATGGCTGATCGCCTCCTCGGTCTGGGGCATCACACCGTCGTCGGCCGCGACCACGATGACGGCGATGTCGGTGACATTCGCTCCCCGGGCGCGCATCTTGGTGAACGCCTCGTGGCCCGGTGTGTCGAGGAATGTCGCGGGCTTGCCATTGTGCTCAACCCGCCAGGCGCGGATCACCTGGGTGATGCCGCCCGCCTCCGTGGAAACCACATTGCTTTTGCGGATGCGGTCGAGGAGCGATGTCTTGCCATGGTCGACATGGCCCATGATGGTGACGATGGGCGCGCGCGGCCGGAGGTTTTCCTCTTTGGATTCCTCGATGAGGCCCTTGAGCAGTTCCTCCTCGCTGGAGGAATCGGCCTTCACATCAAGCTCGATGCCCGCGTCCAGGGCGATCAACTGCGCCATCTCGTTCTCGAGCGTGCTGTTGATGTTCACTCCGGCGACTCCCTGAGTCATGAGCTTCATGAGAAGCTCGCCGGTTTTCATGCCGATCGCCTCGGACAGCGACCTCACCGTGATCGGGAGGGTGATGGGCACCTTCCCCTTGCGGCCCGTGGCCACCTTGGGGGCGTGCTTGGGCTTGCGGCCAAGCCGGCGGTGGCGGGGATTGTCCTCGTCGAAGTCGGCGATGCGATTCACGCGAAGGTCGGGAGTGCCATCCGCCCGTCGGGCCGGCGGCCTTTCAGCCCTTTCGCGATGGCGGTCGGCCCTGCCGGCGACGCCACCAGGCTTGCGGGCGGCGGCACCGGCCGCGCCGGGCCTTTTCGGTCCATCGTCATCATCAACAATGGGACCCGCCTCGGTACGAAGCGACTTGGCCTGCACGGCGCGGGTCACATCCTCGATGCCGATGGGACCACCGGTTCGCTGCAGGTCGGCGGGAATATCCGCGAGCTTTCGTATCCCGGCAGGGGCGGAACCGCCCGGTTTCAGGTTTGATTCTGGCGGACGGGGCCGCAGCATTCCGGGTCCACCAACTCCACCGGTGCCCATGGGCGCGCGGGGAGGTACCGGGCGGAGGGGAACGGGAACACGAGGAGCAACGGGTGGCGCTCCCGGACCGCCGGAGGGGCCTTGACCACCCGGAACTGGCCGCGCGCCACCTGGAACGGGGCGTCCGCCAGCATCCATGCGGATGCGTGAACCACCGGCAGGCGCTGGCCCGACGGGGCCGCGCTGTCCACCACCCATGGGAGGACGGGGAGCGCCGCCGAGATCCGGAAGGCGACCACCGGGGCCAATGGGTCGAACAGGGCCGGATGGCCGCAGGTTGGGAACATTTCCCATGGGCGGCCGAGTGGCAGGAGAGGGGGTTGGCTTACCGCCTGATTCTCCGCCTGACGCTGATTGAGTGTCGGCGACGGCGGGAGGAGCCATCTCCGGGGCGGGTTGTGATTGATCGGGCTTGGCAGGTTCTGGCGCAGGCTTGGTTTCCGCCACCGCCGGTGCGGGAACCGCCAATTCAGGTTCCTGGGCGGGCTTTGGCTCCACCACGGGGTTTTCGGGAACCGCGGCATGAACCTCTGCGGTGGCGGGCGCCTTCGATGAAGCGGACGGGCGGGGAGGCGGTGCCGCGGGCTTCGGCGGTCTGGACAGAACGGGTGGCCGCAAGGGCATGGAGGCGCCGGGGGCAGGCCGAGGAGGCGCAGGATCAGGCCCCGGGGCCGGGGCCGCGGGGGCTTTGTTGCCACCGCGCTTGATGATTTGCACCAATTGGTCGCGCTGCTCGGGTTCGATGGAGCTAAGCTGGTTTTTCACATCCCAGCCTTGCCCCTTGCAGAGGTCGATCAATTCCTTGCAATCGAGCTCCAGCTCCTTGGCAAGCAGGTATAGACGGACCTTTTCCTTCTGCAAGCGCCACCCCTCAACAACTGTTCAGGCACACCCCGGGCGGGTTTTTCCAAATTGGATTCTAAACGAGCCACATCGTTTGAGAAGACCGGAAAAGCCTGCGCATCCGATTCCAACGGCTTCAAGCCCCTGGTTGGTCGGGCGCGGGGGCTCCGGCTTCCTCAAGCGGAGGCTCATCTTCCGGTCGGGCAGGCTGGTCGCCGCCGAACAGGCTGTCGAACGATTCCGCTGATGCCTCGGCATCGGCCGGTTCTTCGGTTTCCGGCACCGCTTCCTCCGCTGGTGCGGGTTCCCACACGCTGTTGTCCATCTCATCGGCCCATTGGCCCACATAGCGGATGGCTTCCTCGGCATCTTCCTGGGTGATGGTGTTCCCGGAGAGGCTGACCATGTACTCGGGATCGACGGCGCGGACATCCCTGAAGGTGAGATACCCTTCGGCCAGAAGCATGACGGGAACGGTTTCGCCGATCCCTGGAATCTGGGCGAACCAGTGGCGGGCCTTTTGAAGGGCGAGATCGTAGCCATCGCGGGTGGTGATGAACGCGTCCCAACCGGAAAGCCTGCCGGTGATGCGGGAAACGCGCTCTTTTTGGGCCAAGGCCTCGGCAAGCTGGTTCTCGCGCACCTGAATGACCGCGCGCTGGAGCCTTGGGAACAGGTACACATCGCTCTCGCTCACCGACACTCCCTCGAGGGAATCGATGATGAACTCGATGTCGTCGGCGCGTTCCTTGGCATAGGCGATGATGGTGTCAGCCTCATCAAGCGTGATGGAGTCGCCCGCCAACTCGACGATCTCGGCCGGGTCCATCGAATAGCCGAGGTCGTCGTAGTCGAAGCAACCTTCGGTGATGATCGACTCGATCAGGCTGTCGGGCAGTCCGGGGATCTGCTGGAAGAGAAGCTGGGACTTGTCGAGGCTGCGGTTGAGCTCGTCATAGGTCATGATCTCGACATCCCAGCCGACCAGCTTGCTGGCCAGGCGCACATTCTGCCCGCGCTTGCCGATGGCCAGGGAAAGCTGGTCTTCCTGGACCAGAACGATGGCGCGGCCGAGCCTTGGGTACAGCTGCACTTCTGAAATGGCCGCGGGCTGGAGGGCGTTGGGTATCAGCACCTGCAGCGAATCGTTCCAGCGGACGATGTCGATGCGTTCGCCGTTGAGTTCCTCGACGATGTTCTTGATGCGACTGCCCTTCATGCCGACGCAGGCGCCGACGGGATCGACCTTCATGTCGATGCTGCTGACGGCAACCTTGGCGCGGTTGCCCGCTTCACGGGCCACGGCGCGGATTTCAATGGTGTGGTCGGAGACCTCGGGGATCTCCTCCTCGAAGAGGCGACGGACGAAGTCGGGATGGGTGCGCGAAAGCACGATCTTGACGCGGTTGCCGACCTTTTTCACTTCGAGGAGGACGGCCTTGATGCGCTCGTTTTCGTGGTGGGTTTCGCCGCGGATCTGTTCGGTGAGGGGCATGATGGCCTCGACATTGCGGTCGTTGTCGAGGGTGACGGTGGCGACATGCCTGTCGATGCGCTTGATCTGCCCGGTGACCAGATCGCCCACGCGGGGCTTGTAGCGGTCGTAGACATCCTCGGATTCCGCCTCGCGGAAGCTTTGGATCATTTGCTGCTTGGCCGATTGGGCGGCGATGCGGCCGAGTTCCTCGGGTTCCAATTCGCGCACGACGGGGTTACCGGCCGGGTCGCGAACCAGCATCTGGGCCTTCACGGAACCCTTGCCGCGCTCGACGGTCACCTTCACCTGGTTGGCGTCTTCCGACTCGGGATCGATGCCATACTTTTTGATGATGGCCAGGCGGATACCCTTTTCGATGGAGGCGAAGATAAGGTCGCGTTCGAGGCCCTTGTCGCTCTCGAGGAAATTAACCGCTTTGATCAGTTCGTCGCTGTTCATGAGCACCGTCCGCGGAACAAGCGTCCCGGAAAAAGAAAAAAGGCGGGCTATTCACCCACCTCGGAGGACCGTCGCCGGCCTGACCGGGTTGTAGGAAGGGAAGGGTCCTATGGACCCGCTCGCCAATCCAATACCATATTTCACCTTGGGGGCGCTGGGATGTCAAGCGTCCGGAAGGCTCCCCTTGGAGCAGGCGCATGGAATTTCCAGTGATTGAAGCGATTGTCGGGATGGTCTCGCTGACCGCCATGGAAGTGGTGCTGGGGATCGACAACCTGGTCATCCTGACCCTGCTGACCGCAGGCCTGCCCGCGGACCAAAGGCCTCTGGCCCGCCGGATCGGGCTGATCGCGGCGCTGGTCACCCGACTTGCGCTTCTAGGGTTGGTGGGCGTGATCATGGGCCTGGAGGCGCCATGGTTCGAGGTGCCGGCCCTCGATCCCCTTCTGCGGGAACCTCTGCCCGTCTCTGGAAAGATGTGCATCCTGTTTTTTGGCGGATTGTTCCTGGTGGCCAAGGGAGTTCGCGAGATTCATCACAAGCTCGAGGGCGCCCACGACGACCATGAGGGCAAGCCGGGAAGGGCCCCCGCGTCGTTCGCCGGGGTGATCTTCTGGATCGCCATCATCGACATCCTGTTCTCGATTGATTCCGTCATCACGGCGGTGGGCATGGTGCAAAGCATCCCGATCATCGTGGCGGCCATGATCACCACGGTCCTGGTGCTGCTGGTGGCCAGCGGTCCCGTGGCCCGCGTGGTGGAAAGGCATCCAACGCTGCAGATGCTGGCCCTGAGCTTCGTGATTCTCATCGGCGCGATGTTGGTGATGGAGGGGACGGGGCGCCATATCGACAAGGGATACATTTACTTCGCGATGGGGTTCGCCGTGGTGGTGGAATTGCTCAACCTGGCATCGTCCAAGAAGGGCAAATCCGGCCACCCGGGCGGCCCGTGAGCCGGGACTAGGCCGGGGGAAAGATTTCGGCGACCTGAAGTGAAAGTCCTTCCACCGTGGTGGAGCAAACCGCCTGACCCGGGGCAAGAACCACGGTCGAGGCATACCCGTTGGGCCCGGGCCCGGTGGAGACCTCGATCCGTTGATTGGGGATGTCCACCACCCAGTATTCAACAATTCCACAAGAAGCGTAGAGCGCCCGTTTGGCGCCGGTGTCGAATTCAAGCGATGTCTCGGCCACCTCGATGATCAGGCCGATGTCATGAGGACCGGGGTGGCGACCAAGGTAATTTGACGGCTCACCGCGGATGACAGAAATGTCGGGCTGGGGTTCGTTGTGTTCATCCAAAGTGACCGGGTCTTGAATGCCTAAATGCCATCCATAAGGAATGCGGTGAATCCAAGACCCAAGTATGGTTTTGGTGACAAGCGAGTGCCGCGGTCCTATCGGGCTCATGGTCAGGATTTCTCCGTGTACCAGTTCAAGTCTGGCATCGGGCGGCAGTACGCCCGCTTCGCCCAAGCGGTGGTATTGGTGATTGGTGAATCGGAATGGGGGAGACGCTATGGTCATGCCAGCCTCCAGCACGGAGAATTCTCTTCCTATTGTGCGCCGCTGGAATAGCCGGGGGAAGTGACGATCACCCCGCGGTGCGCGCCTTGGAACGCTTGGGTGGTTCGTGCTTCCAGCGGCGGTGGAGCCAGAAATACTGCTCGGGGTAGCGCCTGATCAGCCGTTCCAGCGCCGCGGTGTAGGCCTCTGTCAGGCGCGCCACGGCGGCGGGTTCCTGCTTGAAGGAGGAAGGCTCGATGATCTCCTCAATTTCGAGCCGGTACCGCAGGGGACTTCCCACCCGCGCCGTGCCGCAGACCACCACGGGGGCATCGTATTCGAGCGCCATGAGGGCGAGCGCCTTGTGGGTGCTGGCGGGGCGATTGAAAAAATTGACGAACTGGCCCCTTGGCCCGGCATCCTGGTCGGCCAGGGTGGCGAGGATCCCCTTGGCGGAAAGCACCTCGGTGATGCGGTCGAAATCACCCTTCTTGGCGAGGATGGTCTGGCCGGTGCGTTGGCGGAATTTCTTGAGAAACTCCTCCAGCCTGGGGTTGTCGAGGACGCGGGCGATGGCGTAACTGCGGAATCCGAGCAGGCCCAGAAGGTACCCGGCCATTTCCCAGTTTCCGAAGTGCCCCGTGGCCAGAATGACGGGTCGGCCCGAAAGCAGCAGGCGGACCAAGTCGCCCGGCCTGTCGCCCAATTCGACATGCTTGCGGTAAACGGTGAGCCGGCACAGGCGGGGTAGCCAGACCATTTCCACCACCATGCGGGCGAAATGGACAAAGGTGGCGCGCGCCATCGCCTCGCGCCGCTTTCCACCCCCGGGAACCGAGTCAGCCATGGTTTCCGGAAAAGCGTGCGCCAGGTTCTCGAGCGCCACCTGGCGGTGCCGCTTGTCGATCCGGTAGGCCAACCTTCCCAGGGACTCTCCCATCCCCATGGCGGTGCGCAATGGCAGGGCCTGAATGATGCCAACCAAGGCCCGAACCGCGGCATAAACGGCGAAGTCGGCCCATGGGGAACGGGCCTTCCTCACGGCGTGGGACCGGGGAAAAGCGCCGATACCGCGATGGCAACCTCAGGGACAGCCTGACAAATGGCCGTTTCCCCATGGCCCACGACACGATTGTTGGCGTAACCGCGGAAACTGGGCCCTGTGGAGATCTCGATCCGGTTTTCAACGAGGTCCAGAATCCAGAGTTCGGCGATGCCGCGGGTGGCGTAGTAGAGTCGCTTCTCCCCAAGGTCGAACTCGCGGGAGGAGTCGGCCACCTCGACAACCAAGGCGATGTCACCCGCGCCGGGGTGCTGCTGCGACCAGTCCAAGGCGCGAATGATGGCGATGTCCGGCTGGGGAAGGTCATTGGGCCCGAGGCTGATGGGATTTTGTGCCGACACCATCCACCTTTCGCCGCATTGGCGGTTCAAAAGGCGTATCAGCATGTTGACCAAGTAGGCGTGTCTGGGACCGATCGGGCTCATGGTGTGAATTTCCCCGTCGAGCAATTCGAGTCGTTCACCGGGCGCGAAAACTCCAGCCTTGTCCATGCGGACAAATTCGGCGGCGGAGATCCGGCGGCGGATGATCATGGAATTGGCTCCGATTCCGGGAGACGGGGCCCGGTAAAAGCATTTTCGTCGCCACGGCCCGGAATGTGAAGCCGGTTTTGGAAAACCGGTGGGTTTCCCGGTTGGTTCCAAGCCCCTGCCGGTGCTAACATCCCGGGTTCTTGTCATGGAGGGCCCAGGCATGCTCGCCCGGCTGTCGGTGCTCATGTTTCTGCAATATTCCGTGCCCGGCGTCGTGCTGCCCCTTTACAGCATGCGGCTCGATTCCCTCGGCTTCAGCCCGTGGCAGATCGCCTTGTGCAGCGCCACCCATGGCGTCGCCTCGATCCTTGCGCCCCTGATGGGCCAACTGGCCGACCGCTGGCTGGCGGCGCAGAAATGCCTCGCCATCTGCGGCGTGCTGGCGGTGGCGGACCTGGCCTGGCTGCTGGCGGCCCGCGACTTCTGGTCCATGCTGCTGGCGACCCAGTTGTTCTGGCTGCTCGCCGTTCCCATGATGATGCTCGGCACCGCCATCACCTTCACCCATCTGAAACATCCCGAAGCCCAGTTCGGGTTCGCGCGCCTGTGGGGTACCGTGGGATGGATGGCCACGCCCTGGATCCTTTTCAGCGCGGAAATGGCCCTTGGCCACAAGGCCGCCGCCGGCGACACGCTGATCATGGTGGGCATGGCCATGTCGCTCTTGTTGGTGGCCTACACCTTCACCCTGCCGGACACCCCTCCCCGACACACGGCGGTTTCCTGGCTGGCACCGGTGGCCGTCCTCAAGCGCCTGGCGGGCGTTTCATTCTTCACCTTCGCGGCCTGCATGGCGGGCTTCTGCCTGATTCAGCCCTTTGCCATCCAAGGGACTCCGCTATTGCTTCAGGATCTCCTGTTGGATGAATGGGGCCCGGAGGCGGCGCGCACCTGGCTGGCGCCACTGCTCACCATCGCGCAAGTCAGCGAGATCACATGCCTGGCGTTGTTGCCGGCGTTCCTCAACCGGTTGGGCCAGCGCGGCAGCATGCT
>CAWUNZ010000059.1:0-15009 GCA_963923445.1 uncultured bacterium
AACGGATCAGGAAATCGTTCACCCTGGGCGCCATCTCCTTCTCACGCCTGACGGCGTTGAGGCAATGATGCAGGTCCCACATGTCGCACACGATCACCGCCGTGGCCTTGGGATCCCACGCCTCCTTGCGCGTGGAAACGGCGCCATCGGCGGCGCGCGTCTGAAGGGTGAGGTTGAAAGGCTCGGCATGAGGAACTGCCATCAGGCTCGCCACCAGCAGGACCAAACTCATCGCGCACCCCCCATCGCCAGAAGCCGCAGGCAAACGGGCTTGCCAACCTTCACCGAAACCCCGGTAGGCTTGGGCACGCCGGTGGTCTGGTCAATCGCGAACACGATGATGGAATCGGCATTCTGATTGCCCACCAGAAGCCATTTGCCGGTGGGGTCAACGATGAAGTTGCGCGGTTCCTTCACGCCCTCGGAAGCGAATCCCGCCGAGGCAAGCTTCCCGGTCGCCTGATCCACGGTGAAGGCCGCGATGCTGTCCCCGCGGCGGTTGGAGCCATAGATGAACTTCCCCGAGGGATGCGCCACCACCTCGGCCGTGTAACTGGCGCCCTTGAAACCCTCGGGCAGGGTGGAGATCGTCTGGTACTCGGTCAGCGCGCCGGTGGCGGCGTCGTGCCGGAAGGCGGTGATGGTGTTGCCCAGTTCGTTGATCACGAAGGCGTACTTTCCGGAAGGGTGGAAGCAGAAGTGCCGGGGGCCGGAACCGGGGGCGACGGAGGCATGCGGCGGGGTCGCCGGCACCAGCTTTCCGGTCGGGCCATCGAGCGCGTAAATCAGCACTTTGTCCAATCCTAAATCAGCGGCGTAGACGAACTTGCCCGCCGGGTCGGTGTTCACCGAGTGGGCGTGGGGAGATTCCTGCCGCTGCTTGTTGGCGCTGTTGCCCTTGTGCTGAATGAATGATGCCGCCTCCTCCAGGCCGCCATCGGCGCGCACGCGGTACGAGGCCACGCTGCCTCCGCCATAGTTGGCGATCATCACCGCCCGGCCCGAGGGGTCCACGGTCACATGGCAGGGCCCGGCCCCCACGGTGGACTGGTCGTTGATCGGCGCAAGCTCACCCTTGGGCGAAAGGGAGAAGGCCGCCACGGCTCCACCTTTGCGCTTGCCGCTTTCACCCACCTCGCCGACGGCATAGAGCTTTTTCCCGTCCGGATGGATGGCAAGGAACGACGGGTTGGTCATCTTCGCCGCGAGTGCCGGTTCGCCCAGGGTTCCCTTGGCGGCATCGAAATCGATCCGGTAAATTCCCTGGCTGTTGGGCCCGGTGTAGGTCCCCACGAACAGGTGGTGCGTGGGTTGCGCCACGGCAAGAAGAGCACAGGCAAGCGCGAGATTCATGGTTCCGTTCTCCCTTCATTGGCCAATCGGTTCAGCATGATCAAAATGGCGCCGAAGACCGCGATGCCAGGCCCCTCGGCGAGTGTCCACCACCAAGGCATACCCGCGGAAATGTCGATTCCGATCATCGACACCCCGAACAGCATGTTGCCGGCCCCAAGCACATCCACCATCCAGGGGGCCCGCTCGGGCCTCAGGGCGATTCCAGCCACCAGAAGCCCATGAAAGGCGTAGAGGGCCGAGGCTGATCGCGCCAAGTACCAGGCCACCGGCTGATCGGGAAACTCCCCCATCCCCATGAGTCGGTGGATAAGGGCGTACCATTCCCCCGGAAGCACGGCGAACAACGCCGCCAGCAACAAGACCGCGGCGCCGAAGGCGAGCGAGGCGCGCAAGGCCAGGCGCGCCAACGCGGGGGCGATCATTTCAGGTCGGCCGGTTTGACGCCCTTGGTGTATCCGTTGAATGAAAAGCGTGTCGGCTTGTAGGCGCCCACGATACCCACCTCGGCCTTCGAGGGGACAGCGAGGCCGGTAAGCTGATAGGCCGCGTTCACCAAAAGCCTGCGGAACGCCTCGTTTTCAAGGTCCTGCGAGGCGCCCATGGTGGTGGTGAAAGCCTGGCCCTTGGCGCCGCCGGGCAACTGGTAGCTCTTGGTCCAGGCCACCGGCATCATCGGTTCGTTCACCTTGCCCTTCACCGCGGGGTCGCTCGCCGCCATGCCGGTGACCACCTCGCCCAGCACCAGGGGAGCGCTGTCACCGGGAAGCGGCAGGCGAACCCCGTAGACATCGGTCGGGCCGAAGATTTCCCCATCGCCGATGCCCCGGAGAATGGGGTTGGACTTCTGGGTCTCGACAATGCGTCCGCGGGTGGCCTGCTTGCCGTGAGAACCATGGTGGCTGATCCACTTCTCACCCAGCACAAGCCTTCCGAACCCGCCGTCGGCCCATTCCTTCTTCTCGCCGTTGTAGCCGTTGCCGTAGTGGGCGAAGGGATGATCCTTGGGCATGTTGAAGGCGTGGGTGGAAGTGCGCAGGCCGATCACCGGCTTGCCCTTCATGAGGTACTCGTCGATCAATTTCATCTGCTCCGGTGGCAGGGCGCGGAAACGGAGGCCCATCACCACCAGGTCGGCCTTGGCCAAAGCCTCAAGCCCCGGGATGTTCTTCCCGTTGTTCGGGTTGATCTCGCCGGTGGCGGGTTCAATGGCGAACAGGGTGACCGTGTCGAATCCATGGCGGGTCGCGAGGATCTTCGCCAGTTGGGGAAGCGCTTCTTCCGACCGGTATTCCTCATCACCGCTGATCAGGACCACTGTTTTGCCCTTGCCGGGGCCGGCGGTTCCGGGGATCGACAACCAAGGATCGGCGGCAAGCGCCAGAAGAGGCAGCAAGGCGAGCATGAAAAAATCGCTCCGGGCGGGTGAGGAAATTCAAGACCCCACTATCGGCCACCGCCCGGGCGCGCGCAAGGGCCTGGCGCGGACTAGGCGCCGAACTTGCCCAGACGGCCGGCATGGGCCAACGCCAAAGTCATCAGGTATTTGGCCTGAATCTGGCCGAGACCGCCCGTGAGGCAATACGACTCGCCGAACTCCGTGACCGGGTCGGGCCGGCACGAGGGCGACCAGAGGATGGTCGGCACCGGGTGCCAGGAGTGGCTCTTGAGCTTGCTCGGGGTGCTGTGGTCGCCCGTCACGATCAGCACATCGGGGTTCAGGGCCCTGACCCTCGGAATGATCGTGTCGAATTGCTCGATCCGCTGCACCTTGGCGGCGAAGTTGCCGTCCTCGCCGGTGCTGTCGGTGTACTTGTAGTGCAGGAAAAAGAAGTCGTAGGACTTCCATTCCCTCTCCATTTGCGCCACCTGAGTCTCGAGCGATCCGCCGGCGTCCAGGATGTCCATGCCCACCAATCGGGCGAGGCCCCGATACATGGGGTACACGGCCAAGGCGGCAGCCTTGAGACCATAAGCCTCCTTCATGGTGGCGATATTCGGGTACCGGGCGAAGCCGCGCAGCGTGGCCATGTTGGTGGGGGCGTGCGCCGCCAGCGCCTTGGCGGCCTTTTCGAGCCACTCGTTCACCACCGCGGCGGTTTTTTGGGAAGCGGCGTCGGCGCCCTTGGCCGCCAGGGGCTTCACGCCCACGGCCTGGGGATCGGTGTCGTTGACGGCGTCGCCAAGCCCGTCGCCGCGAATCACCAGGACAAACCGGTGCTCGCGCACAGGTTCCACGAACAGCTCCACCCCGGGCACCTTGATCTGCGCCAGCACCTTGCAGACCTCCACGCAGGTCTCGGTGCTGGGGCGACCGGCGCGGCGATCGGAAATAAGCCCGTTGGCGTCCACGGTGCAGAAGTTGCCGCGAATGGCGACATCGCGAGGGCCGACGGCGAAGTTGATGCCCAAGGCCTCGAGAATTCCGCGGCCGATGCGGTGCTCAAGCGGGTCGTAGCCAAACAGGCCGAGGTGGCCGGGCCCGCTGCCGGGTGTGATTCCGGGCAGCACCGGGGTGGACAATCCGCAAACGCCGTCGCGAACCAAGCTGTCGAGGTTGGGCGTGCCGGCTGTCTCGAGTTCTGTTTTTCCGCCCTTTTCCATCGGCAGGCCGCCCAAGCCGTCGGCCACCAGAAGGACGATTTTGCTGGCGTTGTCTTCCCGCAATTCGCGAATCAGGTCTTGCATGTTGCTCACGGTGCCACGGCCTCCAATGGGTCAGGAGTCAGGCTATGGCCACCAGTCTATCGGGACCAGTCCCATCAAGGCTTGGGAGTTTCAGTCATTGCCGGGGGAACCGGATCGCGGGGAGGCTTGGCGTAATCGTCCGCGGAACGGGCCAAAAGCTCGACATCCGCCGCGGCCACCACGAAAACCTCGCCGGGTTGCCGCTCAATGCGCGCATAGCGGTCCTTGCTCCCGGGAACCAGCCCGCCGACACGGAGAATGGGTTGGCGGTTGAGCGCCACCAAGGCAAACGGCTTGTCGAGGCCATAAGCGGCATCGGTGGCGCCGGCGTCCTTCTCGAACCTCACAAACCTCAGCCGGGTGATCGCCCTGACCGTCTCATCCACCGTGGCGGCGTCAACCTTGGCATCCGCCTTGTCGGTGCGCTTCCACGGCCCTTCCCGGCGCGAAAGGGCCACCCCCGCGCCTTCCTGGGGTTGCACCCGCAATTCCTTGATCACCGCAGGGTCAACCGGGCTGAAGAACAGAGACCGCCACCGGTATTCCTCACGAAGGCGGGCCACCGCCGGGGCGTTCAGAAGGAACAACCTCGCTTGGCCGCTGACCCTCGCCGCCGACTTGCCGTCGGGTCGCGCCGCGGCGACCTCCAATTTGGCCAACTGGTTGCCCGCCCCGTCCGTGAAGGTCCAGGTCACCACCGGTTTGTCGAGGCCCAGGGCCTTGACCTGCTCCTCGGTGGAGGCGCCCAACCAAGAATCCGCCCGATAGGAGGCCATGCTGGCAATGAATGATTCAAGTCCCGGTTCGGCGGCCGATTCAACGGGTTTCTCGACGATCCACCCCTGCGCCGAGGCGGCGAATTCCACGGTCCTGCCGTCGCGAACGCAGGTGGCGCGAATGATGTTGCTCACCCGGGCCACGGTCCGGTCATCGAACTGAGCGGCATCCATGGTGAGGTCTTTCGACAATTCCGGGTTCAGGATTCCGACAAGCGGCCCGTTGGCGCGGACAAACCGGGCGCCCGTCTTGGCATCGGCCACCTTGCCGATCTGAAGAATTCGGGTCACCGGCTTGCCGCCGGCGGTTCCCTTCACCGTGACGGTCGCCTCGGGGTTGTCGAGGCCGAAGGGGGCCAGGTCGGCGGGAGCCCAGTTGGCCTTCCAGCCGGAGACCTTTTCCACCCTCAGGTTGTTCAACCGCGCCAATATTCCACCCACGGTCGGATCATCCGCCGCGCGCGGTGGCGTCGCCTTCACCTTCCACGAGTTCTTTTCAGCTTCGAGCGAAAGATCGAGGCCCTTGCCCGACCGTTCCACGCTGGTGGCGGCCAAGGCTTCCTCGGGAATCAGGCCTCGGTCCACATAGTCGGTTGCCGCGCGGGCCAAGGGGTCGGCCTGCTTGGCGGACAGGACCACCACCGAATCCTTGTTATCGATACGGGCATGGCGCGCGCCTGCCTTCCCGGGTACCTCGCTTCCAATCACCACCACGCGGGTGGTCTCCGGTTTGCCGGCATCGCCCTTGAGCACCACGCGCGCCGTGGCAGCGGGCTTGTCGAGGCCGAATTTGGCCAATGTGGCGGCGTCCAGCGGCTTGCCGTAACTGGCATAGGTTTCAGGCTTCAGCCCGAACCATGCCATTTCCAAGTCCACGACTCGCCCCGTTTCCGCGGGGGCGCCCGAAACGCCGGCGCCATCAATCGTCCACAGCGGCGAAGTCCCCTTGATAAGCTTGAACACGCCCGAGGGGGTCTCCGCCTCGAAACGGGCGATCTTCGTCGCGTCGATGGCATCCACTGTCCGGGGGACCAGGTCCAACACAGGACGATCCAACGCGGCGGACAACTGCGCCGGCAGCACGAAAACACCCGGACGACCGTCAAGGCTGGCATACCTTCCGGGCGCCGCTGGAGTGGCGGGGGTGACTTCCTTCTTGTCGGCCTTGGCCTCCTTGCCGATCTTCAATACCTTCTTTGCTCCATCCTTGAGGGTCACGACCACTTCCACGGGTTTGTCGAGGCCCCACTCCTCCGGCTTGTCACTCTTGGCGGCGACCCACCTGTCCGCGCGCGGCGAGGCCAGATTGGAGGCGAAGTTCTCGAACATCGTCGGCTCTGCCGTGGCGGTGAACGGCGTCTCGATCTTCCAGCCTCCCTTCTTCTCCTCCACCAGGGGAGCAGGCGAAGCGTCTGGAACCAGCCGGTACTCTGGTTCGCCCTGCCGCCGCACGGCCACCGAAACAATATCCCCCTCGGGGGTGCGCCATAGCTCCCGGGGCAGGAAGGCGAGTTCACCGCCCACCACGGTTTCCCGCGCGGAGGCAGGCAACGCCAGCACCGTGTCGGTGCCGGAGATGGCGCCGAACAGTCCGGGTTTCCCCTCGCGATCCTTGCCCAGCAAAAGAACCATCTTCGTCGCGGGCTTGCCGTCTTTGGCGACGGTTTCCAAGGTCACCCGGGTTCCCTTGGCGTCGATGCCGTAATTTTTCGCCAAATCCTCGGCCTTCACGCCATCGGCCACAAACTCCAAGGCCTCCAGCGCGGTGAGGGCGCCCAAAAGGCGGTCGGCCTCGCCCTGGTCGGCTTCACCGGGTGGGTTGCCCAGTTTCCAAGGTTCCCCGGCCTTGCGGGCAAGCGCCACACTGCCATTGGCGCTTTCCAAGGTGAGTCCGATGATGTCAGCACTGGCCAGTTCCATCACCTTGAGCGATCGGTATTCTCCACTCGGGCGAAGCGCGAGCGCGTCGATCTGCTGCGCCTGCTGGTCCTTCGGTCCGTTGTCCACGCGATTCACACGCCACAGGTTGTCCACGCGAAGGGCCAACTTGCCGGAAGCAGCGTCGGTGTTTCCCAAGGCGTAGGTCACCGACCGCTCGCGCTTGGGCTTTTCCACACCGGCCTTGGCGGTGGGATCCTTTTCCAAAACTTTCAGGGTGAGGGTGGCGCGTGGTTCCGCCAAGCCGGCGGCATCGAGGGCCTTTTTCAGGTCTTCGGGCGTTTGAGCGGCGGAAACATCCGCGGCGGTCGCCTCCAACCCCACAAGCTTGCCCAGTAACGCCGTCACCTTGGAAGCATCAGCCGCCCTTGAGATCGGTTCCACAAGCCGCCAAGCGTCATCCTTCTTTTCCACCACGGTCTTGGGCTTGCCCGGCAACGCGATCTCAAGACGAACGACATCAGCCTGGTCGTAGCGGGCAAGCCTTGGATCGCGCAGGGTGGCGACATCCGGAAATACCTGATCGATCCGATCCTTGCGAACCTCGAAAACCTTGGGATTGTTCTCCAGCCGGGCATGGAGGAACACCTCGCGCTGGGTTTCCTCGCGCGGCGGCAGGTTGATGCCGGGAGGCAGGCCGGGAGGAGGCGGGGCGTTCACCAACTTCTTGGTCTCGCGAACCCTCGATTCCTTGCCCACCAACAAGGTCACCTTCCTGCCATCCAAGCCGGTCACCGTGAGCACACGCTCGGGCTTGTCCAAGCCTGTCTTGTCGGCGGCGGCCTTGTCGGTGGGAATGAACCTTTCCACCCACAAGTCGGGAATGGCTTCCAGAAGCGTGTCCATGGTGGTCGGGTTGAGCCGATCCAGCACGACCTTGCCATCGTCCGAATCCATGGTCCACGCCGGCGAGCGGGCATCGGTATCAGCGGCGTCCACGCCGTTGCGGTCAAGCCGCACCACCTTGGGGCTGCCTCCATCCACGGCCGTTTGCATGCGCAGCGATGAGGCGCTCACCAGTTCCTTCTTCTCGGCGGATTCCCCGGGCCGGGGAACCCCGGCGGATTTCTCGGGCTTCCGGCCGGAAAAAATACGCCTTTGCAGATAAAAATCAGAAGGCTGGTTCAGGCGGGGAATCAACCCGGGGGCCAGGCGCACGGCCTGGCTCTCACCGGAAAGGCGCGCCCAGGTGGGCCGGGTGAAGGCGTTGTCCTCGGTGGCCTCGGCATCGGCCAGCCAAAGCGACACGGCGGCGCCCGAGGCCAGCTTGGCCTCGACGGAGATGGCCTCGGGCTTTTCCCCGCGCAACACGGGTGGAACCACGGCATCCGCCACGGGCACGGGCAAAAATCGCGTGCGCAGCGAGGCGACCGATTCCGCCAGCGAGTTGGCCTCCTCCTGCCGGACCGGCCAGCCGCCCTTCATGGTCCAGGCACCCGGCTTTCCATCCTTCAAGGAGCGCTCAAGCTCCACATTTTCGGTCTCACCGCGCCCGGGAAGGCGGACAACGATGCCGACAATGTCGGCCGCCTTGAGCGCGTCCAACCCCGAGTGGCGGTTTTCCACGCGAGGCTTGCCAACCACGACGACAAGCAAACCGCCCGCCGCGGCCAAGGCGGAGACCACAATGAGAGAGGCCCAGGGTAGACGCATGCGACTGCTCCCGTTCGATCGTCCGTTGTGCTAGCGGAGGCGGCGGTACAACAACACCGTGAAGCCGACAAAGGCGGCGAGCATCGGCAGGCCGAATTCCAGCCCGTTGCGCCACAATCCGGCCTTCTCAGCGCTCCACTCCAACCTCGGATATTCCCAAACAGATTCCTCGCCCGGCCGACGAGCCAAGCGGTCGTCCCGGCCGATCAGCCAGTTGAACAGGTCGGTCACCAGTCGCTCCCGCGCCGGATCCAGCGTCGGGCCGATCAGCCACCACGCCTCGCCGATCACGGCCGAGCGGACAAAGCCCGGCTGTTTCTCATCCTTGCCGAACCACGATTCAGGCAATTTCTCCTCGGCAACGGCACCCACGGGGAACGGGCCACGGCGCCGTTCCATCAGGGCGTCCTCCAAGGCCGGCTTTTCCTGCTTGGCGCCCGTGGCGGACTTGAACGCCGGCGTGCTGTTTTCCGTGGCGAACGGCTGGTCCTCGTTCCACGAATCGGCCGAAGTCATCAGGATCTCCGCCTGCTGGCGGAACCGTTCCGGATGTTCCTTGTCGGCTTCAATGAAAACAGGGCGGGCATGCCGCAGGCGCAACTGCAGACGGGGATCTTCCCTCTGGGCCCGACCCAAGCCCCGGGATGCCAGCCACTGGCTCATCCTCACCGGATGGTCGGCCTTGTCCGCCGGTCGGCGAAGGGCCGGTGGATATCCGGTGCCCGCGGGCCACGAAAGCACCAATGGCGGCACCTTCACCTCGGTGCCACCGGTCAGGCCGCCACCCTGCCGCTCGCCGAAGGCCACCTCTTCAGCGTCAAACAGCACGGTTTGCTTGTTCAGGCGATAGCCCAACTCCTTGATGATGGTGTCGATGCCATCGGTGGCCGTGAACCCGGCGGGCACGGGATCCGGCTTGCCATCAGGCCCCTGGCCCGGCCGTTCACTGGACGGCCCGAGGCAGAACAGAACCGGCTTCCCGGCCTTCATGAACGCCTTGATCGCCTCCACCTGTTCCCGGTCAAGCCCGTGCAGCCACAGGGGAAGGTTCTTGTCATCGTCGCTGACCACATCGTAAAGAGACGGCCTGGGCAACAGCAGCACGTCGCAGTCGGCCAGCAATTGCTCCATTTTCCCCTTCAGGTCGGTGTTGCGGCGCTGTTCCGCGAGCGTTTCAAGGTCGAGCGACGCGCGCTCCGCCTCGATCTCCTTGCGCAACTCCATGGCCCGCTGGTCGGCCTGCTCGATCTGCTTCTTCTCCTCGGCGATCGCGGCGATCTGGTCCTTGCGGAACTCATTGAGAATCTCGTCCCGCTTCGCCTTGTCGGCCGGCAGACGGAACTGCTTCGACAAAACCTCGGCGATGGCGTCGAGCGACGACTTGGACCAGAATTCCTCGCTTGTGTTGAGCGATTTGCTGACAAAGTTCGCCCTTTGCTCAAAGCCCTTGGCAATGATCTGCAAACGGCTCTCCAAGCGGTCCAAACGGCTTTCCTCGAAGGTGGAGACCACGGGCGCTGGAGAACGGCCCAACTTCTTGAGAACCATGTCGCGGACATCAAAACCGTTGCGTTCGAGGGTTTTCCGTAGCCCGGCCAGGCCGTACACATCGGTACCCTTGGTGGTCAGCCATTCATGGATGACGCCGATGCCCACCCGAGGCTTGCGCGCCTCCAGCGACACCAGTCCGCGAATGAACGGGAAGGAACCGCGCAGGTCGGGACCCGCTGCGTCAGGCGGCAGGCCCTGCGGCAGCAGCACCAGGTTTTCCCGCTCCTCCGAGGCGACCTTGTCGAGGCGGAGAAACTCGTTGAAACCAAGCCGCTGAACCAGTTCACGGCCGCTGCCACCGCGACGGGCATGGAAGAAGATGCTGCTCTCGGGAGCCTGATCGATCGCCTGGCCCAAGGCCGGGTTGTCACGCGCCAGTTCCTTCAGGCGCCGCTCGTGGTTCTCGCTCTCGACATCCAGTTCGATCACCTTGAGCGATCGGCCGCTCGTCTCGCGCACCAGGTCGACCAGGTCGCGAACCTTCTCCAATATTTTCCGCTCCGCGGCGAGGTCGAAGCGGTCGGGCTTTTCCGCCACGCCGGGGAACACCCGGTGCATCTGGTAAACCACCACCGTGGTTCCCGGCTCAAGCCCCTGAAGTTCCGAAATCAATTCGGGGGGCAGGGTGAAGGTTTTGGCCCGGGTCAAATCCCACCGAACCGGATGCCTGAAGGCCGCGATATTGAACGCGACAAGGGCCGCGGCGGCGATGCCGACCTGGGCGGTGGTCAGCGTCCAATGCGTGCTTCGCCGCCCCGCGGCGTACGAGGCCAGCGCCGCCATCTCGGCAATGGCCGCGACGACCGCCAAAGCCAACCCCGCCAAAAAGACGATCGCCCCGGGTGAGCCAAGGCTTGCGATATCTGAAACCAGTTTTCCAGCCGCCGCGACGGGTGAGGCGGAAGGGTCCGCCAGCACCAGTCCTGTCGCGGCCACCAGCAGACCGGCCAAACCGGCGATCCGACAGGCGAACCGGGCCAAACCCACCCAGGCGGCGGCCTGGCGGGGATCGCGGGCCTGTCGGCTTCCGTGCGCTCCGCTCATCACGCGTACCTCCGGCTCTCAAGGCTGCGAACGGTCAGGAACAGGCTGAACAACGCGACACTCACATAAAGCGTGACGGGCCTGAGGTCGATCACACCGCGGCTGAACGCCCTGTCGAAGTGAAGGGGCACGCTCAGGTAGTAGGCCACCTGGTAGCCGGTGCCGCCGTCCATGGCGTTGGCCGCGAAGCTTCCCGCCAGGAACAACACCCCCAAGGCCAGCGACGCCTGCGCCGCCACGAGTTGGTCGCGCACCATGCTGCTCACGCACACCCCCATCGCCAGGAACATCGCGCCAGCCAGGAAAAGACCCAGGTAGGTGGTGTAAACCGGAGCCAGGTCCGCCGTCGCCACGACATGCGGCAATCCTCCGGCCCACGACACATTCACGCCGCCCAGAACCGGCAGGTAAACAACCGTGGGCAGCCACAGCACGGTGTAAAAGAGGAGGCATCCGGCGTACTTGGCCAGCACGATCTGCCAGTCGGACAAAGGCGAGGTCATAAGCATCTCGAGGGTGCCCGAAGCCTTCTCCTCGGCGAAAGTCCGCATCGTCAGAAGCGGGCAGGCCGCGAGGAAAACCAGCCAGAACACCGGACTCGAAAGCCAGAACTGCAGCGGCCATTCCACCCCTCGGGGACCCGATGCCAACAGCAGGTCGAGCGTGCCGGCCACCAGCCACCCCTGAACCCCCAGAAACACCACAAGAACCGCATAGGCAATGGGGGACAGGAAATAGGAGAAAAACTCCTTGTGCACCAGGCTGCGAGCCTTCCACAACGACACGGCGATTCCGGCAAGCATGGCCAACCCGGCAACGCCACCCGCCGCCATCGCGAGAACACCAATCGAATTCGTGTTTTCCAGCATGGTTTTCCGCTCCAAGGGGCTTGGTGGGGGTCAGGCGCCTACCGCCTCGCGTTCCTCGACAAGGTCGAGGAACATCTTTTCCAGCGACTGCCCCGGAGGGCATAGGTCCGCGAGAGGACCCTGCGCCAGCACCTTGCCGCGGGCGATGATCACGGCCCGGGTGCAGGTCTTTTCCACTTCGGAAAGGATATGCGTTGACACTAAAACCGTGCGGTCCTGCCCCAATTCGGCGATCAACTTGCGAGTCTCGATAATCTGCGTCGGGTCCAGGCCGGAGGTTGGCTCATCCAGGATCAGCACGGGAGGATTGCCCACCAGGGCATCGGCAAGGCCCACCCGCTGGCGGTAACCCTTGGAAAGAGTTCCCACCAGTTGCCGGCGAACGCCCGTCAGCCAGCACTTGTCCATGCACTCGGCCACCCTCGAACGGGCGGCGGAACCATGGACACCCTTGATACCCGCGCGGAACGAAAGGTACTCCTCCACGCGCATGTCGGGGTAAAGGGGGCAATTTTCGGGCATGTAGCCGATCAACGAGCGGGCCTTCAGCGGGTCGGACAGCACATCGCAACCCGCCACCACCGCGCTGCCGCCGGAGGGGATCAGGTATCCCGTCAGCATGCGCATCGTGGTGGACTTGCCCGCGCCATTGGGCCCGAGAAAGCCCACGACCTCTCCCCTGCCCACGGAAAAGGTCACATCGCGCACGGCGGCAAAGTCGCCGTAATACTTGGTCAAATGGGTCACTTCAATCATGTGACGACTCCACGGGTTCGGGAGGGCCGGCATCGCCGGTGCGGAGGCGGCATGCCATACTATTAGATGGCCCGGCGCCTCCGGGCAAGCCCCAGGCCCCTTCCGCCGCAAGCCCGGAATCCGCTACACTTTCCAACATTGCTCATTCACCGGGCCCAACGATGATCACCCAGCCAACGGCACCTCGCAAGCGCATCCTCAGCGGGGTGCAACCCTCCGGCAAACTTCACCTGGGCAATTATTTCGGCGCCGTGCGCCAGCATGTCGCGCTCACCACCGAGAACGCCGACTGCTTCTACTTCATTGCCGATTATCATGCCCTCACCACGGTCCACGACCCCGTCGCCCTCAGGCAGCATGTGCTGGATGTCGCCCTCGACTACTTCGCCCTGGGCCTCGACCCCGAAAAGGCGGTCTTCTTCCGCCAGTCCGATGTCCCCCAGGTTTGCGAACTGGCGTGGATCCTCTCCACCTTGGCGCCCATGGGCCTGCTCGAACGCGCCGTCAGCTACAAGGAAAAGATCGATCGCGGTCTCGAGTCGTCAGTCGGCCTGTTCACCTACCCGGTGCTGATGGCGGCTGACATCCTCATCTGCAGGTCAAACCTTGTTCCCGTGGGCCGGGATCAGGTGCAGCACCTGGAAATCTGCCGCGACTTGGCCGTGAAGTTCAACCTGCGCTACGGCGAGGTGTTCCCGCTTCCGGAATACCGACTCACCAAGGAATCGAAGGTGCCGGGCACCGACGGCCAGAAGATGAGCAAAAGCTACGGCAACACCATCGACATCTTCGCGGAGGGCAAGGCGCTCAAGAAGGCGGTCATGGGGATCGTCACCGATTCCACGCCCCTTGAGGCGCCCAAGGATCCGGCCAATTGCCATGTTTTCGCCCTGTACAGTCTGTTCGCCACACAGGAGGAGCAGGACGCCCTCGCCGCGCGCTACCGTGCCGGCGGCATGGGCTATGGCGCGGCCAAGACGGAACTGCTTAACAAAATCGAGGCTCATTTCGCCCCGGCGCGCGAACGCCGCCGTGAACTGGCGGCCAACCCCGAGCGCGTCGAGACTTGGTTGGCGCAAGGCGCGGACAAGGCCCGTGCCGCGGCCGAGGAAACCATGCGCATGGTTCGCGCCGCGGTCGGGTTGAGGGCGGCGCGATCATGAGCCTGGGTGTTGAAGGTTTCGACCATGTCACCGTGATCATCACCGATATGGCCAAGGCCCGGGCCTTTTACGGGGGAATGCTTGGCCTCACGGAAATCGGCAGGCCTCGGTCGTTCGACTTCAAGGCGGTCTGGTATCAGTTGGGTGACCGGCAACTGCACCTGTTGGTGAAACCCGAGGCGGACACCATCGGCCCCCGCCACTTCGCGCTCAGGGTGGCGGATGTCGCCGCCGCGCGCGCCCGCTGCGCCGAGTTGGGCTTGCCCACGGCGGAAACAACCAAAATCCCGGGCGCCGACAGGTTCTTCATCCGCGATCCCGACGGCAACCGCATCGAGATCATTCGTTGGGAATCGGCCTACGATCCTGCCACCGACGGTGTATTTGACGCCTGAATCAAGCGTCATTGCCCGGAAAAGACAGCTTTCCCGGATGTTTTTCCCCGATCTTGATCCTGTACAATATCTTCATCCGGGAGAATGCCCATGTCCCTTTGCTCATTCATTCTCGTCTCATTGATCCCCCTCCAGGATCCCGCGGGCTCGCTCTTTTCCCGCGCCGAGCACAAGGTGGACGCCAAGTCACTCCCTATGGCCACCATCAACCGCGCCGCCGGCGAGGCCACCTTCCAGCACACGACTCCGGGTTTCGAGGCCATGGCATGGCGCCTGGGCCGGGGCGAACTCAAGTTCGTGAAAATGGAGACCGGCGAGATCGTGCTCAGGCACAATGGCAAGCGCGTGAACATGGACGCCTCCCATCCGGTCGAAATGGGCAAACCCAACCATTTTGAATATGTCAAGGCGGCGGACGACCGCCTGGGGGCGCGCATGCAGGCGGTCTCCCAGTTCCTGAAGAAAACCGAGGAGGCCAAGCTGAAGGAAGCCCTCGATGATGTTCTGCTGGCGGAATTCACCAAGGTGAAAAACGCTTCCGCTTCGGGTGGGGTCCACCAGCAACGCGACCTCGACATTCTCCTATTTCGGTGGATGGAGGGGCCTGAGGCCTACCTGCCCACCAAGTCGGGACTGCCCCTGAGGGAGGTTCTTGAAAAGGCCATCTGGTTCGACATGCCGGCCAAGGGCCGATTCACCCGCAACGCCCGACTCGACCAATCGTTCCGCGCCTTCCACACCAAGGTGCTGATCGGCCCCGACGGCGACGACAGCACCGGCAAGCGCCGAAACGAACCCTTGCCCGAGTGGGGAATGAACTGAA
>CAWUNZ010000060.1:0-14957 GCA_963923445.1 uncultured bacterium
GTGACGGGTATGTAGCGCACTTCGCGACAAAACGACTCGGCTGTTTGAACAATGGTGGGGCACAACCTGTTGAGCAGGCCCCTGACCAGGTCCGAGGTCCGCTCCACTTTGGGCACATCCAAGCCGTGCAAACCTGAGGAGGTGGCGCGCACCGGTTCCGTGTCGTCGATTTCGGGCAATAGCGACTTCCAGACATCCCATTTGGAAACCAATACCAGCAGGGGGGCATCGTGAAGGCTGCTGGGGGAACTGCCTTGCAATTGCCTCACCCTTTTGGCGGCCTCGTTCAGGACCACATATTGGGCCGATTGGAACCGCACTCCGCTTTCCAATCGGCCGGAACACCTCTCGACCTCGCGATAGAAGTTCATGTCCTGAAGCGGATCAAACAGGAACAGGAGGAATTTCGACCGGGTGAGGTGCGCCGTCATGTCCTCGGCGAAGAGGTCCTGACGGGTGGGAAGGTAAGACTCCCCGGCGTTGTCATAAAGGCACAGGATACGCCCATAGCGTTTGGCCTTTTCCGCCGATGGGTGACCAGCAAGCGTGTCCATCAAGAATGAAAAGGGCCTCGGTTGGCGGCGCTCATGGGTTCCGTAGCGGACGGAGAAAAAAGTGTCCCCCGCGCCATCGCCGAACTGTGTCTTGCGGATGAGGTTGGCCACCTCGAACGGTTTGTCGATTTCGGGTTGCTGAAACAGCGCGTTCTCGTAGTCGGTGACCGTGATGTTCCTTTCCGGATCCACATCCTGAAATGAAAGGAGAAACTGCCGGGCCAAAATGTTGCGCAATTGATTGACCGCGGCGCCCAAAAAAAATGATTTGCCAGACCCGGGGGCGCCGACGATCGAGACGAATAGCGACTTGAATTCGAGGAAAGTCCGGGGAAGAGCCAAGTGGCATCGCGGGCAGGCGATTTCGGTGCAGACCTGGTCACGGGCATCGATCGCCAGGCCTCGGGCGTTGAAGCGGGTCGGGAGAAACCTGAGGGGTGCATCCACACCCAATCGGGGATCACCGGCCAAATCCCGGTGCCGGGAAACCCACACGGAGTCTTCCGGTTCCCAACCCTCCCAGCAGTAAGGGCATACGACCGATTTCTGCAGGGTCAAAGTCATGGCGATGAATGTCCCAAGCAGACTCGAGGGCAAAAAATCGCCCCGATCATCCGGTAAGCAAGGTTATTCTACCGATAACGGGATCATTGGACCCGATGGAGAATCCGAATGCTGGCCTTGGGGATCGACTTGGGCGGCACCGCCATTAAAACGGCGGTGGTCGATGTGACCGGCGATGTTGTCGGTACCGGCGAGGAGAAAACCCCGGCCAAGCAAGGGGTGGACGCCTGCGTTGAGGCCATGATGGCCGCCGCGGATGAAGCCTTGGGAAACGCGGGCATCCGCAAGGAGCACCTCAAAGGGGCGGGCATCGGTGTGCCGGGGGTGGTTCTTCCCCGGCAAGGATTGGTGGTGGAAGTCACCAACCTGGAAGGTTGGTCGAACATTCCCCTGCGCGACATCATGGCTTCCCGGTTGGGCCTGCGGGTGGAACTCGCGAACGACGCCAACGCCGCCGCCTTGGGGGAGGTTCGTTTCGGTGCCGGCAAGGGCGTGGAAAACCTGGTTCTGTTCACCCTGGGCACGGGGATTGGCGGGGGTGTCATCATCAACGGGAAAATCGTTGTCGGAGCCAACGGCATGGGAGGCGAAATCGGGCACACGCTGATCGAGAAGTCCCGCCCCCGGCCGTGCGGTTGCCATAAATTCGGATGCTTGGAAGCCTACGCCGGCGCCCTCGGTATTGTGAAAAGAACCCATGAGGCCTTGGCCGAGGATTGGCAAGGCCATAGCGCCCTGCACGAATACGCCGAGGGTGATGAGGGGTTGGAGGCGAAGCATGTCTATGAGTTGGCCAAGGCGGGCGACTTTCTCGCCAAGGATTTGATCGCCCAAACAGCCCATGCGCTGGCGATGGGCATCGTGAACATGCTGCACACGCTGGATCCGGATATGATTCTTTTAGCCGGCGGCATGACCAAGGCGGGCGACACATTCCTCGAGCAGGTGCGCTCGATGGTTGAGGAGTTGGCGTTGCCACAGGTGCGAAAAACACCTGTCAACTACGGAAAACTGGGGAACAAGGCCGGATGCATCGGGGCCGCGGCGCTAGTCTTGCCGGCCTGACTCACGGACTCGCGGCGACCGCCTTCAGCCTGCCGGGCGACGCCGCCCAGTCGCCGACAATCGCCTCGGCGGCCAAGGCCTTGCGGTCGCGCCAGAACTCAAGGCGAACCCTCTTGCCCGGTGGCAGATCAGCGATCAGGTTGATGCAGTGGTTCTCGTCGCGCACGGAAACCTCGTCGAGCTTGAGGAGCACATCGCCGGGCCGTATCCCGGCCATCGCCGCGGGAGTTTCCGGATAGATCGACTCAACCAAGGCCCCCATGTGGCGGTCGAGGCCCAGGCGAAGCGCGTCGGAGGCATCGAAGGCGCCGGCGACCTGCAACCCCAGATACCCCCGGGAGACCGCCCCCTTTTCAAGCAACTCCTTGGCCACCCGCTTGACACGGTTGATGGGGATGCTGAACGAGACACCGGTGTTGTTGCCGCTGGTGGAGGCGATGGCCGTGTTGATGCCGATCACCTCGGAGTCGAGGCTCAGCAGCGGCCCGCCGCTGGAACCGGGATTAATGGCGGCATCGGTCTGAAGAAAATCCTTGATGCGGATGGTGCTTCCCAAGCTGACCTGCCCGCGTTCGCGCGCCGAGAGAATCCCGTGGGTCACCGTCTGGTTCAGGCCGAACGGACTGCCGATGGCCAAGACCCACATTCCCAGCCGGGCCGAGTCGCTGTCGCCCAATGGGGCCGTGGGCAACCGATCGCCGTTGACGGCGAGGATGGCGATGTCCGACTCGGGGTCGGCCCAAACCCGCGTGGGGCGTATCACACGGCTGTCGGAGAGAGACAGGGTGATCTGTTCCGCGCCGGCACCGCTGATGACATGGTTGTTGGTGATGACAAACACGCCCTGGTGGCCGGGAAGGTTCACCAACACGCCGGAACCGGATTCCTCGACCGTTTTTCCCTTGGTCTTCTGGCTGGGGCGGGAGCTTTCGATGGCGACCACGGCGGGCATGCTTCGCCTCACCACCGTCTCGAAGCTCGGGTTGGCGGGGCGCAGTTCCGCCGTGGGGGCCACCGCTCCGGGAAGCCCGGCGGGGGGAGCGGGATCAGCGGCCCGCACCTGGCTGGACCTGGAATTCAACCACGAGGCGCCCACTCCACCCAGGAAAGAGCAGGAACCAATAAACAGCATGTAGCCCAGGCGCCGTCGCATGAATGAACGATCCGTTGTTGTGCCGACGAGATGTGCCTGGGGAATCCTATCCCTCAAAACTTGAGTTGAAAATTATTTGATTGGTTTTTTTCAGGGATCCGTCGAAGGCAGAACCGACACAACCGGAACTTCCCGATTGCCCTGAAAGAACTGGTTGAGACCGTCCAAGGCCGTTTGGGCGGCCAAGGCCGCCAGCAGCATCCCCAAGACCCGGGAAATCAGGTTGGCACCCGCCTTGCCCAGAAGCCGCTGAATGGGATCGGCCAGCAGGAACATCAACCAGGCGACCGAAAGGATTCCGGCCAGGATGAATCCGATGAGAACGCGATCGGTGAGGGTGGCATGCCCGGGTTCGCTCACAAGAATCACGGTGAGCATGGCCGCGGGACCGGCGACCGCGGGAAAGGCCAAGGGGAAGATGGCCAGGTCGTGACCGGATTCCCCGTGGGCGGTTTTGTTCTTCTGCTCGGTCTCAAAAATCATCTGCAGTCCGAACAGGAAAACGACAATTCCGCCCGCCAGGCGGAAGGCGGGCAGCCCGATTCCAAGGACTGACAACAGGCCATGGCCAAGAATCAGAAAGGCGATCAAAACGATGCCGCTGGCCAACACGCAACGGGTTGCCACCTGCCGGCGCGCCAACGGGTCCAAGTGCCGGGTCAGGGACAAGAACAAGGGAACGGTGCCCACAGGGTCGATCACCACAAACAAGGTGATGGCATCCTGGGCGAGACTGGTCATGAGGCGGGTCCTCCCCCGCTTCAATGTTATGGCTGGCCAGCGGGCGTGTCGTCTCCCAACTTCTCCCTCAGCCAGGCGACCACATCGGGAACAAACGACAATGCCGCCATGCGGTCGTGGCGCGCCCCCTTCCGGCGGATAACCGTCATTTCGAGACCCTTTTGCCGGGCCCTGTGTTCAAAACTTTCAATCTGGGCATCCATGTTGAATTGGTCGCGGGTGCCATAAGCCGCGAACATCCCCAGTTCGCCTGGTTTCAGGTCGAGGGTGTCGAGCAACTCGTACGGGTTTTCATTACTGACAAAATCCCGCGCCCGGCGCGGATTGATCATGGGTTTCAACAAGATTTTCACGGGGATGGGAATGAATCCGAAGTATCGGGCGGCCGCGAGGCTATGCTGGCTGAAGTCTTCACGCAGGCGATCGCATTGGGGACGAAAATTGCCCAGCATCCCCCCCCTGCAATCCATGTAGCGCAGGTTGAGCGCGGGAAAAATACCAAGCACATGGCCGACCCGGTCACGATAACGGATACCCATGCGGTAAGCGGCGCTGCCGCCCATGCTGGCGCCACCCATGACATGCTTGGATCGATCGGGGTCCACCGGATACCGCTCGTGGACAAAATCCCAGACATCCTCCATCACATGGTCTTCAAAGCGCCCCAACCTGCTGTTGGTGAAGAAGGTGGCCTGGGGGATGAGCCTGCATTCACCGTTCACGGTTCCATCAATCGCCACCAGGATCATGGGTGGGAGGTCGCCTCGGGACATGGCGTCGTCGAGTTGGGGCGCCACGGTCCTGAGGAAATCGCATTCGTCATTCGAGTAGGCGTGCATCCAGAACATGACCGGATACCGCCGCTGGGGATCGTACCCCGGGGGCAGGTAGACATAGAGGTCGCGGTATTCACCCAAGGCTTGTGAGTAAATCCGCCTGTCAAAACCGTGGTTGGCGGTATGGTCCACCACCTGGCCAGCCAAGCGCCGGTTGAGACGGTTCAGCTCGTTTTTCTTGATGAAATAGGGCGGCAACGGCCATTCGGCGCGCGAAGCGTCGGCAAAACACAAGAGGGCGCCCAGAATCAACCAGGCCCAATGAATCCGCATGCCGACCGCTTCCGTGGTTGAGGCCATCCACCACGAGGGCTATCGGCATAAAGATCAGGCCGTCCTAGCCAATACCTCAATGTGTCGGGATTAATTGCCTCGGGCCATCCAACGAACCCGATCAGGCAAGAAGGAACGATTCTGCCGGCTTGCGCGCGAAGGAAACTAAGAAGCGCGGGTCCGCGTCAAACGAAGTCCCAGCAACCCCATGGGCACCAGAACCACCAAGGCGGCCGCAACCCAAAGGGCAAGGGGTGAACCCGGTGCGGACATGGGCTCACCCGGGCGGACCAGCTTGTTGCGGACACCGTCCCGGCGGATCTCGAAGGCGTCGAACTTCTCGCCGGTGGCCGTGTAGGCCTCGTACTTGATGGCGTCGGCGGAGACATCGATCACCTGAAAAAGCTGGGTCTGCCCTCCGCGGACATCCATCCAGGCGCGGTCATCCACCTCGTACATCTTGGGACCGCTCACCGAGACCACATACACCGTGTCGCCCCGGGTGGCCGAGTCGCTGCCATCAGAGGCGTCTGCGCCGGCCATCAGCCCGCTCCTGCCATAGCTGTGGTCGTGCCCCTGCAGGACCAGGTCGACCTTGTATTTCTCGATGATGGGGCGGAAGAAGCTCCGCACCTCGGCGTTGTCGCGTTTCTTGGCGGATGAATAGACGGGGTGGTGGAAGGTCACGATGGTCCAACGGCAGTGGTTGGCACTTAACACGGAGTCCAGCCAGGCGGCCTGTTCCTCGAAACGGTTCTTCTCGTTGGTGTTCAGCGAAATGAAACGGGTGTTCTGGTAATCGATGTAGTAGCAAGTCCCCTCAAGGCCGGGGGCACCATTGGCCGGCAGGTTGAACTGGGCATTCCAGTAAGGAGTCAAGCGCGGCTTGCGGGGCATACCCGGCAAGGAAAGCGTATTGGAATACTCGTGGTTGCCGGGGGTGGGCAGACACGGGACAGAGGCGTGGATCCAACCACCAGCCGCGTGCCATTCGCCCCAATCCTTGTCGTTTTCTCCACGGTTGACCAGGTCGCCGGCGTGCAGCATGAAATCGGGGTTGAACCGGTCGGCTTGACGGATCACCCTCGACCACAGGTCGAGCACATCGTTTTGCGCATCGCCGAAGTAGACAAATCGGAACGGGCGGGAGCCGGTCTTGGCGGGGCGGAATTGGTGCCATTCCGACCAGTTCTTCCCGTCGCCGGCGCGGTAGGCGTACAACTTGCCCGGCTCAAGCTCCTCAATGGTCACCTTGTGGTAATGCGCCTTCTCGCCACCCGCGTCCACGGGGGTGGTTTTGGCCTCAAGCGTGCGGAATCCACCCGTGCCCTTCTCCGCATGGGTGCGCATGGCATAGCCGGAGTCGTTGGCCGGTCCCACCTGAACCATCCCTTTGGAAACAGAGGAATCGGTCCGCCAGGTGACACCGATTCGCGATTGCGGGTGATCCAACAGTGTGAGGATCAGCCTCTCGGGCCTTGAAGAAGGTGAAAAGCGATCCGTGGCTGGCAATTGATCAGCCTTGCTCTCGGTCTTGGATTTGACGGACTCGGCCTTGTTCGTTTCCGAAGTGACGGGTGGCGTCACCTTGGGCGCTTCCGGCGGTTTCAGAGATGGAACTGGCGAATCCTTGGATGAGTTGGCCTTGGCTTTGGGGGTGTCGGTTGGGGACTGGGCCGGAACCAATCCCGCCACGGCCACGAAGGCGGCAATGACTGGAAGTAGAAAACGCATGAACGCTTCTCCAAACACCCGGGTTTCCCAAACCGAGCCATGGGTTGAGATAGTGAAAATGAAAGAAGAATTGATGAAGGGGCCTGCTAAAATGAGGAACTTTCCGCCGGCGATTGCCTCGCCGGCAACCCACGCTAGCCTAGTTCTCTGAAGCACATAACGAAGATTGGGGAACCATCATGCAAATCGCGGCACCGGGCACGACACGGATCGGGTGGATTGGCACCGGGGTGATGGGGCGGTCGATGTGCGGCCACCTGATGGCCAAAGGCTATCAGGCCACCATCTACAGCCGTACCCGTGACAAGGCCGCCGACCTGATCTCCAAGGGCGCCGCATGGGCCTCCAGCCCCAGGGAAGTCGCTGAAAAGTCGGATGTGATCTTCTCGATCGTCGGTTTTCCATCGGATGTGCGCGAGGTGATCCTGGGCGCCGCCGGAGCATTGGCCGGGGCCAAGGCGGGTTCGGTGATTGTGGACATGACCACCAGCGAGCCATCGTTGGCCCGCGAAATCGATGCCGCGGCGCGCGCGAAAGGTGTTTTCTCGCTCGACGCCCCCGTGAGCGGAGGCGACATCGGCGCCCGCAACGCCGCCCTTTCCATCATGGTGGGAGGCGAGACCACGGTGGTGGAGGCGGTGCGCCCCCTGTTTGAGTGCATGGGCAAGAGCATCATCCATCAAGGCGGCATCGGTGCCGGGCAGCACACGAAGATGGTGAATCAGATCCTCATCGCCGGAAACATGGTGGGCGTGTGCGAATCGCTCATGTACGCGTTCCGCGCCGGGCTGGATGTGGAGAAAGTCCTGCAGACGGTGGGTGGCGGAGCGGCTGGCAGCTGGTCGCTGAATAACCTGGGGCCGCGCATCCTGAAAAAGGACTACGAACCCGGATTTTTCGTCGAGCACTTCATCAAGGACATGGGAATAGCCCTGTCTGAAGCCAAGGCCATGGGCCTGGTCGTGCCGGGCTTGGCGCTGGTTCACCAGCTTTACCTGGCCGTGCAGGCCCAAGGGATGGGCCGCAAGGGAACGCAGGCGCTCATTCTGGCCCTGGAGCATATCGCCGGCATCAAGCGCTGACGGAATCGGCCTGCGCGCCGGGGTAAAAGCTCAAGGCCTCGAGATATTCCTGCACCCCGGGGTAGATCAGCGCCTGTTCCCGGGCCACGCGAACGGCCTCGCGCCGGAGTTCCGCTTCCTGGTCGGGAACAACACGGCCGCATAGCCGCTCGTGCCTCAGGAAGACGAAGTAAGTGTCGAGCGTGTCGCAAACACAGTAGCCCGCCACGCGGTCAAGCCGGCCCGCGGCCACAAGCGAGCCGACATCATCCCCCTTGATTCCCTGCTTGCCGGGCAGGCCCAGGCGCTTGGCCAGCATATTCAGGCCGCCATAAAGCCGCGCCGTGCCGTAGTTGCTCATTTCCTCCTGCAAATCGAGATGATGCTGCGGCTTGAATCGACCCCGCCGCTGCCAATACCGGCTGATGTCGAGGCCTTGGTCGAACGCCGCGAGTTCCAGAAGCGGCAGGTCGAAACCTCGCCCGTTGAAACTGACCAGGGTGGCCTCCGGCAAATGGCAAACCCCCTGCCAGAATTGGCTGACAATCACATGGGAGCGGAACTGGGGAGCATCCAGGCAGGTGATTTTTTCGAGCACATGGCTTCGATCAACGCGCAGGACGCAGATGATGACCGGTTTTTGGAAAGTGTGCGAGATAAAGGTCGATTCGCCGCTGCTTTTCTTGAGGACTCTGTCGGTTTCCTCGCGGATAGCCTCCTCGGGCGTCAGACCGGGATGAACACAACGCGCCAGAAGGGCGCCGTCGACAACGCTTTCGACATCGAAAACAAGCCAGCCGATTTCAGGTTTCGAACAGCCACCATTTCCCGCCATGCTCAAGCCTCCAGTTTCTTGCGCCATGGCATTGTACGGATGAACAGGGCGCCAGCGGGATAATGATCCGGCGGCGTCCATCCGCTACAACAAAAGGGATAATCCCTCCGAGGTTCGCCATGCCCGCCGAAGCTTCCTCCTCGCGCGCCGCCAAGCTGATTGTTTTCGTGGTCGTGTTCATCGACCTGCTGGGCTTCGGCATCGTGCTGCCCCTGCTGCCTGTTTATGGCGACCGATTCGTCAAGCCGGTGTTGGGCGCCGAGGCCGGGAGCGTGGCCTCGGGCATTGTGCTCGGATTGATGATGTCGTCGTTCTCACTGATGCAGTTCCTCTTCGCCCCGGCATGGGGAAGGCTTTCCGACCGTATTGGCCGCCGGCCGATCCTGCTTTTGGGCCTTCTGGGTTCGGTGGGGGCCTATGCCCTGTTCGGCTACGCCTCGTCGATGAACCCCGATGGGCAGGCACTTTTGGCCCTGATTCTGTTGTTTGTCTCGCGCGCGGGCGCCGGCATCGCCGGTGCCACCATTTCGACCGCGCAGGCGGTGATCGCCGATTCCACCCGGCCCGAGGAACGCCGGGGCGGCATGGCCCTGATTGGCGCGGCATTCGGAATCGGCTTCACCTTCGGACCGCTTCTGGGCGCGGGAGCCATGTATTTCGCCCCCGAAACCCCATGGGCCACCGGGGCGCTGGCATCCGCCCTGTCGCTCGCCGCGTTCGCCTTCGCCTCCGTCGGGCTTCCTGAAACAAGGGTGCCCGGAGGGCACAGCGCCGACAGGAAAATCTTCGACGCGCGCGCTTCGATGGCTGTCCTTTCCAACCCTTCGGTTGGCCCGGTGATCCTGATCAACTTCCTGGCCACCATCGGCTTCGCGGGATTCGAGTCCACCCTGGCCCTTCTCAACAGGGACTTCCTTGGATTCGAGGAACGCAACAACTTTCTGGTGTTCACCTTCGTGGGCTTTGTCCTGGCCATGGTGAACGGGGCCTACAGGGGCATGGCCAAGCGGATGAGCGAGATTCCCACCATCGCCGCGGGCATCGTTCTCATGGGCACCGGCGTGGCGGGCCTTTCGTTGGTGACGATGATCGAGAGTTCCGGGGAGCGATGGCTGGCGGCATTCCCAAGCCTGGCATTGGCCGTGGCCGGGTTCGGCCTCATGACACCCGGGGTGCAGTCCCTGGTCAGCAGGCGGGCCGACCAAAACCGCCAAGGGGAGATCCTGGGGGTGAACCAGTCCTGCTCGGCTCTGGCTCGCATTCTGGGCCCGGTGCTGGGCCTCACCCTTTACCGCGCCTGGCCACTGTTGCCCTTCGCGCTGGGGGGAGTGCTCGTGTTGGCCATGCTGCCAGTGCTGGCGCTGGCCTCGCGGTGGCGCGCTCCCGAATCCGCCTGATGGTGCCACAGGCGTTGGCTGCACCCCGTCTGCGGCGCCCGATCGTTTTAGCCCACGGTTTGTTCGGGTTTGATTCCATCGGGACCAGCCGTTGGCGCTTCCGCTATTTCGCCAACCTGCCGGATTGGCTTCGGGCCTCGGGGAACCGGGTGCTGGTGACAAGGGCGCATCCCGTGGGCCGGATCGCCACCCGGGCCGCGCAAGTGGCGAAGCAGGTTGAGAACGCGTTCGGTTCCGAACCGGTCCACCTGTTCGGACACAGCATGGGCGGGCTGGATTGCCGGCACCTGATCAGCCACCTGGGGTTGGGCCACAGGGTCCGAAGCCTCACCACCTTGGGCACGCCGCACCGGGGTTCGGTGGTGGCCGATGCCGTTTGCGGTTGGACGCGGCCGAAAAGCGCCACACGGGCCTTCCTGAGAGCCGTGGGTTGGGAACCAGAGTTGTTGTCGGAACTCAGCCGGGAAGGCGCCGCGAGGTTCAACGAGAACACTCCCGATCTGCCTGGGGTTTTTTACCAATCGGTGGCCGGGGTGTTCCCCAACTCATGCCGCCGCGACTTCAGGCAGTTGCCGCATCGGGCCGTGACCGGGCCCATGCTCGACCGGGAAGAGGGGCCGAACGATGGCATGGTGGGCGAGGCATCGGCGCGATGGGGTGGCGCGCACGAGACCTGGCCGGGCGACCATTTCAACCTTGTCAACTGGGTGAACCCCTCGGAGCGATGGCCGGGAATCAACGCCTGCAGGCTGGGTGACTTCGCCCGGTTGCTGGCTCGACTGGAGCCTGACGAACACGAGGGAGGTTCGCGGGGTGACGATTCTGCGGGGACTGACGGACCGGGCCCCACCGGGAAATCCACTGATTGACTCAAGTTTTTTTGCCTTATTCGGGGGGTGGGTATAATCGAGTGCGCCGGAAGTTTCCCACCCCAGTGGCGGATCAACCAGCGCGAGGCGAGCATGTCTGGGACAGAGCGATGGACGGCACTTCTTGCTGACAAGACCACGGATTTCGTGCTGACCTGCATGATCTTGGTGGTGGTGCTTCTGGCGGCGGCTTACCTGATCCGCATGGTGGATCGGTGGCGCCGGCAGGACGACGCCCCAAGCTGCACACCGCACGACCAGTTGGCCGATTTGCGGCGCTGGCTGGATGAGGGAGTTATCGAGCCGGAGGAATACGCCAAACTGCGGGAAAAACTCGAGGGCCAGCTAAGGACCTCGATGGGAATGAAGGGACGCGAAGTCCCTCCCGAACAGTTGGGGCAGTTTCTGGTTCCCGAGGAGGCACCCAAGGGCGCCAACCCGGTTTCCCCTCCCGAAAATCCTGCCAGCAAAGCCTAGCCAACTCTTGCGCCAGTTGAAACCGATTCATTAGAATTGGTTTGTGGCAGGCAGGAAGCGGCACCACCCTCCCCCCGACTCACGCGCCCAACTTGGCTTGAACCGACATTGGCCCCCGGCGCATGATTGCCGGTGAGGCATACTGGAGATGGCATGGGCACCAAGGACTTACCCCCCGGCGGCAACAACCGGAAACCAACCGGTGGCAGCAGCCGTTCCCGCAACGCCTCCTGCTCGTTCTGCCGGAAGAGCTACCGCGATGTCGGTCCGCTCGTGGAAGGCCCGGCCGATGTGTTCATCTGCGGTGAATGCGTCGAGCTCTGCCAGTCGATCATCGAGCAGGAAAAGCGCCGCCGCACCACCGGCAAGCCGGTCACGGGCAACACCCCCACCCCGCGCACCATCAAGGAAAAGCTCGACCAGTATGTGATCGGGCAGCAGCGCGCCAAGAAGGTGCTCTCGGTCGCGCTTCACAACCACTACAAGCGCCTTTCGCTCGCCGGCACCCACGCGCCGGGCGATGTTGAGGTGGAGAAGAGCAACATCCTGCTCATCGGGCCCACCGGTTCGGGCAAAACCCTGTTGGCGCGCACGCTCGCCCGTGTTCTCGATGTGCCCTTCGCCATCGGCGACGCCACCACGCTCACCGAGGCGGGCTATGTGGGCGAGGATGTCGAGAACCTGCTGCTCAAGCTGCTTCACGCCGCCGACTTCGATGTCGAGGCCGCGCAAAAAGGAATTATCTACATCGATGAAGTCGATAAGATCGGCAAGACTTCGCAGAATGTCTCGATCACGCGCGATGTCTCGGGCGAGGGCGTCCAGCAGGCCCTGCTGAAGATGCTCGAGGGCACCGTGGCGAATGTCCCACCCCAGGGCGGCCGCAAGCACCCCGAGCAGCAATACATCCAGCTCGACACCACCAATATCCTGTTCATCTGCGGCGGCACCTTCGTCGGGCTGGAGAAGTTCATCTCCAAGCGCATCGGCAAGAAGGGCTTCGGCTTCGGCAGCGTCGCCGAGGACCGCGAGACCGACCTTGGCAAGCTGCTCTCGCAGGTGACCAGCGACGACCTCATCGAGTTCGGCATGATCCCCGAGTTCATCGGTCGCCTGCCGGTGCTGGCCCCCCTCGATCCGCTGGACGAGAGCGCCCTGGTGAAGATCCTCACCGAGCCTCGCAACGCGCTGACGCGCCAGTACCAGAAGTTCTTCGAGATGGAGGGGGCCGAGATCGAGTTCGCCCCCAGCGCCCTGAGCGCCATCGCCAAGCTGGCGCTCGACCGCGACACCGGGGCCCGCGGCCTGCGCAGCATCATTGAGCAGGTGATGCTCGATGTGCTGTACGACCTTCCCGAACTGGAAAGCAAAGGCAAGTTCGTGGTGACCGAGGAGGTGGTGAAGGGCCTCAAGCCGCTCTTCGACCAGATGCCCGAGAACGCCAAGCTGAGCGCCTGAGCCCGCCTCGAAATCCGCAGCCATTGCCGGGCCGGCCGCGAAAAAGCGACCGGCCCGATGGCCATCAGGAAACGCCATGGACGCCCCCGGTCGTTGGATGCTCGCCGGCTGGCTGCTCGCCGTGTCGGGCTTGCTCCACGGCGGCATCCAGTTGATCCAACCCGCCTCGTGGGAAGGCCCGGTCTCGTGGCGCAAGCCGATCCTCTTCGGATTGTCGTCGGCCCTCACGGCCTGGTCGCTGGCGTGGGTGCAGTGGCGGGTCAGGCCAAGGGCGTGGGATCTGGCCATCTCCACGACGGGAAGCGTCGCGTTGCTGCTCGAGGTGGCGCTGATCACCCTGCAGGCATGGAGAGGCGTTCCATCGCACTTCAACCACGCGACCCGACTGGATGATTTGATTCAGTCCGCCATGGGCGGGCTGATCGTGTTGGTCACCCTTGCCGTGGCGGACCTCACCTGGCGGTGCATGGTTGATTTCGATGACTGGCCCGACCTGACCGATGCCGCCCGCTGGGGCATGGCGCTTCTGCTGGTTTCATGCCTGGCGGGATTTGCCACAAGCTGGGCGGGTGAGTGGCGTCTTGCCAAGGGGCTTGACCCGTCCGCGTGGGGAGACGCCGGGGTGCCCAAGTTTCCCCACGGGGCGGCCATGCACGCCCTGCAGGTATTGCCCTTGGTGGCCTGGATGCTCAACCAAGCGGGGTTCCGGGTGCCGTTCCGCCGAAAAGCGGTGGCCGCGATGGGAATCACCAGCGTGGCATGGCTTGGATACGCGTTGTCACAAACCTTGGAGGGGCGAGGCAGGCTGGACCCAAGCCCGATGGGAACAATCGTGTTACTCAGCGGAATCGTGACCGCCGGGGCGACCTTCCTGCGGCGATAGTTCCTTATTGGGAAATATCGCGAAGCACCTGCTTGGCCATCTTGAAGGCAATCTTGAGGTTGGTGCAGCGAACTTCCAACTGCCCCTCGGTGAACGATTTGCCGTGCTCGCAATGCGGCAGGCCGGCAATGGCCTCGGTGAGAGGCAAAAGGCGCATAAACTCAGCCATGCGGGCGGCGGCGAGATCTTGGGGGGTGGCGCTCATGGCGAATCATCCTGTCAGCAAGTAAAGTTGATCCAATCAGTTTAGGTTTCGGCATTCCCGACGCAAGAATGGCCGCTTGAAGCGTTCAAGGAATATCAAGCCGCCAAGAGGATTGCCGCCATGAATTCCGACGATGCCCAAAACCTTGCCGGTCGAGGGTTGGCCTTGGCCTTGCGCACTGTTTCGGAGGAATCCCTCGCCGGACTCAGGCCGGGGGTTGTTCCCGAGGGTATCGAACCTCACGATGCCCATGCGGGAATCGCCCCGCCTCCCCTTGAGGCGTGGGGCGCCGCCATCGCCCACGCCAACGCGCCAGATACCCAGATGCCACCCACCTGGTCCAGCGTGGTGCTTGAATCCCCGAGAGTGCCCCACATCGCCTTGGTTGCCGGGGAATTTCCCCAGCGGCTGGATGTCGCCGCCCTGTTGGAAAATCCGCTTCAATGGGAGGAAACACCCAAGGAAGGGCGTCATGAACTCAGGGCATGGGCGCAAGAACAGAAAACAGCTTCCAGCCGATTGCTGGCCGCCGGAGTGCTGCGCGTGGCCGGTGATGCCGATGGCTGCCTTGAGGTGCTGCGACAAGCCAAGGAAGCGGGCGCTTCCGAGACAGATCACGCCCTTATGATGGGTGCCTTGGCATTCGACGCGGGCAAGCCGGAAACAGCGCGCCGATATTGGGAAACAGTTCCCGAGGGTCCGGCCCGTTGGCACAACCTCGGATTGGTGGCGTTGGTAACCGGAGCGCCGAGCAGGCATCTGTTCACCCGCGCTGCCGCGGGGTTGAATGAATCCGACCCTTGGCACCACCTGGCCGCCCTTTGCGCGGATGTTTCCACATCCTGACCATCG
>CAWUNZ010000061.1:0-14921 GCA_963923445.1 uncultured bacterium
CCGTCGGGCAACATCGGCATCGGCCTTCCCGAGTGATCGGTGAAGTTGATGTCCTTGTACGGGATGTCGAGGTGGTGCATCACCGTGGCCCACAGGTCGTTGGGGACCAGCGGCCTGTCCTTGGGAGTCTCGGCCTTGGAGGTGGTGGATCCCACGACCTGACCCATCTTGAGACCGCCGCCGGAGACCAGCACCGACATCGCCTGCGGCCAGTGGTCGCGTCCCGGTTGCATCACCTTCGTCTGCGTGCCGACCGACTGCTCCACCTTGGGAGTCCGGCCGAACTCGCCCGTCACCACCAGCAGCACCCTTTTGTCGAGGCCGCGATCGTACAGGTCGTCGATGAGCGCGCTCACCGCCTGGTCGAGCAGGGGGAAGCGCCAGCGGGCATCATTGAAGATATGCCCGTTCACCGCGTGGCTGTCCCAGTTGTAGAGCACCCCGGTGGGCCACTCCTTGCCGAGCACATTGGGGCTTTCCAGCACCATGGTGACGAAGCGCGCCCCGGCTTCCACCAGCCTGCGCGCCATGAGCGCCCTCTGGCCATAGGCGTGCCAGCCATAGGCGGCGCGCACCTTCTCGGGCTCGTTGCTGAGGTCGAACGCCACGCGGGCGGTGGAGTTCGAGACCAGGTCGAGCGCCTTGGCGCGGAACGCCTCGGGACCGTTCTGCTTGGACAGCGCCACGGTGGGCGCCGTGATCGAGTCGAGCAGTTCGAGCCTTTCGCGGAGCTTCAAGGTGTTGTTTTCGCGCTTCTCGAGGTTGCGGACCTGGAAGTCGGGCCTGCTGGGGTCTCCGCCCACGGTGAACGGGTGCGTGCTGGGCCCCAGGTAGGCGGACCCGAGACTGAAGACATCAATCCCCGTGCGCCCGCCATCGGCCTGCAGCACATATCCGGGCATGCCCGGGGCGGCGTCGCCAAGCATTTTTTGGACCATCGATCCCACGGCGGGGTAATCGTTGACAAAACCCACCGGGGAAAGCGGATCCCGCCCGGTCATGAACTTCTTGTGGCCGCCGCCATGGTCGGAGAACTTGTGCGCGATCGACCGGATCAGGCTGAAACGGTGGGCCCGCTTGGCCTGCATGGGGAACAGTTCGCAGATGTCCATGCCCGGCACGGTCGTCTTGATCGGCTTGAAATCACCCCGGTACTCCACCGGGGCGTTGGGCTTCATGTCGTAGGTGTCCTGATGGGGTGGACCACCGGGCAGCCAGAGGAATATGACGGCCGGGTCGGAATCCTTGCCCACCCTGCCGGCAAGGCCCGGCAGGGCTGTCAGCCCCGAACCGGCCATGGCAAGGGAACCCAGTTGCATGAATCGGCGGCGGGACGGGCCCGGGCAAAAAGGTACAGCCATCTTCGATCCCCTCTTGTTCCAATCCTCAATTATTCGACCGTTTCAGGCGAGTACAGGTTCCAAAATCTTTCCCCTGCTGGCGGGAAACGGACGCCCCTGGGCATCGCGTATTTCCGTTTCCGGGCTGATTCCCGCCAGATGCAGCATCGTGGCATGCAGGTCCTGAGGCAATGTCAGCCCGTCGCGTGGCTGTCCGCCGATCTTGTCCGAAGACCCATGCACGGTGCCCCCGCGGATGCCGGCACCTGCCAAGGCCCCGGAAAACACATGGCCCCAGTGGTCGCGTCCACCGCCGCCATTGTGGCGTGGGGTGCGGCCGAACTCACCGGCCCACACCACCAGGGTGCTGTCCAGCAGGCCGCGTTCCGCAAGGTCTTCCAGCAGCGTGGCATACGCCGCGTCCATGATCGGCATCAGGTGGTTTTTCAGGCGCTCGGCGTTCTTGTTGTGGGTGTCCCAAGCCGGGCTGTCGGTGGTGTCGCCGGGCATTCGGGTCCAGTTCACCTGAATGAACGAAACCCCCGATTCCACCAACCGGCGGGCCAGAAGCACGCTCTGCCCCCAGCGGTTGCGGCCGTAGCGGTCACGCAAACTTTCCGGTTCCTCTTCCAGGCGGAACGCCCGGCGCGCCGCGCCCGACTGCACCAGATTCAGCGCCGTTTCCTGTTGCTTTTGGAACAGGCCAGGCCCTTCACCCAGTCGCTCCAGCTGCCGCTCAGTGGCATCCAAGTTTCGGGATAACGCCACCCTGTCCGACAATCGGGGGGCGGCCACTTCGGTCGGTAAGGTCACTCCCGGCAGCGCGAAGCCTTGCTCGTGTGGCATGCAGTGCAGGAGCCAGGGATCGTTGGTTCGACCCATGAAACCGGCGTCCTGCCCCGGCCAGGAAATGCCACCGGTGTTCCAGATGTGTTCCGGAAGGACCAACGATGCCGGCATTCCCGGGGTGTTGCCACGCGCGATCCGGTTGACGGCGGCCAGGCTGGGCCAGTCGTTGGGGAAACCCACCTTGGCGTTTTCGGTGTTTTTCGGCTGATGGGGCACCCCGGTCAGCATCCAATACCCGGAAGAGGAATGCGCGTTGTCGTGGGTGGAAAGCGCCCTGAGCGCGGCGATGCGGTGGGTGAGGCGCGCGGTGCGGGGCATCAGTTCCCCCACCTGCAATCCCGGCGTGGCCGTGGCGATGGGCTTGAAAGGCCCGCGGATCTCGGCGGGGGCCTCGGGCTTGGGATCCCAGGTCTCGTGCTGGGGTGGTCCGCCCAGGTGAAACAGGTAAATGACAGAGCGGGCCTTGCCGGATTTCGGGTTGGCGTGGGTGGCGGATGCGGCCCAGGGCGCCAAGGCGCCAATTCTCAACCATGCGCGCCGGCTGATGCCATCGCATAATCGTGGTGCGCGAATTGGATCGACCAGCGAGAGCATGGTCGCGGCCTCGGGAGAAAAAGGCGGGCAGGCTGGAAAATAATACCATGCTCCGTGGTGGATTCCAGAGACCTCCCCCAGGAGACCGTCGAATGTTCCGTGTCGCGATGCTGGCCGCGTGCTTTGGCATGCTGGCCCTGATGGGTGGTGTCCATGCCCAAGACAAGGGCAAGGATGCTCCCAAGAACGATGCCCCCAAGGAAAAGGAAAAGGCCAAGGCGCCCCCCAAGATCACAGGCCCCGCCCCCACCGTGGCGGACATCCACTATGGCGACCATGCCCGCCAGGTCATCGACTTCTGGCAGGCCAAGTCCGACAAGCCCACCCCGGTGGTCCTGATGATCCACGGCGGCGGCTGGGTCAACGGCAGCAAGGATGGATACCGCAACGCCGCGCCGACCTACCTGAAGGAGGGGATTTCCGTCGCCGCCATCAACTACCGCATGGTGCCCGAGGCCACGAAGGAAGGGATCGACCCGCCGGTGAAATGGCCCCTTTCCGACGCCGCGCGCGCCCTGCAGTTCATCCGCTCCAAGGCCAAGGAATGGAACATCGACAAGGAGCGCATCGGCGCCACCGGCGGTTCGGCCGGCGGTTGCTCCTCGCTGTGGCTGGCGTTCCATCCGGACATGGCGGATCCCAAGAGCAGCGATCCCGTCGCCCGCGAATCGACCCGCCTGTGGTGCGCCGCGGTGCAGGGCGCCCAGACCACGCTCGACCCCAAGATCCTGCGTGAGTGGATGCCGAACTACCGCTACGGCGGGCACGCCTTCGCCATCACCACCGAAAAGGGTCGCGACACCGCTTTTCCCGCGTTCCACGACAACCGCGAAAAGCTACTGCCCAAGATCAACGAGTATTCGCCCCTGTTCCATGTCTCCAAGGACGATCCCCCTGTGTTCCTGGAGTACGGTGGCCAGAAGAAGGCGCCCGTGAAGGGTGAGGATCAGGCCGATCCCACGCACTCCGCGCTGCTGGGCATGATCCTGATGGAGAAGCTGAAGGAAGCCGGCGTGGAGGGAATCCTTGTTTATCCCGGCAAGGAAGACCCCAAGTACAAGAACTCGACGGCTTATCTCATCGACCGGCTCAAGGCGCCGAAACGCTGAGCGTAATGATGCCATCGATCGCGCCGGGGAGGGCATCCGCCACCCCGGCGCATTTCGTTGTTGAGGCATCCAGCGTCGCTTCCTCGCCCGACCCGTATCCCGTGCGCACCAGCCAGGTTCGGCATCCGGCCCGCGCCCCGGCCTGAAGGTCGGTCAGCTTGTCGCCCACCATCCAACCATGCTCCAGCGACAGGCCCATTTCCCGCGCGGCGGCCAGCAGCATGCCTGGTGCCGGCTTGCGGCAGGCGCACTCCACCCGGTAGTCGCCCACTCCCTCGGTGGGGTGGTGCGGGCAATGGCGCCAGGCGTCGATGCGGGCGCCTTCCAAGGCCAGCAGGCCGGCCAGGTGCCGGTGGACCACCTCCACCTGCGACTCGGGAAAATAGCCCCGGGCCACGCCCGCCTGGTTGGTGACAACCACCACGGGCCAGCCAAGGGCGTTGACGCGGGCGATGGCCGCGGCCACCCCGGGAATCAGACGCACTTGTGACGGATCGCCCAAGTAATGAACTTCCTCGATGATGACGCCATCGCGGTCGAGGAACAGGCAGGGGGGCATGGTTTATGGTCGCGGCGGTGCCGCGCTCCAAGGTTTGCTGTCACATCAATAGGTTGAGTCTGGCCCGGTCTTTGCGCAAGGCGAGTCGATTCTGCTGCTGTTAGGGAATTTCGAGAATGTCGGAATCCGCATCCATCGTGGTCGTCGGCGGAGGCATCGTCGGGCTCTCCACGGCCATGGCGTTGGCGGAGCGTGGCCATGGTGGCGTGATGGTGATCGAGGCCGAGGGGCGCGTCGCCTTTCACCAAACCGGTCGCAACTCCGGGGTTGTGCATTCCGGCCTTTACTACAAGCCGGGTTCGGCCAAGGCGTTGCTGTGCGCCCAAGGCCGGGAATATCTCTACGATTTTTGCGCCGCCGAGGGCGTGGCGCACGACCGCTGCGGCAAGGTCGTGGTGGCCGTCGAGGAACGGGAGATTCTTGCGCTGGATGAATTGGAACGGCGTGGACTGGCCAACGGACTCGAGGGGATTTCAAGGCTCGACCCGCAAGGAATCCGCGAGCGGGAACCGCACGCACGCGGCGTGGCCGGGCTTTGGGTTCCGCAAACGGGAATTGTCGATTACCGGGGCGTTTGCGAGGCGATGGCCAGGCGGATTACAGCCCAAGGAGGCCGGATCCGCCTCAACAGCGCCCTGAAGGGATGCCGCCGCGATGGGGCGGGTTGGCTGCTGGAAACCTCGGCCGGGCCGGTGCGTTGTGGTTTTCTGGTCAATTGCGCAGGCCTTCAGTCCGACCGCGTGGCGCGCCTGTGCGGGGCCGATCCGGGAGCGCGCATCATCCCCTTCCGGGGCGAGTATTACGACTTGGTCCCCGAGGCGCGGCACCTTGTGAGGAACCTCATTTATCCTGTTCCGGATCCAAGGTTTCCCTTTTTGGGGGTCCACTTCACCCGCATGGTGCTCGGCGGCGTGGAAGCCGGCCCCAACGCGGTGTTGGCCTTCCGCCGCGAGGGTTACCGTTTTTTTGATTTCTCCCCGCGGGACTTTTGGGGAACCGTGTCGTGGCCAGGGTTCAGGGTCATGGCGTGGAACCATTGGCGCATGGGGTTGGCTGAGATGTGGCGCAGCCTGTCCAAGGCCGCGTTTCATCGGGCGCTCGCGAGGCTGATTCCGGAAATCCGCATGGAAGACATCCGCCGCGCGGGCGCCGGCGTGCGGGCCCAGGCGATGGACCGTTCCGGAAAACTTCTGGACGATTTCCATGTGGTGGCCGGGGCGGGCATGGTTCATGTGCTCAACGCGCCATCGCCCGCGGCGACGGCGTCGATCAGCATCGGCCGGAAGATCGCGGACATGGTGGAGGGGAAGGAAGACGCCGTCAACCGCCCCGCGCCACCTTCTTGAGCGCGACCTTGTCCACTAAAAAGGTGCGAATGCCCTGGGTGATGAAGCGGATGCGCACCTTGCGGGTGGCACCATGGCCCGAGACTTCCAGCACCTGTCCCAGCCCGTAGGTTTCGTGCTGGACGATGTTGCCCGCCTCATAGGGGCAGGAAGCGCCGGATGCCGCCGGGGACGAAGCCGAAGGCCTGGCGGCGGCGGCAGGCCTTGAAGGTTCGCGGCGCTCGATCGGGACATCGCCATCCAGCCAGGCCGCGTCGTGGCCTGTGCCCATCTCGGAAACACCCCGTTCGGTCCGCCTCACCTCCGAGGGAAGTTCCCCAAGGAACATGCTGGGTACGGTGTAGATGGTGCGGCCGCGGAATTCGCGCATGCGGGCGCAACTGAGGTGGAGTTCCTCCATGGCCCGGGTCATGCCGACAAAGCACAACCGCCTTTCCTCCTCCACATCGGAGGGATTGTTCAGGCTGCGCTCGTGCGGCAGCAGGCCCTGCTCGATCGCCGGCATGAACACCACCGGAAACTCAAGCCCCTTGGCGGCGTGCAGCGTCATCATGGTGACGCTTTCCTCGCGAGTGTCGTAGCTGTCGATGTCGCCGGCCAAGGTGATGTTCTCGAGGAAACCGGCCACGCCGGAGTCGGGGTTGGCCTCCGAAAATTGCCGGGCCGCCGTCACCAGTTCCTCGATGTTCGCGACGCGGTCGTCGTCGGTGAGGGCGTCCTTGCTCTTGAGCGATTCGCGGTAGCGGGTGCGTTCCAGCACCTTGGAAATGGCCTCTTGCGGAGGGCCTTCGGCCAAGGCCTGCAACTCGGCCAAGAGGCGCGCGAATCCCACCAGCGATTTCGCCGCCTTGGGGGTGATGTCGGGCACGAATTCCGCTTGCGCCGCAGCGGCCATCAGCGTGGTTTCCCGGCTGTTGGCGTATTCCTGCAGGCGTTCCAGCGTGGTGGCGCCGATGCCCCGGGGCGGTTCGTTCACCACGCGCAGGAACGAGACATCGTCGCGGGGGTTGGCCATCAGCCGCAGGTAGGCGATGACATCCTTGTTCTCCTTGCGGTCGAAGAACGCCAACCCCTTCACGATTTGGAACGGCACCTTGTTGCGGATGAACGCCTGCTCGAAGGCCCGGGTGAGCGCGTTCATGCGCAACAGCACCGCGAAGTCGCGGTAACAGCGTTTCCCCGAATCCACCTCCTGCTTCACCAGGCGCGCCACGGCCTCGGCCTCGCGTCCCTGGTCGTCGTGGGTGACCACCTCGACGGGGCTTCCCTCGCGGTCGCGCGGGGTCAGTTTTTTCGGCTTGCGTTGCTGGTTGTTGGCGATGAGGGTGTCGGCGGCGCGCAGGATGTGCCGGGTGCTGCGGTAGTTGTCCGACAGGTGCAGCACCCGCGCGCCGGGGTAGTCGCGCTCGAAGTCGAGGATGTTGCGGATGTCGGAACCGCGGAACTTGTAGATCGATTGGTCCGGGTCACCCACAACAAACAGGTTGGGATAATCCTGGCTCAGGTTCCGGGCGATGGCGTACTGCGCCGTGTTGGTGTCCTGATATTCGTCCACCAGCACATACCGCCACTTGTCGTCGCACTCGGCGCGCAGGGTCTGGTCGTTGCGGAGGGCCAGGGCCGGCCAATAAAGCAGGTCGTCGAAGTCGAGGGCGCCCGCGTCGCGCATCCGCTTTTCGTACCGGGGGTAAACCTCCGCCACGGCGCGGGAGAAAAAGTCGCGCGCTTCCGCGGCATACCGTTCCGGCGACAGCAGGTGGTTCTTGGCCCGGCTGATGGCGCCACCCACGGCCTCGGGCGAGAAGCGGTTGGTGTCGATTTTGGAGTCTTCCAAGGCGATCTTGGTCATGCGCGCCCGGTCGGTCTGGTCGTAGATGGTGAACGCGGGTTCAAACCCCAGCCTCGCGGCGTATTGCCGCATGAACCTGACGCCGAAACTGTGGAAGGTGCTGATGATGGCGCCCTTGTGGGGTGCCAGCGCCTCAACGCGTGACCGCATCTCCCCGGCGGCCTTGTTGGTGAAGGTGATGGCCAGAATATGCCATGGCTTCACCCCTTGGGCGATCAGCCAGGCGATCCGCCGGGTGATGACGCGGGTTTTTCCGCTGCCTGGGCCGGCCAAAATGAGGGCTGGGCCGTCTTGGTGGGTGACAGCCTGTCGTTGCGGTTCGTTCAGATCGGCAAGCAGCGGATTGTCGGCAAGGCCTGAATGCATTCTCGCGCCCATCCGTGGGGTTCGAGGGATTCGTTCCCGTCAATGCCGTCATCATACGCGTTCCGAGCGGTCCGCATCAGCCCGGCTTGTTCCCAAATGCGAATGGCGCTTACACTTCCGAGCGGAAGCACGTTCTCTCATTTTCTTCCAGGAGCCTTTGGCATGTCCTCTTCATCACCGGTCGCGTCCCCCGCCGCCATCAATCCCTACGATGAGGTTCCTTATCACAGCCGTTGCTTCATCCAGACGCACCCCCAGCGTCTGGCGTTCATCGGCCGCCTGTTCGGCATGAACCCGGCCCCGGTTTCCAAATGCCGCGTGCTGGAGTTGGGCTGCGCCTCCGGCGGCAACCTCATCCCTCTGGCCCTCCGGTACCCCAACAGCCAGTTCCTCGGCCTCGACTACGCCCAGGTTCAGGTGAACGCCGGCAAGAAGCAGGTGGAGGAACTCGGCCTCAAGAACCTGGAGATCAAGCAGGCCGACCTCGGCGACTACGATGTCACCAAGGACGGCAAGTTCGACTACATCATCTGCCATGGCGTTTACTCATGGGTTCCCCCCCATGTGCAGAAGGCGATCATGGAGATCTGCGGCAAGGCCCTGTCTCCACAGGGAATCGCCTACATTAGCTACAACTGCTATCCCGGCTGGAAGATGCGCGAGATCATCCGCGACGCCATGCTTTACCATGCCGGTTCCAGGCCCACCGCCGCCGAGCGCGTCCAGCAGTCGCGCGCCATCATCAACTTCACCAGCGAGATCGCCGAGGCCGACAGCGCCTATGGCAAGATCCTCCAGGCCGAGGTCGAACTGCTCAAGCAGGCATCCGACGACTACCTCCTGCACGAGCACCTCGAGACCCACAACGACCCCTGCTACTTCAAGGACTTCATCAACCGGGCGTTGGAGCAAGGCCTCAACTACCTCGGCGAGGCCCAGGTGGAGGAGATGATCCCCCATCACCTCGGCCCGAAGGTGGTGGACGCCCTCAACAAGGTCTCGGGTGGCAATATCATCGCCATCGAGCAGTACCTCGACTTCTTCCGCAACCGCCGCTTCCGTCGCACCCTGCTCGTGCACAAGGATGTCTCGGCCAAGGTGGCGCGCAACATCTCCCCGGAATCGGTCTCCCGCTTCCACTTCGCCGGCGCCTACCGCATCGAACCGGCGGATGTGCCGGTGCATGAGGCGAAGGAGCAGAAGTTCACCGACGGTGAAAACCGCAACCTGGCCAGCACCCAGCCGTTCGTGAAGGCGATGATGCACGCCCTCAACGACCGCTGGCCGCATTCCTACTCCGCCCAGGAATGGAAGGCCGCCGCCGAGGCCAAGCTCGCGAACCACCCCGCGCAACTGGCCAACTCGCAGGCGCTTTTCAACGATGTCCTCATCCGCGGGTTCGCCAACGGGCTGATCCATGTGGTGGATGAACCCGTGTCGCTGGGCCGGGCCGACGCCGTGCTGCCCATGGTGACCCCGCTGGCTTTGGCCCGCGCCAAGGCCGGCAATCGCGAGGTCTCCAACCAGTGGCACCAGACGGTGAACCTGAACGACCTGCAGGTCGCGATCTGTCAACTGGTGGATGGCACCCGCGACCTCAAGGCCATCAAGGCCGACCTTGTCCAGAAGTGCATGGAAGGCCAGTTCCGCCTGGCCAAGGACAATGTCCCTGTGACCGACAAGAACACTCTTGAATTGCTGCTCGACCAGATTCTCCCTCAGGCGCTGAAGGAACTCGAGCGCCTGGCGTTGCTGATCTGACCCGGGTCAGTTGCCTTCAACCGCGACCGGTATCGTCACCGGCTGGTCGCGCCCCTCGATCCGAACCTTCACGCTTCCCGCGGCTTTTCCCGCGGGAAGCGTCGTTTCCACCCGCAAGGTGGCGTGGTTGCCCGGGCCGGCCGCGTGCCTGGTGGCGGCTTGGATGCCTTCCGCGGCCACTTCAACAACGCGAACAGGCGCGTCGCCGGATGCCGACAGCCTGACAAGGCGGAAAACCGTGGTTCCCGCCTTGCCTTCCATGGTGAGCGATTCAGGAGTCGCCCGAACGGAATCGCGCGCGCGGGCCTGAACCAACACGGGTATCTCCAATCGCGCGTATGTCGGGTCGTTTGTGGCCAGCAGCAGCGCGCCAGCGTGCCTGCCTTCGGACATCGCCGGAATGCGCACGGTCAGTTGGGTTTCCTTTCCGCTGGAATCCTTTTTGTCCACGGCCAGGCCGGGCAGGGTGCCGCTCCACCCGGTGACGGCCAGCGGTTTTTCCCTAAGGTCGCGGATGGTCACCACCACCGTGGCCTCACGATCGCCCGAAACAGCCAGCAGCGCCGGTTCCAACTCCACTTCCCGGCGGATGGTGGCGCTCAGGCGGCAGGTTTTGGTCCATTGGGCGCCAGTCTCTTCCCGGCTTCCCACGGCCAAGGTCCACGCGTGTGGCCCGGCAGGCAGGGAGGCTGTGCGCAGGATCAGGGGCACGGCGCGGGTTTCACCGGGTGCGAGCGGGCTGGAAACGGTTCCCGTTGTGAGGCAGCCGCAGGAACCGGAGATGCTTGTCACCTGAGCGGGTGATTTCCCTGTGTTTCGAAGGATGATCTCCCGGTTGTGAACAGGGCCGGCCAGCACCGTTCCCAGAATCATTTCCGAGGGGTCCGCCACGACCTGCGCCCGAACCGGAGCGAGAGAAACCGCAAGTAGAGCAGCTGCTAGCCAACTTCGCATCTTTTCTATCCTCCCGAACGATCTCGGGCCCGGAATCGGCAATATGGCTGGGGGGCGCAAGCCCAAACCGGCCGGTTTTTCCATCAAAATGCGGGGATAGACGCCTGATTATTCTTGCCCCTGTTCAGGAAATGGCTTAGTTTCGGTCGATAGAGAGATAGCCCTCCTTGCCAGCACGAAGCCCGACACATGAAGCAGAAATCTGGACCGATCCGGTTCCGTGCCTCCGTGGTGGCCTTGCTGGCCATTGTTGCCCCGTTGTTGAGGGCGGATGAAACCCTTGATCTTCCTGCCGCCTCTCTTCCCGTTGAGCGGGTGATCGACCAACTGCTCGAGGCGGGTTGGAAGGAGGCCGAGGTCAAGCCGGCGGCGCCTGCCGACGACTTCACCTGGCTGAGGCGGGTCACGCTCGACCTCACCGGGCGCATTCCAACGGGACCGGAGGTCGCGGCGTTCGTGGCCGAGCAGTCTCCCGGCAAGCGTGCCAAGGCCGTCGACGCGCTCATCGCCTCGCCCGCCTTCATCAGGCACCAGGCCCGTGAACTCGACTGGCACCTCACCCGCGACAAGAATTCGCCGCTGGTCCCCTACCTCACCCGCGCCCTGACCGAAAAGCGCGGTTGGGACAGGATCTTCCGTGAACTCATGCTCGCCAACGAGGCCGACCCGGCCACCAAGGGCACGGCGGTTTACCTCAAGCAGAAGGTCAGGGATCTCGACCGCCTCACCAACGATGTCAGCGTCGCGTTCTTCGGGGTGAACATCTCGTGCGCCCAGTGCCACGACCATCCGCTTGTGGCGGACTGGAAACAGGATCATTTCTTCGGGTTGAAATCGTTTTTCTCGAGGACATTCGAGGTGGGTGAATTCCTCGCGGAACGCGATTACGGGGTGGTGCGGTTCCTTCCCAACAAGGGCAAGGAGAAGCAGGCCGAGTTCATGTTCCTCACGGGAGCCAAGATCGCCCCACCGGGCGCCGCCGAGCCAACCAAGGAACAGCAGAAGGCCGACGCCAAGAAGGTGGAGGAGTGGAAGAAGTCGAAGACCCAGCCACCGGCGCCTTCCGTCTCGGCCCGCGCCAAGCTGGTCGAGACCGCGCTTTCCCCGGGTCAGCGCGTCTTTTTCGACAAGGCCCTGGTCAACCAGCTTTGGTATCGCATGTTCGGCCATGGAATCGTGATGCCGCTTGACCAGATGCACTCGGAAAACGCGCCGAGCCATCCCGAGCTTTTGGCTTGGCTGGCCCGGGATTTTTCTTCCCATGGGTACGAGATTCCCCGCATGTTGCGGGGCATGGCGCTGAGCAGGGCCTACGCCCTTTCCAGCCGGCGCGATGACGGGACCCAGACGCCGGCCAACACCTTCGCCACGGCGCGACTGAAGCCTCTCACCCCCATGCAGATGGCCGTGTCGCTGAAACTGGCCGGCATGGTTGTCGCGCCCAACGAGGTGGACAAGCGGGTTGAGGAAGCCGACAAGTCGGCCCGCGGCCTGGCCGACCAGTTCGCCCCGGTCGGAGAGGACTTCCAGGTCGGGGTGGCCGAGGCCCTGTTCATGGCCAACAGTGGGAAGTTCAACAGCAACGAGGTGTTTCCCGAGGGCAACGACAAGCTGCTCACCACCATGACCAAGGCCCCCAGCGACGACGACCGCGCCGGGATCGCCGTGAAGGGTGTGCTGGCGCGTCCGGCGCTGGCCGACGAGGTTTCGTTCATCGCCAACTACCTCAAGCGCCATTCGGGCGAGCCTAAGGACGCCTGCCGGCAGGTCATCTGGTCGTTGATGGCCAGCCCCGAGTTCCGATTCAACCACTGATCGAGAAAGAGGAGACAAAGCCATGGCCGCAAAAACAGGTCGCTGCACTCCCTCCGAGCATGCCGCCTCCCGCCGGCAGTTTCTGGGCGCCAGCGCCGCGTCGGGCCTCACCGCCTTCGCGGCTGGTTCCGGTGCCCTTGCCAACGAGGTCAGCAACCGGGGCAAGCGGGTCATCCTGCTGTGGCTTGCCGGTGGCGCCAGCCAGTTCGAGACCTTCGACCCCAAGCCCGGCGCCGTCACCGGCGGTCCATTCCGGTCGATCCAGACCTCCACTTCCTCCGTGCGGATTTCGGAGCTGATGCCCCGCATGGCGGCCCGCCTGAAGGACACCTGCATTATCCGGTCGCTGAACACCAAGAATGCCGATCATGGCGGCGGTGCCGAGTTGATGATGCGCGGGCGCCGCGACGAGGCCTCCGTCCGCTACCCCGACATGGGCGCCGTTCTCGCCCGCGAACTGGGATCGCCCGACAGCAAGGTTCCCGACTATGTCTCGTTTTACCTGCAGACCGAGGGGCAGGGTTTTTCGGGCACCGGACCGGGCTTTCTGGGCGCCCGCTTCGGGCCGATGCAGCTCCACAAGAACACCACCCCCGAAAACCTGACCCGGTTGGACACCATTTCGGGCTCGGACTTCGCCGACAGGATGGCCCTTCGCGAATCGTGGAACAGGGCCTTTGAAAAGGGGCGGGTTTCCGCGGCCCTGGGCAGCCATCAGCAGGCGTTCGCGCGTGTCGGTGGCTTGATGGAGAGCCAGAAACTCTTCGATATCTCCGGCGAACCCGCCAAGGTCCGCGAGGCCTATGGCCCGACGCAGTTTGGCGAGCAGGTGCTCATTGCCCGCCGGTTGGTTGAAGCTGGCGTTCCATTCGTGCGCGTCGGCCGCGCCTGGTGGGACAGCCACGGGCAGAACTTCGAAACCCATCAGGAACTGGTTCCCGAACTCGACCATGTCATGGCCACCCTGCTGGACGACCTTGCGCAGCGCGGCATGCTCAAGGACACGCTGGTGGTGACCCTTTCCGAATTCGGGCGAACCCCGGGTATCAACGCCAGCCTGGGTCGCGACCACTTTGCCTCCGCCTGGAGCTGCTCGCTTTCCGGATGCGGGGTTGTCGGCGGTTCGGTTTACGGCAAGACCGATGAGCGCGGCGACAAGGTCGCCGAAGGTGAAATCGGCGCCGCGCGCCTTTTCGCCACCATCTACAAGGCCCTCGGTGTCAATCCGCAAAAGAATTACCACTTGGGTTCGCGCCCGGTGCCCTTGACCGACCCGGGCACCGAACCTGTCAAGGAAGTGCTGGCCTGAGCACGCGGGGAAACAACCATGAATGTCTCCAACATCAAGCTGGAAAAGAACATCAGCCGACCGGACATCCTGTTCGGGGTGGCGCGGGTCCCCGGAACCGGGCGCGCCTTTGTCGGCGGGTCGGATTTCAAGATCCATGAGATCGACATCGACGCCGCCAAGCCGGATGTTCGCACCCTGAAGTCGGCCCACGAAACCTACATCACCACCCTGGCCCTGGCTGGTGACACCATCATCAGCGGCGGTTACGACGGCAAACTGGTCTGGACCGGTTCCGCCACGGGCGAGAAAACACGCGAAACCCAGGCGCATTCCCGGGCCGTGCGGAAAATCGCGCTATCGCCCGACGCCAAAACGGCGGTCAGCGTCGCCGACGACATGGCGATCCGCTTCTGGAATATCGCCGATGGGAAAAAAATCCGCGAGATCACCGGCGAGCACCAACCCCTGACCCCCCAGGGTTTCCGGTCCATGCTCTACGCCTGCGCGTTCTCCGCCGACGGCAAGCACCTCGCCACCGCCGACAAGACCGGGCATGTGGTCATTTGGGAGGCGGCGACCGGCCGTAAGGTCGCCTCCCTGGAAGTGCCCGTCATGTACACATGGGACCCCAATGCCCGGCGGCATTCGATTGGTGGCCCGCGTTCCGTCGCTTTCTCGCCCGACGGCCAGTTGCTGGCGATCGGCGGCACCGGGAAGATCGGCAACATCGACCACCTCGAGGCCGATGGCCGGGTTGAGATCTTCCGCTGGGCCAAGGGGGAAAAGCTCCACGATTTCATCACCGAGGGGAAAAAGGGCTTGGTGGAGCATTTGGAGTTTCATCCCGGTGGCGAAATCCTCCTGGCTGCCGGCGGGGCCGGAGAAGGCTTCCTGTCGTTCATCGACCTCAAGCAGAAGAAGATTGTCCATCAGGAAAAGTCGCCGATGAACATTCATGCCATCGCCACGGCCGATGGCATGAAGTCCATTGTGGCGGTGGGGCATCAGCGTGTTGCCCGGTTCACGGTGGGTTGATCAGTTTTTCTTCCCGAGCGCGAACTCGAAGAACCGGTACAGAACCTCGTTGT
>CAWUNZ010000062.1:0-14814 GCA_963923445.1 uncultured bacterium
AAAACCGACCGGGACGGTTCAGCGGCGGGAAGCAGAAGACCGCCGGCAAGAATCCAGCACCAACTCATGAGGCGACTCCATCCGCGGACCATGGACCGGGTTGACTTTTTTTTCGTCAGCGCGGCCGCTGGTTCAGCATGGCGTTTGGCGCCCGCGGACCATGGTCGGGCACGATTGGCTGATCAGGTGGGTATAACCCGACGGGCCGGCGCGGCCGGTCGAACCGGAACAGGTTCCCAAACGGGCAAGATGGCGAAAATATTCAGGTGGTAGGGGTCAAATCCGGGGCCAACGCAAGGAACACCCTCAGGATCTCGGGGTCAAACTGCCTGCCGGACTCGCGCTCCATGAGCGCCATGGCCTCGGAAACGGAAAGGCGGGCCCGGTAAGGCCTGTCGGTGGTGATGGCGTCGAACGCATCGGCCACGGCGACGATCCGGGCCAACAGGGGAATATCGTTGCCCGCCAGGCGGTCGGGGTAACCTTGGCCGTCGTGGCGCTCATGGTGCGAGCGGGCGATCGCCGCCACCTTTTCCAGCCCCGGATGCGACCGGAGAATCTGGTCGCCAAGAACCGTGTGGCCGCGCATGACCTCCTGCTCCTCGGAAGTGAGGGCCGCCTGTTTGCGGAGAATGGCATCGTTGATGCCGATCTTGCCGATGTCGTGGAGGGGGGCGCCCAGGCGCAGCAAATCCAACTGGTCGGCTGGCAGTTTCATGGCCTCGCCGATTTTTGAAGCGTAGGCGGTCACCCGCATCGTGTGCCCGCCCGTGTAGGCGTCGCGCAATTCGATCACCTGCCCCAGCACATTCACTGTTTCCAAAAAGGCCTCGCGTTGCCGGCGGACCAGCATGACTCCTTCGATGCCTGCGGAAACCTGGGCCGCCATGGCGTCGGCAAACGCCAGGTCGGCGGGGCCGAAAGGCAATTCGCTGGATGACCGGTCCAGGTGAAGCACGCCGAGCGAACCTCGGGGCGTGCGCAACAGCACGCACAAAATGGAGGCCATGTTGCCTTCGGTGACACTGGCGGTGTTGGCCAGGTGGGGATCGTCCTCCATGCTTCGGCACAGGGCGGATCTTCCCGAGGAAAACACCCTCTCGGCCAGGCTTTGGCTGTAGGCGCGCGGGCGACCGGGCGCGCCGTGCCTTTCCACCTGCATCCGAGGCTTGAGGCGGGCCGGACTCCCCTCCGCCAGCACGATGGCCCCACCCTGCGCACGAAGGACGCGGACCGCGTCCTCCAGCACGCTCGCGAGGAAATCGTCCTCGCGGTCGAGGTGGACCAGATGCCGGCTTGTTTCCAACAGGGCCATCAGCATGGCATGGTCGGGCCCGGGCTTTTCCCGTTCACGCGCCACATCGACCAGGGCATCGTGCAGGCCGGTTCTGGTGGTGGCCTCCACCCACAGGTTCAACCCCTGGAAAAGACCCAGCTCATCCGGGGCCGGGGCGGGCTTGGGAGCGGGTGAGACAGACGGTTCGTGCAACTCCTCGACGGCAAGCTTGACCCCGCCGATGGAGATGATGTCCCTTTGCCGCAGCGGCCATTGCCCCACCCCCACCCGGGTGCCGTTCAACAAGGTGCCGTTGGTGCTGCCGATGTCCACCAGGCGCCAGCCCAGGGGGGTGAGGCGCACTTCGGCGTGAAGCCTGCTGACTGATGTGTCGTCGATGGAGACTTCAGCGCCTTCAAAACGGCCAATCCGGGCGAGTGACAATACCTGCCATGCCTTGCCCGAGGCAGGGCCGTTGATGCCGCGCAGGACAAGGCGCCCCTCCAAGCCTTTGCTCCCCGAGTTTGGACGAATTGAAGAAACCAGATTATCGAATGCGCCGGACCATCCCGCGATCGTTCATTTGCTAACATAAAGGAGGCGTTCCCCGGAGTCGATGACATGACCTCTTTCGTATCGCGCCTGCAAGCGGTGGCATTGCTGGCTGTCTCAACCCTGACCCTGATGGCGCAAGGCCCGTCGCCGGCCAAGCTGGAGGGGGAGTGGAAGGCGGTGAAGGGAAGCCGCGGAGGCCGGGAACTGGATGCCGAGCACCTGTCCAAGGTGACGGTCACCATCGCGGGTGGAACCATCACCATCAAAGAACCGGGAATATCCGAAAAGGCGACCTTGGCGAACATCACGGCAGGAAAGCCGGGCACCGTGGACCTGGTCATCGACATCAAAGGCAAGTCGGCCACGCTCGAGGGAATATTCGAACTCGACGGTGACGACCTGGCCTTGTGCCTGAGCAAGCTTCCCGAAAAGGGAACCAGGCCCAAGGGTTTCGAGGCAACGGCGGAAAGCGTCTCGCTCCTGCGCCTGAAGCGGGTGAAGTAAGGAACCAGCGCCCACCCGTTGCGCCGCCAGCGCCGTTTCCGAAGGATATCCCCCTAGCGTTTCCCCCCGCGGGGCAGCGTCTCCGGCAAGTCAACGGCGATGACCTGGTTATCCGCCTCCACCTTGTGGCGAACGGGTGAGTTGCCCGGGTCGAACTGGTTGCCCAGGGCGTCGATGTGGTGCTCATCAAACATGTGAACGGCAACGCGGTAGGATCCGGCGCGAAGCCTGTCCACGCGGAAAGTCCCCGCCGCGCTATCGCATTCCGCCTTGGTGGGCAATTCATCTGGCAGGCGGACCTCGGGCACGAAAATCACATGAAGGCGTCCCTCATCACCGGGCCAGGCCAGCGGCTTGCCGCCACGGGTGACGGCACCGGTGATGTTCCGCACTTGCCGAGGAGTGAACCACCACCATGCCGCGGCCCCGATGCCGGCGGCGGCGAGAAGCACGAGAATCACCTGCGCCGGGGTCAGCGAACGGCTCGCGCCCCCTTTCCGGCTTGCCACGATTTCATCCATCGCAAATCCTCGGGGTATTATTTTTGTCTTTCCGCATGCTGGTGCGCCTCGGGCGGAAGCCCGCTATGCCCCGCGTGGCAACCGACGCAGAAATGTCTCCCCCTCGGCTGGGCCAGGCTGTAGTGGTCGCCGGCGAAGGCGTAGAAGCGGGCCGACCGCCCATCCCGGTCCCGGGGTTCCGTGCCCCATTCCACGATCTTCCCGTTCCCATCGAAGCCCGCCAGCACGGTCGGGGTATCGGTTGGAATCCAATCCCCGGCCGATCCATTGTTTGCCGGAATCCGCAAGATAAGCTCCCACCGGCCTGGAACCCGGGGCGAGTCCGGGTCATCAAATCGATCCCGCCGAGACGCGTAAATTCGCAGTTCCCGGATCCGCCCGGGCGGGGGTGAGTCATAGACCGGCGCCTCCCCGAGGCCGGACTTCTGCCCGGGCAGACTGGACATGGTTGTCGGTCCGGACAAACCCGTGGCGAATAGTCGCCCGAGCGGGCCACGGTACTCGGACCCATTCTCCAAGCGAAGGAGGCCCGGGCCGTCGGGTTCCGCCTGATTTTCTTCCTCAGGCCCCCGTCGCGCGATGCCACGATCGTAGACAGCGACCGGCTCGGCATCAACCATCCCCGGATCGTCGAAAAGAAGCCGCCAGCCGATGGCGCCGATGGAGGCCGTTTCCTCCCCGCCCGCCCAGTTGTCGGAACAGAGGTACAAGCCGAACCGTCCCGGTTCCGGTTGATCGGCACCCGGTTCCACCGCTGCGCCCGACAAGGCGACCAGGTCCGGCGGACACGCGGACGGCGTCGCCAGCCAAAGGCACCGCCCGTCGATGTCGGTGGCGGGGCCGAAGCGAACGCCAACCGGTTCCGTCGCGATCGGGTCACCCGCCGTGGAACTCGGCGAATGGGTGATCGAACCAGGGATCACCTGAGCCACCGTGAGCGGGTCGGTGCCGTCCAGCGCCGGCTTGCGTCGTGTGGTCATGAAGGCGAGGCGGTTCGCGAAAAGGGGCCTGGCCCGCCATGTGGGAATGTCGAGCTTCGCCATCATGCCGAAGTGTCCGCCGGGAATCCGGGTAAACAGCGTTTGCCAGAGGTCGGTCGGCCGCGTCAGCGCCTCTTCACCCGCCGTGAACGGGGCGATTCGCCCGCGGTCGGCCAGCAGGACTTCGCGATTGCGACTCCAACTCGTGAAGGAAACATAGCCGGAGCTCAGGAGGCAGGGCCAACGGTCGTTGTTGCGGTTCCCGCTGGCCGGCCGGCCGTTGCCCCCAGGCCCGGCAACCCAGAGTGTCGTCGAGCGGCGTGAGTGGTCACGGCCTAGGTCGGGGGAACGGCTTGAGACAAACAGGATCCGCCTTTCAGCGTCGTTCAGCTCAACCGGGTCAATGTCGTCGTAATCCAGCCGCCTGCGGGCATCGTCAGGCATGCGACGGCCCTCGGAGTCCCAACGCATGGGCGGCGGAGCCTCGCAGCCCGGGTCGCCCGGCCCGCCGGTGACCTGGCGCAGGCCGCGCCCGTCGACGCCCACCTCGTACAACCGGAAGCGGCCGTGGCCGTCATTTTGCCGCCGACCCGAAAACAGGACGCGCCGGCCGTCGGGGGAAACGGAGGGGCTCATGACATCGATCAGGGTGTCGCCATCGGGAAGCGGCCTTTGCCAGGTCAGCTCGATCACCCTTCCCCGGGGCGTCAGAAGCCGAAGGCGTCCCTCGCCGGCGGCCCATGGGCCAATGCCCGGGAAGCGGAAGCCCTCGCCTTCCGGGGCGGCGGGCAGAAAACTTGCCAGCCCCGTCCGCGAGGTGAAGACGATGGGAACTGGAGGCCGCGCGGACACGAAGGCGGCAAGCCGGGAATCACCTCGCGTGGCATCACGGAGAAAGTGGAGGCAAGCGCCCGCGGAAAGAACCAACAACGCGATTAAGCCGAGCCGAAAAGGCGAGGCCAACCTGGGCAAGCGGGGGTTCCTTGTTGTCACGGGAGTCAGGGAATCTCGACCGTGATTTCCTGGCTCTTGGTCAGGTCATAAGCCGTATCGGACTTCACCGGCGTCGAGGGCTTGGATAGCTGGCCGCCCTTGGCCGGCAAAGCCATGATGAAGTTCGTCTTGTACCTTCCCGGAGAAAGATCCAGCCGGAAGGTTCCGGTCTCCTGGTCGAAACTGGCGGAATAGGATTGGCTGGCTGATTCGCTTGCCACCGATTCAGGCAGGAACTGCAGGGTGACATAGGTGTCTTTGCTGACGATCAGGGGCTTGCCACCCTTGATGATCTTGCCCGTGATCGTCACCTTGGACTGGGCGCAACCGCTGAGGGAGACCAGCGCGCAAACAACGGCAAACAGCAAGGCTCGGGTTTGGAGAAGCATGAAGATCACATCCTGGGGAGGGGCTTGAAAAAACCGGACCTTCCGGAATTCTGGTGCATCCATCGGCCCGGCGCCTTGGAAATCCCGCCTCCCCGGAATTCGGATCGGACAGGCGGGGCCTTTCGACTCGGGTGCCGAGGGTTAAGCCGCGCGGCTTACGCCTCAATCGCCGAAATTGTGCGAGCGACCGTCGTTGGCGGCATTCATGTACCACCAGTTGGCCTGGCTGATCGAGTCGCGCACGAAGCGGACGCTGGCATCGGCCATGGCGACATTGACCCCGCCGGTATGCCTGCTGCGGGCCTGGCCTTGCTGGTACGGGCAACCGGGCCACGCCCCCATGCCGCCGGCGGGATCGTTGATGCAGCCTTCGCAGTCATCTGAATTGTCTTCCTTGGTGTTGGGAAGCGTGTTGTCCCAACTGAAATGTCCGGCAAGCACGCTGGCCCCGGGAAAACCCAGCGCCCATGTGCCGCGGGGATCCATCGTGCTGAGGTGCGAACCGGTGCGCACCTCACCCAGCATGATCGTGTTCGACGATCCATCCTGAATGCGGGCGATGGAGGCGCCCCAATTGATGCACATGACACCGCCGCCGGCCAGGTCGGTCGGCAAGCCGGCCCAACCATTGGAGTTGAGAGGGGTCTGGCCGTTCTCCGTCGAAGTCCAACCGACATTAGGGCCATGGATACCGGCCGCGTTGCAGGCGTAGTTGCCGCGGGCCCAGTCGCCTCCGGCACCGGCGTAGGGAGTGGTGGTGCCGGTGTCGGACGGGCAGATCACGGTGCTGAACCGCGCGGTTCTGATCGCGCGCCAGTTGGCGTTGCCGGTTGTCGCATAACTCGTGATGCTGCTCGAAGCCGAGGCGTAAAGGCTGGTCTGCTCGATATAAGGCAAAATCAACACGATCCAATTCGGCCCGAAATTCAGGTTAGCCGGGGGAGTGAGTGGGTTCCCGGTGAAAGTGGCGTTGTTCCGGCTGACGCCGTTATTCATCTGCACGGCGGGTGGCAAGGAACCATTGATATCCTGATACCCGTGGCAGGCCAGCGCCAACTGCTTCAGGTTGTTGGAGCATTGCATGCGGGCGGCGGCCTCGCGAACCTTCTGGACGGCGGGCACCAGCAGTCCGATCAGCACGGCTATGATGGCAATCACAACCAGCAATTCAATCAGCGTGAAACCGCCGGGCATTGATCGGTTACGACATCGGGATGAAACCATGACGCACCTCAATGGAAAAAGAATAATAAACAAATGAACACATTGTGCAGAACTGTCGCCTCTTTATCCGACTCACGGAATTTGATCGACAGTCCTGACTGCCTGAAATTTAATTCAGCTACAATGGAAATTCCACAAAAAACACGCATCATTTAACTGTTTTGCGGTTGTTTTTTTAGAACCCACTGTCTTTTCTGCGGCGGATTGTCCGTGAAGGATGCGAATGTCAGGTCCGATTGATTCCCAAACACCCGAAAAAAAACCCGCGGACTCAGAAAATCGACGCCGCCTGAAGCGGCGCAGGCGGGTCAAGTTTTTTCGCCGGACCACGGGCATTCCGCCGAAATCCATCCATGGGTGGCAAAGGCCTCTTTTTGTCTTGGCCATCCTGCTGTTCGTCGGGCTTTGGTTCGCCGCCTTCATCTATGTCCTGAATTCGGTGGCGCGACCGGCACGCGGTTGATTCCACCGCCGGAAACACGGTTCATATTGTATTCCTCGAGGTATCCAAGGATGTCGAGCACACTGATTCGGGTTGGCCATAGTCCTGACCCCGACGACGCGTTCATGTTCTACGCCCTGGCGCACGACAAGCTACCCACGGGAAACCTCGAATTCCGCCATGAACTGCAGGACATTGAAACGCTGAACCAACGGGCAAGGCGGCGGGAACTCGAAGTGACGGCGGTGAGCCTGCACGCTTATCCGTATATCGCTGCCGACTACGCCCTCCTGCCCACTGGTTGCAGCATGGGCGACAAGTACGGCCCCATGGTGGTGGCCCGCCGCCCCATGACCATCGACGAACTCCGCGCGGCCACCATCGCTGTGCCCGGAACTTTGACCACGGCGTTCCTGACCCTGAACCTGCTCCTTGGCAAGGGTTTCAAGCATGTCGTTGTGCCGTTCGACCAAATCCTGGCGGAAGTCGCCGCCGGTCGGGTGGACGCCGGCCTGATCATTCACGAGGGGCAACTGACCTTCGGCACCCTCGGCCTGCACCTGATCACCGACCTGGGAGTCTGGTGGCAGGAAAAGACCGGCCTTCCCCTTCCCCTGGGCGGCAATGTGGTTCGCCGCGACCTGGGCAACGATGTGATCATCCGCGTGAGTCGGTTGCTGCGGCAAAGCATTCAATACGCGCTCGATCACCGGAACGCGGCATTGGAATACGCCCTGAAATATGGCCGCGACCTCGACACCGGACTCGCGGACAGGTTCGTGGGCATGTATGTGAACCACTGGACGCTCGACTACGGCGAGCGTGGGCGGGCGGCGGTTCGGGAACTGCTTCGTCAAGGGGCGGAGGCGGGCATCGTCCCGGCCTTGCCTTCGGTGGATTTCGTCAACGACTCGTGATCCAACCGGTGGACCTGAGCGGGGCCTCGAACTCGGTCCCGCGGGACAGCCACAGGATACCGGGCGTGGTCATGACCGTGGTGGCCAAGGCCATGATCACGAGCATGGTGAACAGTTCATCCGGCACCACGCCGAGGTCCTTCCCGACATTGATGACGATCAGTTCCATCAGCGCCCGGGTGTTCATCAGGACGCCGATGCAACCCGCCTCGCGCCACCCGAACCCTGAAAACCTCGCGGCCAATCCGCATCCGATGAATTTTCCAGCGACGGCGCAGCCCAAAACCATGAGCGCCATCACGACCATATCCATTCCTGCCAGGGAACCGATCCGCGTGCGGGTTCCCGTGTAGGCGAAAAAGATGGGAAGGAAGAACGCGGTCACGAAGTGCCTCATCCTCGACTGAATGCCGACGGCCAGCCGGGTCTCGCCGCTGAGCACCGCCCCGGCCATGAACGCCCCGAAGATCGCGAATATGCCAATCAGGCTGGTCAGGATCGAGCAGGCGAAGGCGAAGACCAGCACGGCGGACAGCAGCATCAGCGAGACTTCACCGCCGTTGGAGTCCAGGCTGGCCCGAACCCACCGCAACGCCAATGGGCGCACCACAACGACCAGCAAGGCCAGCATCGCCAAAGTCTCCGCGGCCATCACCAGCCCGGTGTACCAGGCCTCCGAGGCCTGTCCGGCGCGCACGAACGCCGCGATCGTGGCCAGGAGAATCCAGCCCATCGCGTCGTCCATGGCGGCGGAGGAAATGGCGATGGTGGCCAGCCGAGTGCGGGCGGCGCCCCACTCCACCAGCAGGCGTCCCAAAATGGGCAACGCGGTGATGGCCATCGAAACCGCGAGAAACAGTTGAAAATTGCCAAAGGAAGGGCCGCCTTCCGAAGCCTCGCCGACAAGCCTCGGATACAGCCAGTAAGCCAGTCCCGCGCCCATGGCCATGGGCAGCGCGATCCCGGCAAACGATATGGCCGCCGTGGCCGGCCCCGAGGGAACCAGATGGCTGAAGTCGAATTCCAACCCGATGACGAACAGGAGAAGGATCAGTCCAAGCTGGCTGATGATCTTGATGACGACAGGCATGAGGCCTTGGGGCACCCCGTGGATTCCGGGCGGATCGAAGAGAGCGGCCTGGGCCTGGGGGGCGAGCCATCCGAAAAGCGAGGGGCCCAGAAGAAGTCCGGCGAGGATCTCGCCGATGACCTCGGGCTGCCCCAGGCGGCGCGCCACAAGGCCCATCACGCGGGCGGCGGCGATGATCAGCCCGACCTGCATGAGCAGCAGGAGGAGGACCTTCTCAATTTCAACTGATTTCGGATCAAGCATGACCTTTTCCCCAAATGCTGTCTTCCGCCTCGTGCGGATCCCCGGCGGAGCGGATCAGCCTGATCAGTGACTCGAGGTCGCCCGGCGACATGTGCCCCAACTGACGCTGGTGAACCTGGGCCAGGGGCCCGGCCAGGTCGGACAAGAGCCGGATCCCCGCGGGGGTGAGGCGGACGCGCACGGCGCGCTTGTCGCCTTGGCCGCGTTGCCTTTCCACCAATCCCCTGTCTTCAAGCTTGTTCACGAGCCTGGTGATGTCCGGCGCCCGGGAAACCAGCCGGGAAGCGAGTTCGAGCGTGCCCATGGTGCCCGGGAGGGCGGCCTTGAGCAGGCGGAGCGTGTTGTACTGCTGGGAACTGAGGTCGTGCCCGGCGAAAAGCTCCTCCTCGAGCAGCTTGAGGCGGTCGTACAGGCGCCAGACGCGCAGGTAGGCCTCCTGCTGGAGGGAGTCGAAGCGGGGCGTTCGGGGTCCGTGGCTGTTCGGCTGGGATGTCATGAGCCCAGCTTATCGGCACCAGATAGTTGTTTCAACAACCTTTTGCCAACGCAACGATTTCAGCCAATTCCTTCACGAACGCGCTGCGGGGCAACACCCGGGCGCACCCCGCCTCGCGCGCCTGCCTCAGGCGTTCGGCATGCACATGGGGACCATAGGCCACCACGGGAACACTCGCGCCGCAGGCCTCCACCACTTCCCGGGAATCCATCAGGTCCAGGTCCAGCAGCACCAAGCCGATTTGGCCCGAACCCAGGCGCTCCGCCAGACCCGCCAGGTCGCGCGCCTGCCAGGCCTTGGTGCCCGCCGCCTCCGCCTCGGCGCGGATCCGGCTGTAAAACATGAGGTCATCACCCAACGAAACAATTTCGGCCATGCCTTCCGCCCTCTCGACGGGGATATGATTAATCGGACCGAGGTTGCTGACCATGCCAAATCCAGGCCCCTGGCTTGTGCTGCTCGGCGCCATCGTGGTGGAGGTGTTGGCCACCACGCTGCTCAAGCGCAGCAACGGCATGTCCCATCCAGCCTTCGCGGCCTTGGCCCTGCTTGCCTACCTGCTTGCCATCTGGCTTTTTTCACTGGTGCAGCGGTGGTTGCCCCTGGGCATCGTCTACGCATTGTGGTCGGGCCTTGGCATGGTCCTGGTGGCCTTGGCGGCATGGCTATTCTGGGGCGAGACAATTAATTCGTGGGGCATGGCGGGCATCGCGTTGATCGCCTTGGGCGCGATGATCCTCCAGGTATCGTCCCCCCGGACGGATCGGGCCGGAATGCGGGTCAAGTCCCACGCCGTTCAGTCGGAACAGGGCGCGGACGCGCGCTGATCCTCTTCCGTTCTCCTCGGATCCCGGACGGGCCGAATGTGAACCACGGCCAGCAGCACCGCGGCACCAACGGCCCATGGTCCGATGGCGTGATCCTCGGCGTCGATCGCCAAGGCCTCATCAAGCGCCCGGTGATTGTCATTCAGGCGAACGGAAGGACTCGGCGCTCCCATGGGAGGGTTTTCAGTCGCGCCGGAGGAGGCCCCGCGAGGCTGGTCTGGATTCGCCGGCTTGGGAGGGGCGGGAGGAATAGCCGGCCCATTTTGAGGAGTATCTTGATCGGTGATCCCAAGGGCTTCCATCAGGGGCTTGAGCTTGCGTTCCACGGGTGCCATGGCGCCCCGCAAAAGGCCACCCAGCGCCATGGCGGCATCACGCGACGAGGCCATGGCCAACCTGGTGCCAGCGCTGGCGCGCATGCGGGCGGGAGCACCGGTCCCCAAAGAGGATGGGCTGAGCGCCAGCGTGCTCGACCTGCCACCCACGAAGAGGCCCGAGGCCAATCCGCCAGAGGAGGCGTCGCTGGCGGCCCGGCCCGATCTTTCCTGCTGGGTGAGCGCCTGCGACGCCTGCACGAGGGTGCTGTTGAATGTTGCCGTCACGGCACCGGAGACAGCCGCCGATCCGCCAGCGGGCGAGGTTTCAGCCGAGGCGCTTGCCGCCGTGACCGCCACGGCGAAGACGGTCTCGTTGAGGTTGGCCAGCTTCGGCGTGGAGGTGTTGTCGAATGTCACCATGACCAGCCCGGTCACCCTGTCCACCAGGGGAACAACCCCGCCGCTGGAAAGCACGGGCAGGTAGGCGCCGGTTGCCGAGTCAAAGTAAAAAAGCGACACTCCCTGTGTGGAATTCGCGGAAAACGCGAATTGCGAGAAAAGCGATCCGGCCGACGGAACCACTCCAGAGGCCCGCAGGTCGAGCCAGGTGACGGAGGAAATATTGGCAGGGGCCACGGGCACGGAGCCCGATTCCGGATTGCTGGCATAGCTCGCGAGGTAGATCGTCCGCTCCGCTCCCGTCACGGCCGGAGGTTGGGCGAACACCACCTGAAGCAAGGGCCGGGGGGCACCCTGCGGCTGAAGGCCCGCGGTCAGCGCGGCGGTCTGGGTGTCACCCCGGACGAACTGCTTGTTCAACAATTGCGAAGACTGCAGGGGCGTGACAACCACGGCGGAACTTTCAATCAGCCCGAGCAAGCCGCCGGTGCCTGAAGCCGAGTCGCGAACCAGCACATTGATCAGGTAGTTCCTGTCGAGGTTGTAGGTGTGGGTCCCAAAGACAGCGTACACACCCGGGGTATCGGATGGCACGATCTCGGCGTTCTCAAGCTGGCTGAAGGGGATGGATCCGCCACCGTCACCCCAGTTCACACGCGCGGAGTAGTCGGAGATCTGGCCGCCGGAGGAATCCGAGAATATCCCCAGAAGCACCCGCTTGGAGACCCCGATGACGAATGGATCGGGAACCCCGGTCGAGGGAGGCGCGAAGACCGGGTTGAACGAACCGGTGGTGATCGGGGAAACGGCGGACCATGAAACCATCTCGGCACCCGTTCCCGGCCTTCCCGCGGGATCGGTCAGCAAGCCGGCATCGAGAACCAGCGCGTACTCGCCGGCCACGCCGGACTGGGTTGCGAAATGATCTATCCTGTAACTGGAATATCCTGTTTGCGAGATGGTGAACTCGGAGTCGAGGGGAAAACGCTTGCCGTTGCGGAGCATCAACAGGGCGCCGCGGATCTGGGCAACGCTCATGGCCGGCTTGCTCAGCTCGATGTCGATCGAGTCCACGGGCGTTGACCGGGGCGAGTCCACCGGACCAAGCGAAAGCACGCCGACGGGCGTCGTGTCGACCAGGTAGGATTCGGGCTGGATCGACTCGCTTGCCGGGGCCAACGCGTTGCCGGCCGCGTCGGTGACGCCCGATTCCGGCGAGGCATCGAGCGTCAGAAGGCCCAGCCCGTTGGAAACCACCTCCACCCGAACCATGGTCACGGGCGCAACACCCAGCGGCCTTCCGTCGGGCAGGGTGACCCGCCGGATGGTGGCATCAAGCCCGTCGTCCGCATAGGTCAGGAACGAGGCCGCCGACAAGCCGATGACCGGCTCGCTGAAATTCACGAGGAAGAACTGGGATGTCCTGAAACTTTCGACCGGTTCTCCACCCCGGGTGATGCTGAGAACCTCGGGGGGCATGGTGTCGGCGGCATTGATGAACACCGTGCCGATGGCGGAGGGGATAGCGGTGTTGCCCAGGGAATCGGCAACGGTGCCGGTGAAGGCCACGGAGTAGGCTCCGGGAACCGGAGAACCGCCGAGTTCCGCGCTGAAGACAGCGACCAACCCATTGAAAGACTCGAGGACCATCGGAATGGGTTCGCCGTACGGGCCGGTCAGTTCAACCGCATCGCCGTCCACCGATTGGGGATCCACGCCGGATGGGTCGGTGAACCGCAGCGAAACCGTGAGTGATTTGCCGCCATCCTGGGATGGTTGAACAGCCGGAGGCGAAACCACGGTGAAGGCTGGCCCGTTCTGGTCGGAGAAGAACGAGATCATTGGCGAGGCCTTGGACGGGTTGCCGGCGACATCGACGGCGGCGCCCGCCTTCACCGACAGGAAGACCTGGGACCCCGCCTCGGGGACAAGGATGAAGGAATAAACACCCTGAGTGTCCGGTCCGGTCAACTGGGTCACGGCGGCGCCGGAGGCGGCGAATCCCAACTCGGAGAGGCCGGAAACCGGTTCGCTAAAGCGCACCTCCCCGGCAAGGGTGCCCGCGGCGCTGGCCGCGCCGGGCGCCGGCGACAGGGTCAGAGTTGTTTCAGGCCTTGTGCGATCGGAAACGATCGTGACGGCTTGCGTCGCCAGGGAGGGATTGCCGGCGGCATCGGCAAGGGCTCCCGACCTCAGGGAGAATTGAACATTCCCATCCGATATGGGAGTGATGACGAAAGTGTACTTTCCGGAGGCATCAGGCCCGCTGATCGACCCGACAGTCGCGTTCACAAGCGTGAAGTCGTCCGGCGCCAGCGCGCCTGCAAGGCCAGTCTCGCCAAAGCTCGCGAAGGCGCTGAACCCCGGGGCGTTGGAGGGGTTGGCCGGCAACGGCGAGGAGAATCCGACAAACGGCGCGGGGGCGACGCCGTCGACCGCCGGGCCGGGGGCGACCGGAGCGGGCACTTGGACTTGAACGGGCGCGCCGGCTGAATCAGTGATGTCGCCGCCTGAAAAATCGAGGGTCGCGCCGCTGGCGACCGATATTCCCTGCGAGAAGTCCCCAGCGGCCACGATGTACCTGAAGGTGATGTTCGCGGCAGGCTGGCCAATGTTCACCGCCGTGGCGAACGCTCCGGGCATGTTGAGCGCGATCCGCGGGGTTCCCGACACCGACACGGGCTGGGAAAAAAGAATATTGACATCCACACTAGCGCCGATTCCCAGCCGGCCCGCGGAGGGGAAAACAGTTGCCGCGGTGGCCCGCACCACCTGGTAGGCGCCGATGGAAAATGGCGCGGTCCTTCCGACTCCCCGCTGGTCGGCGAACAAACCGCCCGCCGGGTTGGTCGGAGAAATGAGCGGGCTACCGAAAAGCGGGGCCATGGTGAAGGTCGCGCCGCCGTTGTCGGCGAGCGGCCCCAGCTTGGCATCGCCGGTGGCGGTCACCAGACCGGAGGGAAGCCCCTGCCCGTTGCCGACGAAATTGCCCCCGCCGGTGATGGCAAAAGGCAGGCCTGAACCCGATGCGGACGAGGACAGGTCGTCGCCCGTCGAATTGGCGAACACCGATCCCCGTATCTCCGCCGTGGGCGCAACCGCCTGGGAGGAAACCAACGCCACGCCCCCGGTACCGCCGGTGGCCGTGCCGTCACTGAAGGTTCCGCCGATGATGGTCAGGGCGGGCTCTGAAGGCCCGATAGGCCCGGGCCCACCTCCATAGGTGAAGTCGCCCGGCCCCAGTGAACCCACCTTCACCAGGATATGTCCGCCCTCACCCGTGCCCGCCGCCTGCCCCGTGGCCGATTCGACCCGGTTGTTGAAGAAGGTGCTGTTACGGATCGCCAATCGGCCTCCGCTCACCGCCACGGCACCGCCCCCCGCGCCGGAACCCGATGAGGAGTTGTCTGTGAGGGTGACCGCGTCGAGGTAAACCTTGCCGAAGCTCGCCAGGATGGCGCCACCGGGCCCGTTGATGGCGCGACCGCCGGCCAGCGTGATTCCCCTGAGCCCGAGGGGGGTGGCGTAGGAGACCTGGAACAGCCTGATATTTTTTCCCGGCTGCGGCCGGATCACCAAGCCCGGTGAATTCTCGCCCGATATTTGAATTTCCGAGGTGACAAAAAACGCCGTTCCCGGGA
>CAWUNZ010000063.1:0-14704 GCA_963923445.1 uncultured bacterium
TGAGGCAGAAATAGAGGGCGATCTGCGACACAAGGCCCGCGCAGGCCAAGGGGACCGACTGCGTGAAGTTGGCGCCGAAGATCCTGGCGAACTCGGGAAGAGCGCCCGGGCCACCAGGTTCGTAATGGGTGGCGCGGAATCCCCAGTACACGGGCGAGATGAGGAAGGCGAGGACCATCGGAATGGTGGCCGTCGCCAATTTCATCGCCGAACCGAGCATGATCTGGGGCATCATGAGGATCCCAAGCATGATGATGGCGCGGTCGGGGTTTTTCGCCACCGCTCCGAGCACCAGTCCAAGCGAGGCGCAACCGAAGGTCGCCAGCCAATGGATGCCCAGCAGCACCGGCCATGAGGCCATGTAAATGGTTGGTGGCGTGTCCATGCCGCTGATCGCTTCGCGGGCCTTGAAAAATCCGAATCCCATCAGGTCGAACACAGCCACCTGGAAGGCGCAGGCGAGCGCCAGGAACGGCACCTTCGAGGCCAGGTAGGCGAGGGTGGAGATCCCCATCTGCCGTTCCCGGTTGAAGATCGCCGACTCCCTCACGATGGCGGTGATTCCCAGCATGAAACCCATGAAGGCGAGGCTCATCATGATGGCGGAGAGAAAGATGAAGGTTGGCATCGGATTGATCATCCACCGTTCAGGGAACACCTCCACCTCGCCGCGGGCCGCGGCCGACATGATCCTGTCGAGTTCGGGGTCGGCGAGTCGGGCCTTCAAGTCGGGTTTGTGTTCCAAAAAGAATCCGAATTGAACCGACAGGTCGAGGGTTTCCGGGTCCCTCGACCTCCCTGTCGCGGCATCGTGGGCGATCGGCCAGAAGGAATCGAACACCTTGCCTTCGGTTTCGCTCAGCTTGCGGGTCTGGATCGCCTTGGCGGAGAAGTTGTTCCGCGCGTAGCAGCCAAACACCACAATACCGATCAGCAAAGGCATAAGCGCCATCAGGAACAGGAAGCGCGGATCTCCCATTTGGGCCCGGAACACCCGGCTTGTCAGCACGGCCAGTTGGCGCGTGCGAGGCTGGGCCGGAGCGGTCGCCGCATGGGCTGGCCGCTGGTTGGCCTTGAAGGCAAGCTCACCGCCTGGTGGCGCAACACGCCAGGCCTCCGCTCCATGGTCTTCCAGCTTGACGAAGATATCGGCGGGTTGTTCCACGCCGAAGCGGGCGCACGCGGCGGAAGGCGGGCCATCATTCACGACCATGCCGTTTCCCAGGATGACAAGCCTGTCGGCCTTGCCGATGTTGTCGAGGTGGTGAGTCACGCAGACAACCAGTTTTCCGCGCGCCGCGGTTTCCCGCAGGATGGTCATCACCCGCGCCTCGCTGGCGGGGTCGAGGCTGCTGGTGGCCTCGTCCACGATCAGAATGGCCGGGTCCACGACCAGTTCCGCGGCCAGGCAGGCCCGCTTGCGCTCACCGCCCGACAGGTTCCCGATTTTCGTTTCCGCGGCCTGCTGCAGGCGCATCTCGCCAATCACCTGCTCCACATTCGCGCTGATTTCGGCGGGACTGGTGTCGGCGGGCAGTCGCAGGCGCGCGGCGAAGGTCACGGCCTCGCGCACGGTCAGCGAGTCGTGCAGCGTCTCCTGCTGGGGAACATAGCCGACCAGGCCGTTGGGAAGGGAACGGGTTTGTCCCACGCGCATGCCGCCGGCGACCACCTCGCCTGAATCGGGCTTTCGGAACCCCATGATGCAACCCATCAGGGTGGATTTTCCCGCACCGCTGGGGCCCAGGATGCAGACGAACTGGCCGGGATCGAACCGCAGCGATATGCCGTCGAGCGCTGGTTGCTTTCGGCCTGGGAAGTTGACGGTCAGGTTCCTTGCCTCCAGCCACGACATGTCCGAGGCCGGCCTCACCCGGCAAGCCAGGTCCTCGCCGAGCACCAGGGCCACAGGCCCCAGCCGGAGTTCCTCCCCGATGTTCCAAGGAGTTTCAGTCACAGCGGGCTGGCCGTTGACTAGCGTCCCGTGCATGCTGCCCAGGTCGCGCACCAGCAGGGTGCCGTCGTTGGCCCGCCGAACCGCGGCGTGAACCCTGGAGACGGCAGGGTGGTCGATGCGGATGCCGGAATCAGTGCCGCGGCCGATGATCAGGTCGCCGCCTGAAGCCAGCAGTGGCCCAAGGCGGTGAGTGGCGGCCTGCAGCGGACTTCGCCCGCGCGTCAGCGCCGGAACCAGCGTGGTCGAGGCGGGGAGTGCAAGATCCCCTTTGTGTTCGCTCATTCCCGCGCTCCGCTGTCAGTGGACCTTCTTTCAATCCCGAAGGCGTGCTGAAGCCTCTTGCGAATCATGAAACTGGTGTAAATGGATCTCATGGAGTCAAATATGTCCCACTTGGTCGCCTTGTCGACGATGAGGTAAACCCCGGGATAAACCATCTCGTCGTTGGTTCCCTCACCGATGAACACCGCCCGGGGTGGCTTGTTGGGGTTCTTGGTGTTGGCATCGGTGTTGTCCAGAAGCGATGTCACCCGGATTTTTGAGCCTTTTTTTACAGCGATCGGCTGCTTGAACTCATAACCCATTTGCCAGTTGAAGTCGTAATTCGGCACTTGGATCAAGGTTTTTTCCTTGCCGTCGGGGTCGATGAGCGTCAAGGTTTGGGAAACGGTGAGCATGTGGCCGTGCGGGCACAAGGCGGTGACAAGGCAGTCATCGTTGACCGGCCACTCTTCAACCACCTTGCGCCTGACTCCCGGCGGCATGACGAAGAACTTCCGGGCGTTGATGGTGGTCGCCGCGTAAACACGGTCCTTTCGGATGTCGTCCTTGGCCAGGTAGATCGCCACCGACGACGAGTCGATTTCCGGCTTTCCGGAGCGGTGATAGTGCATCTGAACCAGGATGTCGGACCCCTTGGGTATCACCAAGGCGAGCCCGGGCGGAACCAATGGCGTTCCTGCCCCCGGCACATATCCGACCACATAGCTGCTTTTCGAGTTCCCCTCGGCATCCTTCCCGCCGAACGACTCACCCAGTTTCATCGAGAATTCAAAGCCGGGAATCTTGTCACCGGGCAACAGGCCCTCCCGGGGGTCGACCTGCGCCTCATGCTCGCGCATCTTCGCCGACGGGCCGTAGAAGATCAGCGCGTGGTGAACCACCTTTCGGTTGCCGGGGATGAGCCTGATGGCTCGGATGCGGGTTGTCTCTGCCTTGTTGAATGGAAACACGATGAAGCGGTATAGGTCGTCCCCGCTGGCCGCCAAATGGCTCGGGCCGGTTGGCTTGAGGATGAAGTCAGGTGGACCCAGCGCTTCCCCGTCGGGGTCCTGCGGGGGAAGCAAGGGAGGATTGGCCGGCTTGGTTCCCTCCTTCATGCCACCATCAACCCACCTTTTCAGGAGATCCTGCTCGTCCTTGTTCAATCCGGAGATCTTGCCTTTCACCTCGAAGTCGGAGTGGGCCTGACCGGGCGGCATCACCTTGTTGGCCACCAGTTCGAGGCCCGTGGGCAGCCAGAGCGTGGCGTCCTCATAGCCCACCAGTGAAAACGGGCCGGTGCCACCCGGTTGGTGGCAGACCACGCAGTTGCTGAACAATATGGGCTGAATATCCCTGTAAAATTCCAACGGGCCCGAGGGACTGGCTTCCGGCTTCTGGTTTTCCACCGGGCAGCCCACCGCTTCCGTGATCGGCACCCGCACGGAGCGACCAGCCATCAGGTCCGCGACCGCTTCGGCCAGGTCGTTCCGGCGAACCTTGGACCGTTTGCCGAGGATCTCCACCCGGTCATCGATGCGGCCACGGTAACAAACGGTTCCCTTGCCATCGATCAGCACCACCGTGGGCACGACCTTCACGCCCAAGATCGAATGAAGCTTGTTGGTCTCGTCGAGATGGAGTGGAAAGCTCGGCTTGTATTCGCGGGTGAGTCGATGAATGTCCGCCGCGTCGTCCCTGGCGACCAGGATCCCAGCCACGGCAACGCTTTCCTGCGCCGAGACCTTGCGAAGGGCCTCGGGAATACCGGTGATGGCGATCTGGGAAAGCGGACAATCAGCGCCGAGAAACGCCAGAAGTGTGGGGCGCCCGGGCTTCAGCAGGTCACCCGCCTTCAGCTTCTTGCCTTCAGCGGTGGCCAGCATGGTTGAGGCGAACTCTTGCGGAAGTTCGCTGGCGGGAACCGTCGGGCTCCAAAAGTTCACAAGCACACAGGCCAACCAAATCAGACAAGATTGCCGAGCCATTCCAAACAATCCTCAGGAGTCGAGGAAGCGTCCCTGCCATTCGGCGGAATCACTCGAGTTTCCCATTCCCCGCCGGCGATCAATTCATAGATTAATATACAGAGTGCATGCGGGGTTTCGAACCGTCGGCGGTTCCTTTGGCGGGAATGCATTTCGGTCCAGAAAATCCTTGGCCACAAGGCTCTTGGGAAAAGATTTTGAATGGACCGAAACAGCATGGAATCAGCCAAGGTTGAGACGGCGCCCCGCCCGGCGTTGGGCGTGCGCTTGGCCATCCGGCAAATGTCCGTCAGGGGCGTCGATTGGGCCGGAGTTGTTTGGGTATTCCTGGTCCACGCCGGGGCGTTGCTGGCCCCGTTTTATTTCACTTGGTACGGTTTTTTCCTGTTTCTGTTTCTGACATGGGTCAGCGGCAGCCTTGGGGTTTGCCTGGGTTTTCATCGCTACCTCACCCATGGCGGGTTCGATACCTTTCGCCCGATCCGTTGGCTTCTGGTGGTTTTGGGGCAGTTGTCCGGCGAGGGATCCGTCTTGTCGTGGGTCGCCAATCACCGCAAGCACCACATGCTGAGCGATCGCGAGGGGGATCCGCACTCCCCCCGCGATGGCGGTCTTTGGGCCCACATGTTGTGGCTTTTTCCCGCCCGGTTTTCCTCCAGTTGTCGGGAACTCAAGGTGGACCATTACAAGCGGTTTGTCCCCGACCTCCTGAAGGATCCGGTGGTGCCGTTTCTTGACACGCTGTTCGTGCCCGCCAACCTCGCCCTTGCCTTGTCGTTGTTCCTGGCCGGCGCGCTGATCTGGGATATCGACACGGGCATCTCGTTCCTGGCATGGGGGATGTTCGTCCGGTTGGTCTATGTCCTCCATGTGACCTGGCTCATCAACTCGGCGACCCACATCTGGGGTTACCGCAACTATGAGACCACCGACAACAGCCGGAACCTCTGGTGGGTCGGTCTCCTGGCCTTCGGGGAAGGATGGCATAACAACCACCACGCCTTCCAGACGGTCGCCCGCCATGGCCACAAGCCATGGGAGATCGACACCACCTATTGGGTGATTTGGACGATGGAAAAAGTGGGCCTTGTCTGGAATGTGGTGCGCATGGTTCCGCGCGCCAAGGCCGGATGAGGCGCCCGATTCCCACCCGGCCGGCTCCAAGGCCGCCAGGACGGCTCAATGCCCCGTGTCGATCAGGTCGGTGACGAACATGTGGCCCGGGGAATGGGTGATCACGGGGTCGATGCCCGCCCTGGCGATCACCGCCTGGGGCGTGACTCCGCAGGCCCAGAACACCGGAATCTCACCGGGGCGCATGGTGACGGCGTCGCCATAATCCGGCGCGCCGATGTCGCCAATGCCGATGGCCGATGGATCACCCGCGTGAACCGGCCCGCCGTGGCTTCCGGGAAACGCCGATGACAACTTCGCCGCCAGTTCAGCCTTTTCCGGAGTCATGGGCCGCATCGACACCACCAGCGGGCCGCTGAACGGTCCGGCGGGCACCGTGGGAACACTGGTGCGGTACATCGGCACATTCCGCCCCTCCTCCATGTGCCGGGGAACAATGCCGGCGGCGGCCAGCGCGTGGTCGAAGGTGAAGCTGCAGCCCAGCAGGAAGCCGACGGAGTCGGGTTTCCAGAGGTCGGTGATGTCCGTGGTTTCCACCGCCGCGACGCCCGGGCGGTGGACACGGTACCTTGGCAGGTCGGTTCGCAGGTCGGCGCCTGGCGCCACGCGCGCCGGTTCCGGATTGCCGGGGTCGGTGACATCGAGCACCGGACAGGGCTTGGGGTTTCGTTGGCAGAACAGGAAGAAGTCGAAGGCGAACGCCCGGGGAAGGATGACAAGGTTGGCCTGCGCGTGGCCGGGCGCCACCCCGGCGGTGGGCCCCGCCCATTGTCCCGCGCGCGCCAAGGCCCTGAGTTCATGGCCGGTTCGGGGCATGCTCATGTCAACGCCTCCCTGATTTGCCCAAGCATCCGGGCGTGGTGGTACCAGGCCAATCCGTCCACGGTGGGAAGGCGCCGGCCCGTGACGCCATCCACCAGCGGACCTTCCTTCCCCATCAGTTCCAAAAGCTGGAACTCCTCCTCGGAATCAGGCAGGGGCGGGGCGCCCGCCAGCTTGCGCCATAATCCGGCCAGGGCCCAGGCGCCCCAGTTGCTGACGCCCGCGACGATGGTGTGGTTCGTCGCCACCCTGCAGGCGATGCGGCCTCCCTGCGGGATGTTGCGGTGGATCACCTCCCACCCGATCGTTCCCATTCCGATCTCGTTTCCGCCATCGCCGATTCCGATGGTGGGCACGGTGGCCTGTTCGAAGAGCAGGTGGGCCGGCCGCACATGCGCGGTGACATCCAGCCCGCGCATCGACAGGCAGCGGTCACGCGCCTCCGGCGGCGCGGCCTCGAGGTATTCCCCGGCCAGCGCCCTGTCCCCCGCCCATGTTCGGAAGGAATCCTCCGTGTGGGTCGGCCCGACCCGCTCCACGGCGATGATGTGCGTGCAGGAACCGCAGCGGCGCCCGAGCGCCGCGGGCAGGTTGCCCGGGGGAAGGCCAGCCAGGTCGACAACTTCAATCGACCCCTTAAGGCGCAAATGAGTGACGGCCACGGATAGCGCCCGGGCCGAGGTTCCCTCCGCCGCCAGCACTGCCTTGCCGCCCGCGGCGACGGAGGCCCGGGCCAGCGCCAATGCCCCCGGCGGGCCGTCGGTTTCACCCGTGCCGGGAGGATCCGCCGCCAGGATGGGAAACCCGGTCACGATCAGGGGGCGGGTCTCACCCGCCGTTGCCAGCAGCGTGGCGGCGCCTTGCAGGTGGCCACGGGAGCGGGTCAGCAGGTTGTCGGCGTGGCGGGCCAGGCCGCGGCCACCGGCGTCGTGGCCGATCAACTCCTCGAGCCTTGCTCCCAATGTCATTGCAAGCCTCCGGGCACCACCAACTGTTCGGCGCGGCTGAACCATTCCGGCGGCAACGGGGCGGAGATGGACACTGTTTCGGGTTTCGTGGGATGCGGCAACTCCAGCGACCGGGCATGCAGGGCGATCGCCTCCTCGGCCCATGGCGCGTGCCGGTTTTCACCGTACCTCTCGTCGCCGGCGATCGGCCATCCACGGCTGGCCAGCTGCACGCGAATCTGGTGGGTGCGCCCCGTGGTGGGCCTCACTTCCAAAAGCGACAGGTCGCCCTGCCGCGACAGCACCCGGTAGGTGAGGGCCGCGTGCCTGGCACCGCCATCGCCGGGCCGGGCGGGCCGGGTGCGCCTGACCCCGCTCACGGCACCCTCGGTCACCAGTTGGTCCACGAGTTCACGGCCGTCATCGGGCGGGTGCCCGGTCACGACGGCCAGATAGGTTTTGACGGCCTTGCCGAGCCGCCACGAATCCGCGATCCGCGAGGCGGCCTTGCCCGTTTTGGCGAACATCAGCGCGCCGCTGGTGGGACGGTCCAACCGGTGAACCACGCCCAGGTAAACATTTCCCGGCTTGGAGTGCCGCGTCTTGAGGAACGCCTTGGCCCAATCCGCCGCGGTGTCCATGGACGCAGGCGGCGCGGTGGGCAGCCCCGCGGGCTTGTTGATGGCCAGCAGGTGGTTGTCCTCGAGCAGGATGACAGGCTCGCGGATCATGAGTCATCACCCCGGGCTTCGGCGAAACGGCCGCCCTGATACTATAAACGGATGAACGATATCGACCCCGTCCCGTCCGGACAGCCCTCCATCACTTTTCATGGCGCCGCGCGCATGGTCACCGGGACCATGCATCTGGTTCAAGCCAACGGCCGGCAGATCCTGCTCGATTGCGGCAGCCACTCGGGCGGTTCCAAGGACGAGGATCCGTTCGACCTGCCCTTTCCGTTCGATCCGTCGCGCATCGACGCCGTGGTTCTCACGCACTGCCACAACGACCATTGCGGCCGGTTGGCATCGCTGGTGACCCGCGGCTTCGAGGGGCCCATCTACACGACCCCCGCCAACAAGGACATCCTTGAGGTGCTCCTGTTCGACACCGCCCGCATCCGCGAGCAGGAGGCGATGCTCCGGGGCCGCAAGGGTGGCGGCGGCAACCGCCGGGTGGTCCGCTTCGGCACCGCCGAGGCCTACCGGGCCATCGACCAGGTGGAGGTGGTCCCCCTCAACCGCAAGGTCACGCTCGATGGCGACATCCAGTTGGAGTTGTTCGAGGCGGGCCACATCCTGGGCGCCTCGATGGTCAACCTGGCGTGGAGCCAACTGGGCCGCGACTGGCGCCTCACCTTCACCGGCGACCTGGGCCGCAGCGGGTTCCCGTTCCAGCACCCCCACGCCCCGTTGCCCGCCGCCGACCTCCTTGTGTGCGAGAGCACCTACGGCGGCGAGAAGCACGACAGCGCCGAGGTGATGGCCGAGAACATGGCCAAGGCCATCCGCAGGGCGGCGAACGAGGGGGGCAAGATCCTCATCCCGGCGTTCAGCCTGGGCCGGACCCAGCTCATCATCCATTATCTGCGCAAATGGATCCGCCAAGGTGTCATTCCCAACCTTCGGATCCATGTCGACAGCCCGCTGGGACGCAAGCTGCACAAGACCTTCCTCCGCCATCCCGCCGAGTTTGCCGAGCCATACCGCGACGACCTGGAGATCGACTGGCTCGAGGGACGCGACGACGCCACCGATGTGTCGCTGAGCGACGGTTCCCGAATCATCGTCGCCTCCGGCGGCATGCTCGAGGGGGGCCGCATCCTGCATCACCTCAGGTTTCATATCGACGACCCGCGCGCCACGCTTCTTTTGGTCAGCTATCAGGCCCCCGGCACGCTGGGCGAGCAGATGCTGGAGAAAAACGATTCCATCCGTTTCAATGGCCGCCGCTGGAACAAGTGGATCAATGTCACCCAGGTGCGCGGATTCTCGGGCCACGCCGACCATGCCGACCTGCTCGCCGCCATCACGCCTCTGGCCGGTTCGGTGGGGAAAATCCGCCTGGTCCACGGCGAGACTGAACGGTCCGAGGCCATCGCCGGTGCCCTGAAGGCGCGCGGATTCGCCGATGTCGCCGTCCCCGAGATGCATGAGACGGCGACCTTGTCATGAATTCCCATGCCTGGCCTCCCGCGCCGCGGCGACGGCTGTGGCTCATGCGCCACGGAAGCGTGGCCTACTTTGGCGAGGGCGCCCGGACTTCCTTCGGCGAGGCCGTGCTCACCGAGGCCGGTTGCCGGCAGGCGGACCTTGCCGGCGCCTTTCTGGCCTCGCGACCGATCGGGCTGGTGGTCACCAGCGGTCTTCCGCGCGCCATGCAGACCGCCAGTCGGGTTCGCCCGCGGTCCATGCCCTTGGTGGATGCCCGGTGGCGCGAGATCGAACCGGGCGAGTGGAACCCCGGCGGCACGCCGGATCCTTCCCGGTTACCCGAGGTGTTGGCCATGCTGGGCCCGGGCCTGACCCGCGACAGCCGGTTTTTCGGCGGCGAGACATTTGGCAGCCTGCACGACCGCGTGGGAGAGGCTTTGGCGGCGCTGGTGTCCGACCCCGGGTGGGAGGAGGCCTTGGTGGTCGCCCATAGTGTGGCGCTCCGCTCGGCGCTTCTTCACTGCCTTGGTGGTCCACTCGACGGCATCTGCCGCATCGAGCAGGACGCCGGGTGCCTGAATATGGTGGAATTTGACGCCTCGGGCTTGCCCTTGGTTCGTTTGGTGAACCACACGCCTCCCGATGGCGCCAAGGATGGCCTCAAGCTGAGCAGCCTTGAGGAGTTGGTGGCCCAGGCCATGGCTGTTGGGCGAGGCTAAAATTCCCCGTCACGAACAAATTGCCCATTTTTACAGAAATTGCCAGCAAGGTCCGCCTTTTCAGCACAAGCCCCCGGGCCGGTTTTTCCGATGAGTCTCCCGTGGGGATCTTCCCCGCCTGGGGAGATTGGGACGATGATGAGCGTCGTGCGCCGGTTGGGAGCCATGCCCCTCATCATGGCCGGCGCCATGGGTTGCCAAGTCACCGCGCCGCAAGGCCACATGCCCACGGGTTTTGCAAGCGAAGAGTTACCCGCGGTCGTCCGCTGCGCTTATTCCGAGGAAAATGAATCTTCCGGCCTGGACGCGAGGTCGCTCCTGAACCTGATCGCGGGGCAGACCCCGGCGCTTGAAAGCGTTCGTGCCCTGGAAGGCGAGGCGGCCATTCGCCGGCAGAAGGCGGCGACGCCAGGCTGGTTCAAGCATTTGTCCAGCGAGGAGCGCCTTTGGCTGGCCGGGGCCATGGCCCAGGACGCCCAGGCGGTGGTCAAGGCCGCCGATGCCATTTACAAGGCGCAAGCCGAGGCCAGCGAGTTACTGGTGGACCTGCGGGCCTCGCGCGAGGCGATGCGCCACATCGACGATTCGGAAGCCCGGCTGAAAAAAGTCCTTGAACGAGCTGAGAACGCCCGCAAGGCCAGCGAGGCCGCGGCGCCCCTGGTCGAGGCGATCAAGGCCGACCTGGCCGGCCGGGAAACCGCGCGGGCCAAGCTGATGGCGCAGGATTCCGCGGCGCGCGCCCGTCTTCGCTACCTGGCGGGGATCGATCCGGCCGGCGAATTGAACCTGGAACTTCCGCCCCTGGACCAACCCAAATGGATCAATGGCGACTTGTCGCCCGCCGCGTGCGCCGACCAGGCGACCGCGCAGGGGCCTGGTGTGGTCGCCGCCGACACGCTGGTGGCCACGCTTCGTGATTGCGTGGGCATGCTCGAGGGCAAGTCGCTGGTCGGCTCGAAGGCCCTGGCGGAAAAGAAAGTCGATTTCCAAGGGGCCTTGAACCAGGCGATCGCCGCCCGGCGGGAACTGGATGCCAAGCTCAGGCTCGGGGCCGTGGAGGCCGCCGAGGCGATCTCCGCCGGCACGCGCCAAGCCGCCGCGGCGGCCAAGCTGTTGTCGTTGGCCCAGGCCGCCACGCGTATGATCGACGAGCGCGTGGAGATGAACGCCCCCGGTTTCGGCGCCAAGGAACTCTTCGAGACCGAGGGGGCGCTTGAACTGGCCCGCACCGAGGAACTGAAGGCCCGCCTGGCGCGCCACAAGGCCCATGCCCGGTTGTGGCTGTTGGTTGGTCAACCCTGATCCGGCGCGCCAAAACGGTCGAACCGTTCCTCCCGCCATTCACCCGGGCCCAGATTCCCCAGTTCCAGATCCCCGATGGCGGTGCGCACCAGGCGCTCCACCGGATGCCCCACCGCCTCGAGCATCCGGCGGGCTTGCCGGTTTCGACCTTCCGTCAGCACCAGTTCCACCAGGCTGGCGCGATCCCCGGCCTCCAATAGCCGGGCCTCCGCCGGGCGTGTCGGGCCATCGTTCAGCACCAGGCCGCCTCGAAGCGCCGCAAGGGCCTCGGGTCCGACCCTGCCCCGGGTGGTCAGCAGATACCGCTTGGGCACATGCCGGGCCGGGTCGGTCAGCGCGTCGGCGAGCGCGCCCGAGGTGGTCAGCAGTAGCAGGCCCTCCGAGTCGGCATCGAGCCTCCCCACCGCCACCAGGCGTGGCAAGCCTTTCGGCAGAAGGCCGAAGATATTGTCCCTGCCCCTTTCATCACGGTGAGTCACCACGATCCCCAACGGCTTGTGGATGGACAGGAGCAGGCGCGCCGGGGGCGGCGGAGCCTTTTGATCGAGCGTGACACGAGCAGTATTCAGGTCGATCCAAATGAACGGATCGGTGCACACCCGGCCATCCACGCGGACCCGACCCTCGGCAATCCAGCGCTGGCCTTCGCCGCGGGAACCCCATCCCAGCTTGCTGATGGCCCGGTGCAGTTGAACCCTGCGGCCGGGAGATTCGCCATGGCTTCTCTTGGTTGGCATAAGACTGAAACCATAACATAAATGAGTCATGTCACGGCCGGAACCGGCGCTTCAAAAGCGAGCACAAGGTGGAGCATGTCGATATTCGTTTCCTGCACGGGATGCCTCAAGCAGTTGAAGTTGCCGGACAACGCCTTGGGGCGCAAGGTCCGCTGCCCCATGTGCCAGACCGCCTTCGTGGCCCAGGCGCCGGCCGAGGAGATCGAGGTTCTCGAACTGGTGGAACCCGCGCCGCTGCCTCCGCGACCGGTTCCGCCCGTCGCGCCCCGCTCGTCGGCGGTCATCGCGCCGCCTCCCCCCGCGCCCAGACCCCGCCCTTCCGAGGAGGTGGCCGAGGACCCTCTCCCTGATGACGACCGCGGCGGTCCACCGGGGGGTAGCCGGGCAGGCTGGCGCAAGGTGCATTCCGGCCTGGGCCTGATCCTTTTGGCGATCATCCTGTCCATCGTCGGGTCGGTTGTGCTGCTCGGGGTGTCGTTCCTGATGACGATGCTCGGCGCCGCGGGCGCCCAACAGCTCAACCAAATGAGGGTCATCAATGCCAACGGCGTGGCGGCGGGCAACGGCCTCGGGGTCTTGCTTGGCGCCGCGTTGCTGATCCCCCTGTTGGCCGGCGCGGTTGGCTTGGCCGTTTTTGTCTCCTTTTTGGTGGGGCACGCCTTCTGCATGCTGGTGCCGGCGGCCAAGGGCAACGGCGGTTTCGCCCGCGGATTGTCGGTGGCGGCGTTTTGCTCGTTCGCCAGCGTCACCGGGGCATGGGTGGGAACCATTCTTCATTATTTCTATCTGTGGAGCGTTTGCCATGCCCTGAAGAAGCCGATGATGGCCCGGAATGTCTCCAATTTCATGTACGCCCATGTGATCCTGATCGTCGGGTTGTTCGTCGGCTTCCTTCTCGGAATCGTGATCGGAACCATGGGCCTGACGGTCGTGGCCGGATTCTGGATCGTCGGGCTGATGCTGCTGATGGGCGTGGGATCTCTCGCGCTGTTTATCTGGTACATCGTTCTTCTTGTGCAGATTCGAGCGGCGATCGAACCGCTGATTTGACGCTGCATCAATTCCGACGGGCCAGCGCCAAGGCGATCAGGGTCAGGATGACCGCCACAGCCGCCACCACGGCCATGGCCCCGACGCCATTGAAGATATTGCGGTAATGATTTGTTGTTTGAGATCCGGTTTCAACTTCGGGGGTTTCGTCGGGTTCCGCCTGCCTGCCCAGGCAAAGGTCCCGGAATTCAGGCAATTGCGCCAAGGCCTTGAATGTTCCGGCTTTCGCGCGCGATCCAGACACATGGCGCGCGTCCCCAAGCAACCCCTCCTTGAGGGATCGGCGCACGGCGCCGCGGGTCCCCTTCACCAGGCACGCCTTGCCGTTGTCGTCGGTGTACCGCAAATACCAGATCTCGGGTTCCCCCGGCGCGCTGGCCACGCGGTCCGAAGATCGGGTGCTTCTTCCCAGCAAGTCCTCGACAAACTCCCGGCAGGTGGCCGGCCTTGCCGCCGGATCACCCTTCATGGCGCGCCGGATGGCCCAATCAACCCTCTCGCTGATGGCGGGGTTGCGTTCCCGCGGCGAGGGAAATTCGTCATGGACCTTTTTCATCCACGCGTCCAATGGGCCAAGGCCGTGGAACGGTGGTTCCCCCAGCAGGATGGCGTAAAGGGTGGCGGCCAGGCCGTAAATGTCCGACCGGGCGTCCGCCAGGCGGGCATTCCGGAACTGCTCAGGCGCCATGTAGTGCGTGGTGCCCAGACCGCTTCCGGTTCGAGTCAGGTTGAGGTCGGCGCCCAGATCCTTCACCAGGCCCATGTCGGTCAGCTTGGCTTGGCCTTCGGGCGTCACCATGATGTTGTCCGGCTTCACATCCCGGTGCACGATCCCCTTCTTGTGGGCCCGGTGCAGGCCTTGCGCCACCAGTGCGATCAGGCGGACGGCCTCGGCTTCCAGTATCGGGCCATCGCGGTCAACCATGCTGCTCAGGGTCGCCCCCTCGACGAACTCCATCACCAGGTACGGGACACCTTGGTCGTCGCCGAAGTCGAGCGCCCTGACAAGGTTGGGGTGTTCCACGGAACTCGCTGTCCGGAATTCCTGCTCGAACCTCTTGAGCATGACCGGGTTCATCCGGCTTTTTTCACGCATCACCTTGATGGCCACCACCAACCCCGTCCGGCTGGATCGCGCCTTGTAGACGATCCCCATTCCTCCCTCGGCGACCTTGGCCAGAAGTTCGTAGTCCCCCCAAGGACGGGGCAGGCCTTCCAGGTTGGTTGAGGTTTCCGCCATGGCGTCATCCTACCAATCAGGCCGGAGCATCCCTTCCAATCAGCACACATAAGCCGTGAGGAATATTCGGCTTTATCGTCCGAAGCGATCTGATCCTCATCCATGGTGGTAAAATGCGCATATCGTGCAATTCATCAGGAGGTCGCCTGATGGATTTCCCGGCACGGTGCCGATCCTTGTGGCACATTAGCCTGACGATATTTTTGATCGGTTGTCATTGGCGGAAGGGGAAGTTGCATCCATGAGCTTGCTTGGCAAGGTCTTGGCGATTCTCAATCTCCTGACGCTCATCGGCGCGGGATTTCTTGGGGCGATGGTTTACGCCCAGCGCCAAAATTGGACCCACACGATATTCTTGGCCAACCTGTATCTCGAGGGTTTGCCCGTCGATGCC
>CAWUNZ010000064.1:0-14485 GCA_963923445.1 uncultured bacterium
ATGTGACCGGCCGCGACATCGGTGACGAATACCGCTATGTGCTCGACCGGCGGACGCAGAAAAAATACCCCACCCCGATGCTGGACAGGCCGGCGCTGTTGCTGAACCCCTGGGCGGTGCGCGACACCTCCACGGGCGAGCAGTTGGCCGCCGAGGGTGGCGAGTTCCTCAGCAAGGGAACCGCCGCGGCGTCCCGGGCGGCGGCCGACCCCCAGGCCAAAAGGCAGTCCGGCCCCGCGGGCGACGCGGACATCGCCGACATCGATTTCCTGGCCGACCCCGCGGCGGTGGCGTTGAACCTGGTGCCCGACAACAACGGCGTGGTGAGGGTGCCCGCGGTTCTGCTCGCTGGCCGGGGAATCGTCCGCGTGGTGGCGGTTGATCCGCTCTCGGTGGTCTCGCGCGTGGTCCCCGAGGCGGGCGGACCCCTTCGGTCGCTCGACATGAGGCTGGTGGACGCCCTCAAGGCCGACGGGCATTTCACCCAGCGGCGGCAGGTGACCGTGGTGGGCGCCAACGCCCCGTTCACGATCGCCGATGTCGGCGCCTCCAGGCACGAGTTGTACGATTCGATGGGCAAGGCCTACAGCCTGCTGGCCACGCTTCGTCCGGACGAGCGTTTTGCCACTTTCCGCTTCGTCACCACCTGGCCGGACCTGAAGCCGGAGGAGAAACGGACTTTCTACTCGAAGCACGCCTGCCACGAGCTTTCGGTTTTTGTCTATCACAAGGATCCGGAATTTTTCAAGGCGGTGGTGGCGCCGTACCTGTCCTCCAAGAAGGACAAGACCTTCATCGACCTGTGGCTCTTGGGCGAGCCGGTGGAGGGCTACCTGGAACCGTGGCGGCACGCCCGGCTGAACTCGGCCGAGAAGGTGCTTCTGGCGCGGCGGGTGGCGGGTGAACCGGCGCGCGCGGAACGCTGGCTGGAGGAGCGCCTGCGCCTGAAGCCGCCCACGACCGAGCAATTGGGCCTCTGGTTCGACGCCGCGGTGGCCAGCGGCGACCTCGATGCCGCCAAGCAAGGTGAAAACCGGCGCGCCGGGCGGATGCTAAGCGATGCCGCCGAGATGCAAAAAATGCGTCAGGGAAGCGACAAACCCGCGATGGGCTTTGGCGCGGTACCCGGGGGAGGGGCGCTCGGAGGTGTAGGTGGTGGCATGGCGCCCGGCGCGCCGATGCCCCCGCCCAACGCCGCGGGCAAGCCGATGGACCGGGCCGCCCTTGAACGCGACGGCTCCAACCGCCTTCGCGAGGCGAACGGCAAAAAGGAAGCCGAAAGCCTGGAAAGGCGCAAGTCGATGATGGGCCGGGAGGAAAAGGCCGCCGCCAAGGACGCGATGGATGGCCTCAAGCAGGCCACCCGGGGGATGAACGCCGCTGGCCTCGCGGACGAAAGCGGCTTCTTCCGGCAGGATGCCAAGGGTGAGCAGGCCAAGCTGGCCGCGCTTTACAGGCGGGTGGAAACCACCCGCGAATGGGCCGAGAACAATTACCACAACCTGCCCATCAGCCAGCAGGTGGCGGCGCTGGCGCCGCCCGGGCGGTTCTGGGCCGATTTGGCCAAGCACGATGGCAAGGGGCCTTTCCTGTCCAGGGACTTCGCCTCCGCCAGCGGTTCGTTCAGCGAGGCGATGCTGGCGCTTTCGTTGCTCGACCTGCCGTTCAAGGCCGGCAAGGCCGACATGAAGTTCGAGGGCGCCCGCCTCACCATCACATCGCCCACCCCGGTGATCGTGGTGCACGAGGAGATCGCCACCGGCGCAGCGCCCGCCGCGCAGGCGCCCATTCTGGTGAGCCAGAATGTCTTCCAGGCCAACGACCGCTACCGCGAGGAGAACGGCGAGCGGATGGACAAGTTCGTCTCCGGCGAGTTCGTCATCCACACGGTTTACGGGTCGCAGGTGGTGGTCACCAACACCTCGCCCTCGAGGCAGAAGCTCTCGGTGCTGATCCAGGTCCCCGCCGGGTCGGTGGCCCTTTCGGGCGCCAAGGCCACCCGGAGCGTGCCGGTGGAGCTGGAGCCTTACCGCACGCAGACCATCGACACCTTCTTCTACTTCCCGTTGCCGGGGGAATTCGCTCAATTCCCGGTGCATGTGTCGAAAAATGAGACGGTGCTGGCCTCGGCCAAGCCCGCCTCGTTCAAGGTGGTCGCCAAGCCCACGAAGGTGGACACCAAGTCGTGGGAGCATGTCTCCCAGAACGGGACTCCCGACGAGGTGATCGCCTACCTGGAGCGCGAGAATGTCCAGGCGCTGGACCTGGCGATGATCGCCTTCCGCCTGCGCGACAAGGCGTTCTTCACGCGCGTGGCCGACCTGCTGCGGGCCCGGCATATGTACCATCCCGTGGTCTGGTCGTACGCCCTATTGCACGACGACGCCCGGGCGCTCGGGGAGTTCCTGCGCCATCAGGATGGCTTGGCCGGCGAGTTGCGGCATGTGCTGGAAAATCCGCTCCTGTCGTTCGACCCGGTCGAGCGGCACGCCTACCAGCACCTCGAGTACAAGCCGCTGGTGAACGCCCGGGCCCATGCCCTGGGCAGGAACAGGCAGATTGTCAACGATTCCCTGCATGCCCAGTACCACGCCCTGCTCGATGTGCTGGCGCGCAAGCCGAGGCTTGACGACAACGATTGGCTGGCGGTGACCCACTACCTCTTGATGCAGGACCGGATCGAGGAGGCGCTCGAGGCCTTCGCCAAGGCCCGGCAGGAAAAGGTGGCGGCCAAGCTGCAGCACGACTACTGCTCCGCCTATCTCGCCATCTGCCAGGAGGACCTGGCCAAGGCCCGCCAGGTGGCGGCGCGCCACGCCGCGCATCCGGTCGACCGTTGGCGCGTTTCCTTCCAGACCATCCTCGACCAGATCGACGAGGCCGAGGGCAAGGAAGCCAAGGTGGCCCGACCCGGAGACCGCGACCAGGAGCAGGGCAGGCTGGCGGCGCTGGAACCGTCGTTCGACTTGCGCCTTGACGGACCCGCCGTGGAGGTGACCTGGCAGAACATCGAGGGGCTGAACCTCAGGTACTACGCCATGGATGTGGAACTGCTGTTCAGCCGCAACCCCTTCCTGCAGGACTTCGGCGGCCAGTTCGCCCTGATCAAGCCGAACGATTCCGCCGCGGTGAAGCTGAAGGGCAAGCAGGGCAAGGAGCGGATCGCCATCCCCGAGGCGCTCAAGGGGCGCAATGTGCTGGTGGAGGTCTCCGGCGGCGGCAAGTCGCGCGCCATCCCGTATTATTCGGGCTCGATGAAGGTGATGATGCGCGAGAATTTCGGGCAGGTCGCCGTGACCGACGCCGCCGGCAAGCCGCTTTCCAAGGTCTATGTGAAGGTGTACGCCCGCACGGCCGACGGCCGGGTCAAGTTCCACAAGGACGGCTACACCGACATCCGCGGCCGGTTCGACTACGCCTCGGTGAGCACGCCCGAACCGGTTCCGGTACAACGGTACGGTGTGCTGGTGCTCAGCGAGACGCTGGGCGCCACCATCCGTGACGCCGCCCCGCCCGCCGGTTCCGAGCGCGGGTCCGTTCCGCTGGAGACTCCCGCCCCATGATCCGCCTGCTGTTCACCGTGGTTTTCACCGGCTTCCTCGCTTCCGCCGCGGTTGGCGCCGATGAATGGATCGACCTCCTGGCCGGCGACCCGGCCAAGGTGTTCCAGAAGGTCGACCCCCAGTGGCATGCCGCCAAGGCTGTGATGCTTGATCCCGCCAACCCACGCAAGCTGTTGGTGGCGGAGGAGGGCACCGGCCTTTTCACCAACGCGCCCAAGGGCACCGCGCGCGACCTGTACACCCGGCGCGGGTTCGGTGATGTGGCCGTGGAGATCGAGTTTCTCATCCCGCAGAAGTCGAACTCAGGCGTGAAGATGATGGGCCTTTACGAGATCCAGATCACCGACAGTTTCGGCAAGGCCAAGCTGACCGGGTCCGATTCCGGCGGCATTTACCCGCGCGCCGAGTTGCTGCCCAAGTACCGGCATTTGGATGAGGGCATCGCCCCCAAGACCAACGCCTGCGGTAAGCCGGGCGATTGGCAGAAACTCGAGATCGCCTTCCGCGCCGCCAGGCACCAGGGCGAGGGCGCCGCCCGCAAGAAGGTGGCCAACGCCCGCTACGACCGCGTGGTGCTCAACGGGCAGGTGGTTCACGAGAACCTCGAGGTGACCTCGCCGACCGGCCACAACTGGAGCAGGGCCGAACCCGCCAAGGGACCGCTCATGCTGCAGTTGGACCACGGGCCGATCGCCGTGAGGCGTTTCGTGGCCAAGGACCTCGCTCCCGCGAAATAAATATAATATTTAGGGTCTTTATTCAAAATGAGGTTGACATTTTTTCAGTATGGCCGTCTTAAGTGTTGAATTCCACCCCTGCCCATCCTGCCACCTGATCCAGCGGGTTCCCGACCTTCAACCGGGAACGCGGGCGGTGTGTCCACGGTGCGGGGGCACGGTTTCCGCGGCAAGGCCCTCCCGGGGCATGGCGGCAAGGTGCGCGGCGCTCGCCGGCACGGCGTTCATCCTGTTCTGGCCCGCCGTGCTGCTCCCCATCCTCACCATTGAGAAGGTTGGCAACCGGCATCAGGCCAGCATTCTCGAGGGGATCCGCGACCTGTTTCAGGAACGCCAGTGGTTTGTCGGGTCGATCATTCTGGTGTTTTCCATTGTCTTTCCCCTGCTCAAGCTTGTCGTCATGATGGAATTGTCGCTGTTTCAGGTGCTCAGCCGGAACCGGCGGTCGCTCTGGTTCCGCGCCGTCGAAATCGCCGGCAAGTGGAGCATGCTCGATGTCCTCCTGTTGGCGTTCCTCGTCATGACCATCAAGCTGGGTAGCCTGGTCACCTTCCACTACGGCCCGGCCATTTACTTCTTCACCCTGTGCGTCGCCTTCAGCATGATGGCCTCCATCTGCTTCGATCCGCGCGCGATCTGGGAAAGCGACACATGAGCGGCCAACCCGAAATCCCCACCTCCCGCGTCGTGCCTGTCGCCCCCTGGCATATCCGCCTCATCGAATCGCCCATCCCCTGGGTTGCCCTGCCCCTGCTCGCCGTCGCCGCGGTGGTGTGGCAGGCCAAGATCCACGACATGGTCTTCCCGCCCGAGAATGTGACCGTGTTCGTGCAGGACGGGTTCGGCATCCAGCCCGGCGACAAGGTCCGCACCAAGGGGATCAGCGTCGGCGAGGTCGTTTCCGTGGAACTCGACCACCGCGACGGCGGGCCTGCCGACACGGTCCGCCTGGGCCTCCGCCTCGAGAAGGGCGCGCTCCACCTGCGGCGCGCCGACAGCATTTTCTGGATCGAACGGCCCGCCTTGGGCCTGGGCCAACTGCGCGGCATCGACGCGCTTGCCGGCGGGGTCTATGTCGCGGTGGAGCCGGGAGACAACCCCCGCGCGCCCATGGAGATGCGGTTCGTCGGCCGCGACACGCCCCCCGCGCAGGAGATCCGGAGCGCCGACGGGCTTCAGGTGGTTCTTGAAAGCCCCGACCGCGGCGGCCTCGAACCCGGCTCGCCGGTGCGCTTCCGCGGCTTCGCCGTCGGCCATGTCATGGAGGTGGCCCTGGCGGGCGATTCCGGCACCGTGGACGCGCGCGTCTACATCCAGCCCCGCTACCGCAAGCTGATCCGCGACAACACCCAGTTCTGGAACACCAGCGGCGTGAACGCCTCGGCCAAGCTCTTTGATTTCAGCTCATGGAAGATCGGCAAGGTCGATCTCGGGACCGACACCCTGGCGAGCATCGTCGCCGGGGGGGTCTCTTTCTCCACACCCTCGGCGCCCGGCCGCGAGGTGGGGGCCAGCCACCGGTTCAAGATGGCCTCGCCGCAGGAGGCGGAGAAGAAGCGCGACGAGTGGCTGGCGTGGCGGCCCAATATTGAAATCGGTGGAGCCTCCAGGAGTGCCTCGGCCGCCGTGAGGGAATCGCCCAAGCCGGTGCGGGTGACGGTCTCGTGGCAGGAGCGGGGCTTTTTCGCCCGGTCGAACCACTCCCGCGCCTGGCTGGCCGTTCAGCCTCAGCCCGGGTTGCTGGTGGGCGCCGCGGAAATGTTCGACAGCCCCTCGCCCAAGGCGCTGGACACCCGCCTGCGGTTGGACAGCGAGGAATTCCCCCATGGGGAACTCAAGGTGACGCGCGCCGGGGGCGTGGCGCGGTGTGTTCTCAAGGGCGAGGTTCCCGAGGGTTGGGGCGACCTTCAATTGGCCGGGCCGCCCGAAGATTGCCGGGTGATCTCGGGCGACAAGGATGGCGCCGAGGCGGTGCTGTTGGCCGACCGCATGAAACCCGCCGAGGCCGCGTGGGAGGTGGACGCCGCCACGCCGCTGCCACCGGACGCCAACGGCGCGCCGGTGGTGACGCGCAAGGATGGCAAGTTGGTCGGCTTTTTGGTCATCTCCAATGGCAAGGGGCGCATCGCGTTGTTCGGCCAGCCGAAATCGACGGACTGAACGCGTTTTGGGTCATCGCGAGACCCGGCGCCTGACGGCGCTCGGCTCCACAGGGTGTGGTTATGCAGAGCCGAGCGCCGTCAGGCGCCGGGTGGTAAACTGCCCCTTTGCCGGGGGGAACCATGGAATCATCGGCTGTTTGGATTGTCGCCGCGTGCCGCACGCCCCAGGGTCGTTTTCTGGGCGGTTTGGCGTCTTGGTCGGCGGCCCAACTGGGCGTCGCCGCGGCGCGCGCGGCCATGGAGCGGGCCGGTGTCGCCCCGGATGCGATCGAGCAGGTGATCATCGGCAATGTGCTCGCGGCCGGCGCCGGGCAGAACATCGCCCGCCAAGTGGCGCTGGGAGCGGGCGTACCCGAGGTCGCTCCCGCCTTCACTGTCAACATGATGTGCGCCTCTGGACTTCAGGCTGTGGCCTTGGCGGCGCGGGCGATCGCCGCCGGCGAGGCCGACGCCGTCTTGTGCGGCGGAGCGGAATCGATGTCGAACGCGCCCCACCTGCTCGAACGCTCGCGCGCGGGCATCAAGCTCGGCAACGGCACCTTGGTGGATTCACTCCTGCGCGACGGCTTGGTGGACGCCTTTTCCGGCAAGCACATGGGCGAATGCGTCGAGGCCCTGGCCCGGGCCCGGAACATCAACCGGGCCAGGCAGGACGCGTTCGCGTTGCTCAGCCAGCAACAGGCCGCCAATGGTCGTGAGTTTTTGGCCGCGGAGATCGTTCCGGTGGGAAAGGTGACGGCTGATGAGCATCCACGCGCCGACACCACTTTGGAAAGCCTCGCGGCCCTCAAGCCGGCGTTCGACGCCCAGGGAAGCGTCACCGCGGGCAACGCCTCGGGCATCAACGACGGCGCCTCGATGCTGGTTCTGGCCTCGGCTGAAACGGCGCGCAGGCGCGGTTGGAAGCCGTTGGCCCGATGGGCTGGAGCCAAGTCGGCCGGTTGCGCGCCGGAGGCGTTCGCGCTGGGCCCCGTGGCGGCCACCCGGGCCCTGTGCCGACATGTGGGATGCGATGTGTCAGGTTTTGACGCGGTGGAGCTGAACGAGGCTTTCGCGGCGCAGGCCCTGGCCTGCATCGACGACCTTGGCCTGGATCCCGCCCGCGTGAACACCCATGGAGGTGCCATCGCCTTGGGGCATCCGATTGGCGCCAGCGGGGCCCGGCTGGCGGTGCATCTGGCGCACCGCATCGCCGCGGGCCGGGCGCGGCGGGCGCTGGCCACCTTGTGCGTGGGGGGCGGCATGGGAATCGCCGCGATGCTGGAGGCGTGCGCATGACAACGATCGACTTGGCCGGCAAGGTCGCCATTATCACCGGGGCCAGCCAGGGGTTGGGCGCGGCCACGGCAAGGGCGCTGCATGGCGCGGGTGCCGGCGTGGTGGTCAACTTCTTCCCCGATCCCGATGGGGTGAACGAGGACAGGGCCCGGGCCTTGGTGGCGGAACTGGGTGGCCGGGCGATCGCCGTGGGCGCCGATGTCCGCGACTCCGGGGCCGTGGAACGGCTGTTCGCCGCGGCTTCCGAGGCGTTCGGCGGGGTGGACATCGCGGTCAACAACGCCGCGGTGCTCCGCGACCGCACCATCCGCAACATGACCGACGACGACTGGAGCGCGGTGATCGACACCAATCTCACCGGGGTCTTCCATGTCTGCCGCGCCGCGGCCAAAACGCTCCGCGACGGAGGCCGGATCGTCAGCATGGCGTCGATCGCGGCCACTGTCGGATTTTTCGGACAGTCCAACTACGCCGCGGCCAAGGCGGGCGTGGCGGCCATGACCCGGGTGCTTTCCCGCGAACTGGCCCGCAGGCGCATCACCGTGAACGCCGTGGCCCCCGGCGTGGTGCTGACGGAAATGGGCAAGACCATTCCGGAGCATGTGCGCGAGGGCATGCTGGCGCAGATTCCGCTGGGCCGTTTCGGCGAACCGGAGGATATCGCGCGCGTGATCCTGTTCCTGTGCAGCCCGCTTGCGGCGTACATGACCGGGCAAACGCTCCATGTGAACGGGGGTTGGACCTCGTGACCTGCCGGCGGGACGCGTTGTTGCGAACCGCCCGCGAGGCGGTGGACCGAATCTCCCCGGGTGCCACGGTGGCCTGCGGCGGTTTCATCGGCGCCGCCCACCCCGAGGCGCTCACCGCCGCCTTGGAACAGCGTTTTCTCGCCACCGGTACCCCGCGCGATCTCACGCTCGTCTACGCCGCCGGGCAGGGCGACGGCAAAACCCGCGGCCTCAACCATCTGGGGCATAAGGGACTGGTGCGCCGGGTCATCGGCGGGCACTGGGGCCTGGCGCCGCGCCTGGGCGCCCTGGCCATGGCGGGCGACATCGAGGCCTACAACTTCCCGCAGGGGGTGATCTGCCAGTTGTTCCGCGACATCGCCGCGGGCAGGCCGGGTTGTGTCACCCATGTGGGTCTCGACACCTTTATTGATCCGGTTCATGGCGGCGGTCGCCTGAACGCCGTCACGCCGCCGGGGTTGGTGGAAAGGATCGAACTGGGTGGCGCGCCATGGCTTTGGTACAAGGCGTTTCCCGTCCACGCGGGCCTTATCCGCGCCACCGCCGCCGACCCGTTCGGCAACCTTGTGATGGACGACGAGGCGATCATCGGCGAGGTGCTGCCCATCGCGCAGGCGGCGCGCAACTCCGGCGGCGTGGTCATCGCCCAGGTGGCGCGACTGCTCGACCGCCCGGCGGTGCCGCGCGAAGTGCGGGTTCCGGGCATCCTTGTCGACCATATTGTGGTTGGGGAACCCGCGGAGCACGAGCAGACATTCGGCCGGGCCCACAATCCCGCCTTCACCACGCCGGGGGGCGCCGTCGCGACCGCGCTTACCCCGCTGCCCCTGGATGAGCGCCGCATCATCGCCGCGCGCGCCGCCGATGAATTGCGCCCCGGCGATATCGTGAACCTGGGCATCGGCATGCCCGAGGGGATCGCCGTCATCGCCGCGGAACGGGGCCTTTTGGAGCGGGTCACCCTCACGGTGGAATCGGGGCCGATCGGGGGAATGCCGGCGGGCGGACTGTCGTTCGGCGCCGCCGTGCACCCCCAGGCCATCATCGACCAGCCCGCGCAGTTCGACTTCTACGATGGCAAGGGTCTGAATTTCGCCGCCTTGGGCGCCGCGCAGATCGACCGGCACGGCCATGTGAATGTCTCGTCGTTCGCCGGCAGGATCGCCGGAGTGGGCGGGTTTGTGAACATCAGCCAGAACGCCCGTTCCCTCGTCTTCTGCGGCACCTTCACCACCGGGGGTTTGGAGGTGGTGGTTGAGGGCGGGCGCCTGCGGATCGCGCGGGAGGGCAAGGTGCCCAAGTTCGTGGGCGAGGTGGGCCAGCGTAGTTTCAGCGCCGCGCGGGCCCGGGCCAATGGCCAACGGGTGCTTTATGTCACCGAGCGGGCCGTTTTTCGCATGGCGGGGGAAGAGATCGAACTGGTGGAGGTTGCCCCCGGCATCGACATCAGGTCGCAAATCCTCGACCTGATGGGCTTCACGCCCAAGGTGGGGAATGTGGTCCCGATGGCCGCGGAGTTGTTCACCGCCCCGGCGTGAGGATCTTCCCCAGCCAGTCGCGAAGCTGACGGCGCTCCGGAATATCCTTGAGCACCCAGTCGGCGGTGTGGTTCGGCCAGGGCAACGCCATGAAGGTCGTGTTGCCCACCCCGGCCTTGTTCAGGAAGGCCCGGGCCGGATCCACCGTTTCCTCATGGCTGACCCATTGCGGCCTGCCTTTCAGCCGCCTCAGTCGCGCCATGGCCGATTCGGGCGAATCGTCGGCATAGCCCCACCGGCGGACGCCGTCGTAATGGCTATGGGCCACAAGGCCGCGCCAAAGCCGCGCCGTGGCGTCGTCACGCAGGCCGATGTGGCCGCAGGCGATGGCGCCCCTTGAAAACCCGCACAGGATCACCCTGTCCGGATCGCCACCATATTCCCCGCACACGCGCGCCACCGCCTGTCGGCAATAAGCCGCGGTGGCATCCGGGTCGCCCCACCATTGCCGGGCATGGCGCTTGTTGGCCGGGTCAACGAACGGCAAGCACAACCAGATGAATTCCTTTCCCCCGCCCATGCCGAAACCCAGGCGGCAATCCTCCACCAAACCGGTGCTGACATCACCCAGCGGGTTTCTGTAAGGACCGTTGCCCGGATACTCGACAATCACCGGGTACCTGCCGCCCGCCTTCCACTCGGCAGGCAGGTACAGGACATGCCTGAGGTCCCAATTTTCGAAGCCATCAACCGCCTGGCGCACCCTCCGGCCAGCGCCCGCTTTCCCTTCCTCGGCCCGGGGAACAACAAGGTCGAACGGAATATCCTTGAATTGCCCCCGATCCGGCGCCGCCATGCCGACAACACCCGCCAGCGAGGCAAGAACCGCGCGGCGTGTCGGCGGGGTTGATGGGTTCATGGGTTCACCGGGTTCGCGGGGTTCCCATCATGGATGGCAAGCCTGCTCGGGTCATTGCGCCACGGTGACCGACTTGATCTCCAGGGCGCCGAACTCGGCGCGGATCCGCAGGGGCGTGGCGCCGCCCTTGGTTTTCGCCGAGCGCGCCACCTCGCCGTTGATCTTGTGCTCGATCGCATCGCCCTTGATGACGATCTCCACCTTGGCCCATTCACCCTCCTTGAGGTTCTTCCCTTCCTTGCTGCCGGGGGTCAGGTCGAACTTCGTGCCGCGGATGAACAGGTCGTTGTTGCACTTGGCGCCCGGCCTCACCTCGAGCGCCACCGTGGCGTCTCCCGCCAAGGTCTTTTCGGTTTCGATGTGCAGGTCGCCCTTCACGGCAGGGTCGATCACAATCACGCCTCCGGTCACCTTGAACCGCCCGCCGAAGGCCTCGGCTTTGCCGGTGAGCGACGCCTTGTCCTTTGACGCCTCCTTCCAGCCGTCGAGGTTCTTGCCGTTGAACAACGCGACCGGGTCGGCCGCCGTGGCGACCAGGGCCGACATGAGAACGAGCGCGATCATGAGACTTCTCCTTGTGTGACCAATTGAAACAAGAACTACTCGTAAATGGGGAAAAAAGTGCCGAAAGCCTGCTCGCAGAAAACGCCCGGATCATTGAAGCGCCTGTTGCGGTCAAGGGCCGTGATGGCGGCCATTTCCGCCTGATTCAGGGCGAAGTCATGAATGGCCAGGTTTTCCCGCAGCCGTTCGGGCTTTTCCGTCTTGGGAACCACGCCGGTGCCCCGCTGCACGGCCCAACGCAGCACCACCTGCGCGGGTGTCTTGCCAAGCCTTCGGGCCGCCTCCGTCACGCAGGGCTGGAGCAGGACCGAATCCTCGGCCTTGGCCATGCCGAGCGGGACATACGACGGCGCGCCCAGCGGCGAGAACGCCGTGACAGCCACGCCTTCCTCGCGGCAGTAACGCAGCAGTTTTTCCTGCGCCAAATACGGGTGCGCCTCCACCTGGTTCACCACGGGACGGATGCGGACTTGCGACAGCAGGTCCCTGAGCAGCGACACGCAGAAGTTCGAGACGCCGATATGCCTCACCAGTCCGGCATCCACCAGCCGTTCCATCGCCTGCCAGGTCTCGATGATCGGCACCGATGCGGGTTTCATCGCCGGCTTGGCCGCTTGCGGATCGAAGGTCCAACCGGGAGGGTAACGGGTTTCAAAAGGCACAAACGCCAAGGGGATGGGAAAATGGATCAGGAACAGGTCGAGATGCTTGAGGCCCATGTCCGACAGCGTGCGTTCCAGCGCCGGGCGCACATGCTCCGCCTTGTGGTAGGTGTTCCACAATTTGGAGGTCACCCATAGCTCGTCGCGGCGGCACAGGCCGTCGTTCAGCGCCCGGCGGATCCCCTCTCCGGTTTCCCGCTCGTTGCCATAGTCGCAGGCGCTGTCGAGGTGCCGGTATCCGGCGCCAATGGCCTCGCGCACCAACCCGGCGGTTTGCGCGTTGGGGATCTTCCACAAGCCTAGACCGACGGCGGGTGGGGTGGATGCAGTGGGCATGAATTGTTCCAAGTGGCTATGAGTCGAGCCCATCCTATCCGAGTAAGCGGCGAATGTGGATGGTTTTGTGTTCCTGACTTGCAAAGGCGTTTTCAATTGACCGATTCCCAAGGTCAGGCGATGCAAAGAGCCCTGAACGAAGGCACGAAGTGCCGAAGTGAGGGGTCGACCATGAATGGCCTGTCACGGCTGCCAGATTCGGCAACCTCGCCCCTCAGGGGCGATTTGCTTTGTTTGGGTTCCTACCGCGGGTCTGCGGGATTTAATCGCCAAGGGCATAAAAATGCTAATCCGCACCCGTCCCGGTTCCTGACGCCTAACCGGCCCGAATGCCCTCGACCTTCCACTGTCCGCCGCTGTTTCCGACAATCACAACCACCTTGAGAGATCCGCATATAAAGCCGCACTCGCGCAGGGCGCCCTGCGCCGTGGTTTCGCCCGCGGTGGCCTGCGTTTTCAGCGCCGCGTGTTTTTTCACGAACTGCCGGAACTGGTCCTTCCCCATGAACGACTTGAACTCGGTTCCCGTGCCATCCCAGGCCTGGTCGACTTTTCCGGCCCGAACCTCGGCAAGGAACGCGGCGGCGACGCCGCCCGGGTCATCGGTGGGAGTGGTCGCGCCGCCGGGTAGGAACCACCAGGCCATGGCGGCCAAGGCGGCAATTGAAACAGCAACGATGGCGAGAGTGGTTTTGTTCATGGCGGGTCAGTCCGTGACGGGTTCGGCGCCGGCGCGTGTGCCCAATGCCTGCCAGGTGGCCAGGAGCACGCTGTTGGAAACCGTTCGGGTCGATCCGTCCATCATCAGGGCGTTCACCACCCCGGTGTGGAACGACCTTGCGGTGATCGCGGCGTAGGTGGGCGCGGTGACCGATTCACCGTCGCGCATCGAGGTCAGGTCGATGTCGTAGGTTTGGCCGCCGGTGGAATAGGGAACCACCGTGTTGGGCGCGAAGGTGGTGGTGAATCCGGTCTCATGCACATCACCCTCCACCCACTCGGTGTGGCCGTTGGAGTCGAAGGTTCCCCCGGCGTAAGCGAGCAACGCCGCGGGGTTGGCCGGGGCGGCGACATTCAGGGTGGCTGGCCTGAGCGTGTCCCAGACATTGGGCTGATAGGCCTTCACCTCGGTGGCGCCCAGTGTGTTGCTGAGGCCGTCGAGGATGTCCGCGGCCCTGGCCTTCAGGTTCGGCGCGAAGGCGCCGTCGCCTCCCTTGGCGGAAACCGGATCGTAAATGAACCATGTCCCCTGGTTGAAGCCGTAGTTGAGCGGGTAGTAGGTGATGTTCGGGGTGACCCGGGCCCGGTCGTTCACCTCGCTGGGGCACATGTAGGTGGGCACGCGGATCTTGGCGACATTCGGCAACAGGGTGAAGTTGTTGGGCGTGGTGTTCCAGTCGATCAGCTTGGCCAGGGCATCTTGTTCCAGGTAGGGCAGAAGCCGCGCGTGCGCCGACCAGGGTTGCGATAGCTGCCCGGTGGGCAGTTCGGCGCACGAGGGAAAGTACCCCATCGTGGCCATGTGGTTGTGCAGGGCCACTCCCAGTTGTTTCAAGTTGTTGGCGCACTTGGCCCGGTTGGCCGCTTCCCGCACCTTCTGCACCGCCGGCACCAAAAGGCCGATCAGCACCGCGATGATGGCGATCACCACCAGAAGTTCGATCAGCGTGAACCCGTTTCGTCGCATGGCTTGGTCCTTGTGCGCTTGGAAACTTCGAAGCCAAAAGGAACTTATGGTGATTCGTTTGCCATCCGCAAGGCATGTGCCGAGTCGATGAAGCGGAATTCATGTCTGGCGAACGAAATGGGTCCTCTGAAGGCTTTGGGCCGAACGGAAAGACGAAAAACGGCAAGAACCATAAATTACCCGAAAGGGACCGAAGGTGTGTCCTTGGGCCGATTTTCGCCGCAGAGATGAACCCAACCGGAAAACATTGGAGTTCTCAGGTCAGGCCCGCGCCCGGGTTGGCCCCACCCCGTCGTGATCAAAGGCTTGGCAACCCATGGCTGCGCGCCGCCCATCGCAACAGCTTCACA
>CAWUNZ010000065.1:0-14227 GCA_963923445.1 uncultured bacterium
CCGTTGAACGCGGCCTGCCACAACCCGGCGGGCTGGGGCGGATAAACAGATGGACCACCCCTTTTCTCCGACAATAAACCGCTCACGGCCAAGGCCTGGTCGCGCACCATCTCGGCCTCAAGCCTTTGGCGGGGAAACCTGGATAATAGCTCGTTGCGCGGGTCCAAACGCTGGTGGTCGGGTTCCACCCGCGCGCCCTGACGGTAGACCGAGGAAAGGACGATCAGTCGAATGAGCGCCTTGGTGTCCCAACCCAGGCGGATGTATTCGGTGGCCAGCCAGTCGAGGAGTTCCGGATGCGTGGGCTTGGACCCCATGATGCCGAAGTCCTCCTCACTTTCCACAATGCCACGGCCGAAAACCAGCGCCCAGACCCGGTTCACCGCCACGCGCGCCGTCATGGGATTCTCCGGGGAGACCAGCCAGCGCGCGAAGGCAAGGCGATCGATCGGCCCGGCGGATGGCTTGTGGAACGCCGCCGGCACGCCCGGGGCGACAGTGTCACCCTTGGTGAGGAAATTCCCCTTGAGCAGGACTTGAGTCACCCGTTTTTTGCTGTCCGGCAACTCCTGCATCACCGGCGTGCTCACAATTTCCTTGTCGAGCGCCTTGAGTTCGCCTTCAAGCTTCGTCACCTGCGCCACAGCCTCGGCATTCCGGGGAGCGACACCGTTCCAGGCCTTCTGCACCTCGGCCCGTTCCGCCGCGTTCCATTGGTCGGCACTCTTCCTGAGCGCAGAAACCAATGCCTCCCCGGCGGCAACGGGAGGCGGAGACAACCTGGTCGCTGAAACGCGGAACCGGGCAAGCACATGCTTGTTTCCGTACCCTTGGGAAATCACCAGCCGGTGCGGACCGGCCTCGAGCGGCTTGACCAACGGCACCACCAACGCCAGCGCCTTGCCTTGGCCTCCACCAATGGCCCAACCAACCTTGGGTCCGCCGCCACCCAACGCCGCCCGGGCGGGAAAGCCTTCCTGTTCATGGGTTGCCGTCGGCGTGCCCAACGCCACGGAACGATCCCCTGCCACGCTCAGCATGGCGCTCACCGCGGGGGCCTTGGTGAAAACATGCTTCCAGACGGGTTGTCGCTTGCCGTCGAGCAGGGTGGCCACCAACCCGTCGGCGCGGGAATGAAGGCCGCCATCCACCCGGTTGAAGATCGCCACCCGTTCGACCGGACCTTCGGCGCCCCAATCGACCTCCCACCACGGATTATCAGATTCCAAGGTGTGCGTGACGGAACCATTCAGATAATGCCCGTCCGTGTTGCCATCGATGCCTTTCGCCGCGTCGCCGCCAAAGCCGGTGGACGACTGGGTCGCCTTGCCCTTGCGGGCGATGTTTTCCTGGCCACGGAAGACCTGGGCCTCGGCGATATGGATCATCTTTCCCTTGCCGGGAAGGTCGAGGCGGAGGTAGCGCGCCGCGACCATGGAAGCCTTGGAATCGGCCTTCTCGAGGCGCAAGGAATCGATCACGACATTGCCCCCGGGCACGACGCCATCGGAGGGAATCTCAAGCCGAATCGCCGTGGTGCCTTCCAGGTTTGCTGGCAAGTCAACAGTGGTGGCGGTGGCGTCGGGTGGCGGCGAAGAAAGCTTCGCGAAGCCATCGTTGCCAATGGCGTAGGTGGCTCCCTTGGTCCCCGAAACCGACTTGGGCACAACCGGGGAGAACGCCGCGGCATATGCCTCCACCCCCTGGCGCCAGGCCTCGAAAGCCGGACCTGTCATGGGGGCGGGGGCATCGAGTTGCCCCTTGGCCGCCGCGATTTTCCCGGCAAGTTCCGCCTTCCGGCGGGCCTGTTCAGGGGTGGGCGTGGGAAGGCGGGGGAGGTCCTCGGGATGATCGTTGTCGGCGGTCTGATTGAAGACGGCGAAGACCTGATAATATTCTTTTTGTGTGATCGGATCGAACTTGTGCGTGTGGCACTTGGCGCACCCCAGGGTCAACGCCATCCAGACCTGGGCCGTGGTGTCCACCCGGTCCTTCACCGCCGCCACCCGAAACTCCTCATCGTCGGTGCCGCCCTCGGTGTTGGTCATCGTGTTGCGGTGAAAGGCCGTGGCCAACCGGGTCTCATCGGTGGCGTCGGGAAGCAGGTCACCGGCCAATTGCTCGATGGTGAAGCGGTCATACGGCAGGTTGCGATTGAAGGCATCGACAACCCAATCCCGGTAACGCCAGATATAAGGACGCAGCGGATCGGACCCGTATCCCTTGCTGTCAGCGTAGCGGGCCAGGTCGAGCCAGGGCCTGGCCATGCGCTCGCCATAGCGGGGACTGGCCAGAAGACGGTCCACAAGGCGTTCAAGCGCCCCCTCATTTTTGTCCGCCACGAAGGCGTCCACTTCCGCGGGGGTTGGGGGCAGTCCGGTGAGGTCGAGGCTGAGGCGCCGGATGAGCGTTGGCCTGTCAGCCTCCCCGTTGGGCTTGAGGCCCGCTTTTTCCAGACGCGCCAAAATGAACGCGTCAATGGGCGACTTCACCCAGGACTGGGTGGTAGCCGGCACCGACGGCCTTGCCGGCTTGCGGAACGCCCAATGGTCGCTGGCCACCATGCCGGACGACTCGGCACCGTAGGGTGCCCCGGCGTCAATCCAGCGCGCCAGAAGTTGCGCCTGCTTTTCTCCCAAGGGATCTCCCTTGGGAGGCATGCGCTTGCCCTCGGTCCCGCGCACCCGTGACATGACCTGACTCTCGGCCGACTTGCCGGGAACCACGCCCTTTTTGCCGGTGTCCCCCGATTCGAGCGCTCCGGCCCGGGTGTCGAGCCTGTAGCCGCCACGCTGCTTGCCCGCTCCGTGGCACTCAAGGCACCTTTCCTTGAGTATCGGCTCGATGTCACGCTTGAAGTCAATGGGGGCCTTGGCTCCCGGGTCGGCGGACACCGCTGAGACCATGGCCAGCCAAACAAAACCCGAAAGCCAACCCCTCATGGCCATGCCCTCGTCTTAATGGCCGTGGCCATGCCCGTGGCCCGCCTTGCTGAACAACGGATGCTTGGGGTCGCCCTTGGCGAACACAAACGACAACAGGTCAAGCACCTCGTCGCGTGTCAGCTTGTCGAGCAGGCCCTTCGGCATCAACGACACCTTGGACTCCGTGCGAGACTCGATCTGGCCCTTGGGAATCGGGGTGGCCTCGGCCTTGGCCAGCGGATTTTCCACCACCAGCACATTGCCGTCCTTCTCGCCGGTGACCAACCCGGTGATGGTCTTGCCGTTTTTCAGCTCGATCACCTGCGACCGGAATTTCTCGTGGATGCGGTGCGAGGGTTCCAGAATTTCCCTGAGCACATCCACGGGCTTCCACTTGGGGTCAAGCTCGGTGAGCTTGGGCCCGAAGTCGTTGCCCTGGTCGCCCACCTTGTGGCAGGAGATGCACGAGGCCATGGTGAACATCTGCCGTCCGCTGTTGTAGCTTCGCCCCGGCTCAAGGTGCTCCACCGCCGTGGCGAGGTCATCAAGCTTCCACTCCGTGCGCGGCCTGCGGTCCTTCAGCAGGGCGTCGGCCGCGGGCATGGGATTCTTCGCCAGGTAGGCTTCCGGATTGGCCTGGTACGCGTCGAGGTCGGCAACCACATAAAGGGCGCCATACATCCTCCGCCAGTGGCCGGGATAGGTGCACACATAGGGGTAAACCCCCGGGGTGGCCGGCGCCGTGAACGCCAGTTGCTGCGACTCGCGCGTCTGCAGCAGCCGGCTGGAAAGCAGGATCTTGTCCGACTTCGGCACAAATTGCCTGGCCTGGAACTCGGGATTGGCGGCGCTGGCCTCCGCCAGGGTGCCCACCTCCTCCAGCGCGCCTGACTTCGTGATGACGAAATTGTGCGGCATGAAGTCGTCGTTGGTCAGGACGATCTCGAGCGGCTTGCCGGCCTGCACCACCAGCAGTTCCTTGTCGTAGGCCATGCGCTCGGGCAGGGTGCCCAGACGGATCACCCGCACGGCCAGTTCGCCCAGTTCACGGCGCACCACGCGCGCCCTGTCGTCGGGCAACAGGCCCGAAAGCCCGTCCACAAACTCGACATAGTCGATCGCTGCGGGTCCGGTCCGCTCCTTGGCGGGAATCGCCTTGATCACCCCCAGGGCGATCTCCGCCAGGGCGGGAGCCTCGGCCTTCGACCAAGCGTTGCGAGGCAACCGCGACAACGCGCGCACCGCCTGGAGACGGTCCTTGTCGGCCTTCACGCGCGCGGCCAGGGTGGCGAAGGTTTTCTCCTCCTGCCCGCGGACGGCGACCATGGCGAGCATGGTCTCGGCGCGAAGGGCGCGATCGGGAGACTCCCCGCCCACATCCACCTTGGCGCTGGTCGCCGGGGCCGGCAGGCCCGCTTTTTGGAAGACTGTCTTGCGGGCCGAATCAAGCACCTTGATGGTGTGGTTTGAAAGCCTGTTGCCAAGGTTGCCGTCGGTGCGATTGAAGATCACCACGGAGTCGATCGGGAACTCGCCTCCCAGGTCGACTTCCCACCACGGGTTGTTCGTCCCCTCCTGCGTGTGCGTCTGGGCACCGGAGGAGAAATCACCGCTGCGATTCCCGTCGATGGCCCTGGAAGCCTCGCCGCCATTGGAGGTGCTGCTCTGCTTGGCTGTGCCCTTGCGCGCCAGGTTCACCCCGTCGGACAGAACCTCCACCTCGGCCAAGGTGAGCGTTCGCTGCCTGCCGGGAAGTTCCACGCGCACGAAACGGCCATTCACCTGCCGGGCGGTTTTCGAGTCCAACCCCGATGGCAGTGCATCCAGCAGGGGGGAAATTTTGGGATAAAGGGCCGAGCGCATGGAAGGATCGGCGATCATCGGCACCGCTCCCACCAGGTCGCGGAGGCCCGCGACCGACTTCGAAGCCGTTTCCCAAGCCTTCTCGGGCGTGCCATCGACGGCCAGGAGCATCACATAGCCGACCTGGCGCAGCAAAGGCTGTCGAGCCTTGGTGGCCAAGGCCTCGATATCGGCGCGCGCCGCCGCCAGTTCCTGGGCGGGCCGACCGGGAATCAGCCGGACGAGTTCCACCAGAGTCGATTCATCCTGCGGTTCCGTGGCGCCGGAACTGCCGCCCACGATCTCGAGGAGGACCTTCAACTCTCCCCGGCCCAAGGACTTGGCAAGGTCGGCCAGCGCCGCCCGGCGGGCCTCGTCGCGCACGCCCGAACGCAGCAGAATTTCCCTCAGCGTGGCGGGGTTCCGCGGTTCCTTGAGCAGCGCCTCCACGCTCAGCGATTTCAGCAGGTACCGTTGCGCCGCGTCGCTGGTGAAAACAACCTTCTCCCCCCGGGCCAAGGCTTCCTTGTAAAGGGGATCGAGCGTCCGCATCGTCTCGCCACGGACAAAGTCGACAAACTCGTCCTGCCCCTTGGCGCCGGCGATGATCGGCACCTCGACAGCCTCGGCCTTGTTGACCCAGCTAGCGGCGCGGACAGCCTCGAGCCTCACCCGGGGATGCTCGTCGCCCGCCAGGGTCTTCAGCAGATCGACCACATCCGGAATGCGGTCCCGCCAGGCGCACAGCACCCGCACGGCGGCGGCCCGGGAATGAAAGTCGGGGCCGCCCAAAACAGCCTTGAGCATGTCGGCCCGGGGCTCGTTGAGGTGCTGCATCACCCACAGCGCCTCCAAGTGGGCCCGGTCGCCGGCGGGCTTGCTGGCGGTCCAACCCCTCAGCGCCTTCTCCACCCCGGCCGCGTCACGGCCTCCCAGCTCAAGCCGGACCAGCGCGCGCACCCGGTCCACCGGATGCGCCAGAAGCCCAACCAGTTCCTCCGTGGGCACCCCGGCGATCTTCGGCGACTTCTGCAGCGGCCGACCCTCGCAAGTGACCCGGTAAATGCGGCCATGCTCCCGGTCGCGGCTGGGGTCGCGCAGGTTGTGCTGCATGTGGCCGATGATCGGGTTGTGCCAGTCGATGAAGTACAGGGCCCCGTCGGGGCCGAATTTCAGGTCGGAGGGCCTGAAGTTCGGGTCGGTCGAGGACAGGATCGGCTCAAGCTCCTCGGCGTCGAAGCTCGCGCCCTTGTCGGAAACCTTGTATCTTAAAATTCCCTGAAAACCAATCACATTCGCGACGAGAAGGTTCCCCTGAAACTCCTCGGGGAAATGCTCGGAAGAGACATATTCCATGCCGGGGCACGGCCGCGTCCGCTGACGGTAGACGGTCGGCGGACGGTTGTGCTTGTTGGGGAATGGCAAAAATCCGCTGAACAGGGTGCCGTGGTAGGGCACCGCGCCGGTGCCGTCCACCACGATGTCCTGCCCCCACTTGTCGAACACATGCCCGTGCGGGTTGGCGAAGCCGAAGGTCACATACACCTCGAACTTCTGCGACTTGGGCTCGTAGCGGAACACGCCGCCGTTGGCGCAACGCCAAGGCGCCCCGAACGGGGTCTCCACCTGGGTGTGGTGGAAGGTGCCCTCCTGAAAATAGACCGCGCCACCCGGATCCATCGCGAAGCTGTTGGCGGTGTGGTGCGTGTCGGCGGAATCGAGTCCGTGAATCACCCGCTGGCGCACATCCGCCTTGCCGTCGCCGTTGGTGTCCTTCAGGAACACCAGGTCGGGCGCCTGGGCCACCAGCACGCCACCGTTGGCGAATTCGAAACCGGTGGGATTGTGCAGCCCGTCGGCGAACACGGTCATCTTGTCCGCCTTGCCGTCACCGTTGGTGTCTTCAAGAATCAGCAGCTTGTCGTTCATCGGTTCCTTGGGCTTCCAGTGCGGGTAGGTGGGCCACACCGCCACCCAAAGCCGGCCTTGGGCGTCCCACGCCATCTGCACCGGGTTCGCCAACTCCGGCCAGGTCTCCTCCGAGGCGAACAGGTTCACCTTCAGCCCCTTGCCGATGGTCATTTTCTCAATGGCCTTTTCGCCCGGCAGGAACAGGTGCTTGCCACCATCCAACGCGCCGGGCCTGTTGGTCACGACTGGAATGAACGGCGGTGCGGGGTCGTCTCCCACGGTCTCCTTCCGCCCCTTGGCCGCGGCCCAGACCACCTTGTCGCGGTTGGCGGTCATCGCGTCGAGCACTTCCATTTCCCGGTCCATCACCACCCGGTTGGTCTGGCCGGCGACGAACCTGAGGTCGGCGCGGCCGCCATAGATGGAGTAACCGTCGGTGGTTCGGTAGCGGTTGAACCACATGAAATCCTTGTCGAGAACCGCCTGCCGGATCGATTCAAGCCGGTCCGCCTCCACCTTGACGGGAGCGCCAAAGAGTTCCCGATCAATGATCTCCGAAAGGGCGCCATATCCGGCCTCGTTGAGGTGGATGCCGTTGATCGTCAAACGGGTCTGGCTTTTGGCCATCAGGTCGAGCGTGGGCTGGAACAGGTCCACGAAGGGCACCTTGAGTTCCGCGGCAACCTCTCCCATCGCCTTGGTATACATGGCGATGTTGGCGTTCGCCTTGGTGCCGTCGGGCAGGTGGGTCGATTGATGGTTCTCGAAGGCGATCGGCGAGAAGATCACCACCCGGGGTGGCTGGCTGCCGTCAAATTTCTGGGAACGATAACCCGATACCACCTCGCGAAGGTCCTTCTTGAAACCCTCGAGGCCCGCGGGGCCAGCCCACGATTCGTTGTACCCGAAGAACATCAGGATCAGGCTGGCCTTGGTCTTGGTCAGCCACTGCTCGGGTGTTCCGAAGTTCGAGGAGCGAAGCCTGAGCTTCAACTCATCACCCGAAAAGCCCATGTGCCTGAGCATGATCCCATGGTCGGGGAAACGCGCCTGCAAACGCGCCTCCAGGTGCCCGGTGTGCTGCATCCGGTCGGCCAGGGTGTTGCCGAGCACGGCGATCCTTTCGCCCTTGAACACCTCAATAGGCTCGGCAAGGGGAACGGCAAGAAGCGTCGTCAGAACCAGACCGCTGATCATGGGAGAAATCTCAGAAGGCTGAACAAGGTAGGAAGCATGAGTCTAGCATGGCATGGGGTGGTTGGAATACCCCGCCAAGGCCCGAAAACGGTCACTTCGAGGGAAGCCAGCGGGCGGCGTCGGCGATCACATGGCCGTCGGTCCCCTCGGTGAGAATCTCGACCTTGGCGATGCCCTTTTCAAGCTTGAAGGTGCCAAGGGGCGCGAAACCGCCAGCCCCCGGGGATTTCCGCTGGTTCACCATCACCCGGGTGGTTCCGCCGGCATGGTGCACCACCACCGGCACATTCGTGGCGCGGTTGGCATTGGGGCTGAATGAAATGCCCACCATGTACATGCCGGGCTGCGGCAAATCCGCGCTCAGGATGAACTTCTTGGATCCCTTGCCCTCGTTGCCGTCGTGCCGGTAACCGTCGCCCACGAATGGACCGTTGGCGCTGCTGTGCGACCAATCCCCCTTGGCCTCTCCCTTGGAATCATCGGCGACGATCCCGGGAATCTTCGAGGGGTCGATCCCCTGCGCCGCCCGGGCGGGCCGGGCATAAGTGAGCACCTGCCCGTCCTTGAGAAGGCGGGCCTTCAGTTCGGCGTAAGGGACATCCTGCACCCCGGCGTTCCGGTCGATCGCCATCACCGCCGCGGTGCCGGCCGACTGGCCCAGGACAAAGAACACGGGTTCCATGCGGATGGATCCGTAGGCCATGTGGCTGCTGGAAAGGCAAACGGGCACCAGCAGGTTCCGGCAGTCGCCGGCCTTGGGGGTGAGCGCCCGGTAGCTGATCGGGTAGGCGCCGCCCGGGCTGACCTGGATGTCGCCCTCGTTCTGGACGAGGCCCTTGTCGGTCACATACCGGGCGCAGTTGTGCGAATCCATGTTGTACGATCCCATGCCCACGGAATCGTCGATCGGGTCGAGCGCCCGGCAATGCCTCTCGGTCTGCACCAGCGCGCCCCGCATGCGCCTCGCCTCGCGAACATAAATCTGGTGCGGCCAGTTGCCGGTGCCGGTGAACTCATCCTTGGACAATCCCCAGGCCGCCACCGATTCGCGCAGCGGCGCGGGCACGCGCGGATTGTTCGCCAAAGTGTAGAAAAACCCCTTCTGGTACCGCTCGTGGGCCAATTCTATCTCCCTGCGGCGGGCGTAGCTCGCCTCGGGATAGTCGTAATTCTGGCCGATGAAGTCGGTGCTGAAGGCGCCGTTGTTGTTGGTGTCGGTTTTCCCGTTGGGCATGGGGTCCGGCTTGAACGGCATCCTGGTGTCGCCGGCCTCCACATTCCGCAGCAGCAGTTCGAAGTCGCGCTCGTCATATCCCTCCGGTTTGGGCCAATCCACCTTGTTCGCCTTCACCCGGGTCATGCACAACCGGTAGCAGTAGGCCTGCACGCGCTTGTCAGCCGTGCCATCCGGCGGCAGCGATTCCTCGATGCCGAACAGCAGGCCGCTCTTGGGATCGCCCTTGACCTTGAACGGATCCACCGGCTTGGTGAAGCGGTGATTGTGCACATTCTTGGCCTTCTGCACTCCGGCGAGAGTCTCGTTGAACTCGGCGGCGCCCTCGCGGCCGACATGAAACGGGATACCCGCCTCGGCCATCAGGTCGCCCTCGTAGGTGGCGTCCAAAAACACCTTGCCGCGAACCCGCTCACCTCCCTCAAGCCGGATGGAAACGATCCGGCCATCCTGCTTCTCGACCCCCATCCCCTTGGAACGAACCAACCGCTGCCCCAATCGGGGTTCTATTCCCTCGGCTCGCAGCATCGAGAACATCACCATCTCGGCGACCTTCGGTTCGAAGGTCCACATGGCGTCCTCGCCCTCGCGGAAAAGCCGGTAGTCTTCCCGCTTCTCGAAGGTCCATGACTCGGGTTTCTGATAGTGCTTGCGGATGTTGCGGTAAAACTCGCGCGAGATGCCCCCCACCACCGCCTTGTCGCCCGAGTCGGTCCATCCCAGGCCGGATGCCGTCAGGCCCCCGATGTGCCCGGAAGGTTCCAGAAGGGTGACCGTCTTGCCCATTCTTTTGGCCTGCAGCGCCGCGGCGACTCCCGCGGGTGTGGCACCGTAAACAACAATGTCCTGTCCCGATGCGAAAAGGCAGGCGCACATCCACAACATCATTTTCCGCTCCTAGGTTCCGAAACCCGAATCCGTGATGGGGCCGCTAGCGGTTCCAATCTTCCCAGATGTTCCCCGCCTTTTGGGAAAAAATCTCCCTCAAGGGCGGCTTGCGCAACCCCGGATACTTCTGCTGCGGGTTGGGCGCCCACAGGTGCTGCCCCTCGGCGATGTCCAGCCCCATCGAGGCGAACTGTTCCAGGCACGCTCCCTTTTGCTTTCCAGGCCACTTGGCCGCGGCGACAATCAGCGCCGCGCCCGCCAACTTCCGGGTCAGGTGGGCCGCCGGCTTGATGGTCTTGCCCTTCACCGAACTGATGTTCTCCCCCGAATAAAGGGCCGCCTGCGCCAGCAGGCCCATGGTGCCGCCGTCGCGCAGCAACTGCTTGGCCGGGCCGATCGCTGAAAGGTTCGCCGCGCTCGGCGCGCGCACGAACGCCGCGACTCGCCTCAACGATTCCTCCGCGCCCGATTGTCCCAGAAGCCGGTAGGTCTGCCATACGCCCAAAGTCGCGAACCAAAGTGAATCCCGCGGCGGAAGCCACGCCGCGATGAACTTCACGGCATCGGCGCGCCAGCCATGCTTCAGCAATTCACCCACGAACTGGTGCGAGTTCAACCCGCCCGCAAGCGACACCGCCCGTGGCCCGATCCTGGTGCGCCCGGCGACCGTTGCGGCCGGATCCAACCCTGAAACCGCCACCGGGGCCAGGGCCTGCAGCCATTCATGCGGGTAATCACCGGCGCTCACCCCCATGGGCATTCCCCCCGGGCGATCGCGGTGCCCACTGAAAGAAAGTGCCTCAGGTAGTTCTTGAACCTTCCCGCGTCGAAATGCACCGAGGCGAGGTAGACAACCACTCCGCACAGCTTGCCGCACAGGTGCGGCCTCGGCTCGACATGCCTGAGGGGCGTGGGGGAGATCGACCCGCCCGACAGCCAGACGGCGAAGCAAAGGATTCCCGCCATCGAGGTTGTCCCGCATTCGGCGATCATGCGCTTGCAGCGCGCGCGGTTGGCGTCGGTTGGGTCGTTCACCCATTCCCGCGCCACCTCGAGCGCCCTCAGGTGTTCCGGTGGCACCTCGCGGTGCCGGATCGCCTCGCGCGCCGACAGGTAGGCCCACCACACCGCGTCGCGTTTGTCGAGCGCGTAAGCCAGCAACCTTCGGGCCTCCGCCAGGTGCCCGCTCCCGGTGAACCGTTCCAGCGCCTCAGACACCCTCGGCCCGTCGTCAAGCAGGCGCAGCGCCGCCGGTGGCAGGCGAAACAGCAGGCACAAGTCCACCGCCGGCTTTTCCAACGGCGAAGGCGGCGGTGCCGGTTGGGGCGCCTTCCCGGCACCACGCTCGAGCAGCAAACTGGCTTGGTCCATGAATGATCTCCCGAAAGTCTGGCCCGATCTTATTCACAAGCCCGGCGGTGGCCCGCCGGCAGGCGCCGAATCAGGCCTTGGGCGGGTTGCCGGAATCCTTGCCCGCATCCGCGCTCGTCCAACCTTCCCAAATGTTCCCCGTGGTGCGCATGGTCGCCTGCCCGGGAACGGGAATGCCAAGGACCTGCCGTCGCAACTCCTCCGCCGAAAGCAGCTTGAAATCGGGTGCGGCGGGAACCTTGGGCGGCGCGGGAACACGAACCTTCGGCGCCGCTGGTTTCGGCGGTTCCGCCGGCCTGAGCTTTTCGAGCATTTTCTGAAAAGCATCCACGAACTGGGTGAACCCCTCCTGCATCGCGAACTGCACTTTGCTTCTTCTAAGGTTGAACGATTCCTTGGCCTTCAGGGCCATGCCGTTCATCTCCTCCATCAGCCTGCGGGTTTTCGACGATTCGCGCATGTCCACCAGAAGCGCGCGCCCCATCTCCAGGGTTGGGCCCGCCGGCAAAAGCAACAGCAGGGCCTCCAGCTTGCCTGCGATCGCCTCCTCGACCTCATCGAGGCTGGCCGGCCCCTTGGGCAATTGCGTCTCATCCATGCCATGCCCCCTTTATTCGATGGTGGTCATCGCCGAGGTGGAACTCGATTCCGCGTCGAAGGTGCTGGTCACGCCGGTGGCCTCGTTCTCGACCGTGGCGTCAGCCTCGCTCATGAAGGTCGCCGTGGTCGTGGTGATGCCCGTGGCGGCGACCATCATGCGGGTTTCGGCGGAAACAATCTGGTTGGTCTCGGCGCCCACGAGCGTGTGCCCGGTGGAACTCACCGTGCGGGAGTTCATCGCGGTGAACATTTCCAGGATGCCGGCCGAGGTGAGGCTGTAGCTGGCGTCGCCGCACGCCAGCGTGATGCCCGTGGCGGTCAGCGACAACTGGGTGCCCCCCACCTGAAGCAGGATCTGCCCCGGGTTCACCGATACCGACGCCTCCATGCCTTCACCGGTGGCCTTGAGCAGCGCCGAACCCAGGCCCAACGACAGCACCGAGGCTACCGAACCCAGGCTGGCGCCCATGAGCGCGTTCTCGTTGGTCAGGTTCAAGCCGCAGGAAGCCTCGTCACCGGAGGTGGAAAGGGCGATGCTCGCCAGCGGTCCCGAGGCGGTCAGGTTCACGGCGCCCGAACCGGCGCCGCTGGCAAGGCCGAGGGCGCAGGCGTCGGTGGTGATGGTCGCGCCTCGGCTCGACGAGATGCTGACTGTCGATTCCAGTCCAAAGCTCACAATGTTGAAAATTCCGCCCATGGCGGACAGGTCGACACAGTTGTAGGCCGTGAACCAGTTCTGCTCCGAATAATCGCCCTTCGCTCCCATCCGTCAGTCTCCCCCGCATTCGTGGCTATAAATTGACTATTTTGAACCCCATTTTCTCGGATCTATCAAGCTCATGGCCTTCCTGCCTCCTGCGGCAATCGCCGAAGCGCCTTCGCCCAACCTCTTGGTTGTCTTGTTTACGGCGCGCGTCCCGATGGGTCGGCTGGCCGATTCCCCCAATGACTTGGTGCACTCCTCCAGGGTGGTGTTGAATTCAACGCACCTGGCCTCGATGGCGTCGTTCATGGCCGTCTGCTCGGTGGCGATTCCCGCGGTGATCTCGTCAAGGATCGCCGCGATATCCGCCGCCGCGGGATTCAGGTCGATGGCGGCATCGCCATTCGTCGCGGCAAGGTCCAATCCGGCCGCGGTCTGGATCCGCGCGATGTACTCGTTTTCCTGAGCGCCAAGGGCGGACAACTTGCCGTTCAACTTCGCCGTCTCCGAGCGAATGAAGAGCAACTGCTCCTCCAGGGACAGGATGTTGCGATCGACCACCGCTTGCTGAATGCTGTGGTTGAGGACCTTGGCGCACTTCTGCTCCTGGATGGCGATCATGATGTCCTGCTGGATGAGGTAGTACCCCTGCAGCGTCATGTTGATCTGGCTCGCCTTGATCTGGAACTGCGCCCCGACCTGTCCAAGAATGCTGGTCATGGTTCCCGTGGCCACCATTCCCTCGAACTTGGCCAGGGCCTCCTCATACTGCTTGTTGAGTTCGGCGATTTTCGCGTCGGTGTCGGATTTGAGCTGCTCGAGTTTCAGCATCTCGCTTTCCAGGATCGCGTTCAATTCCGCCAACTTCTTGTTGTATTCCTCGCTGAGGCCGCTCAAGGCCGAGGTGAAGCCGGCCCGATCCTCCTCCAGTTTTTTCTGCAAGGCTTGCAGGTCGGAAACCAGTCCGTCGGTTTTTGCCTTGAAGCCGGCCTCGAGACTTTCCAAGCTGCTCTTGAGGGCGTCGACCTCGGCCTGGCTCTTCTCCAGGCTCGACTTGTAAGCCGAGGTGTCCGACTTGAGCTGTTCCAGTTCCGTCTGGTAGCTGGAGATGTCACTCTCAAGAACACCCTTGGCGGCTTCCAACTCCTTCAGCTTTGTTGTGTTGGCGTCGATCAGGTCCGAGAGGGTCTTGCTGTTTTTCTTGAACTCCTCCTGCATCACGGCGGTCTCGGAATCATCGCCGATGTAGGCGTTCGCGTTCTGCCTTTCGTTGAATAGCAGCCTCTTGGACATCTTGGCCTGGTAGTAAGGGATGAACAATACAAAGATCGTCTCGATGATCTCCACGATGATCGTCGCTGTCTCGCTCATGCTCGCGGAAAACTGCTCGACAATTGTCTCGAAAACATTTTTCATCAAAACGCTCAAACAATAAATATAGTAATAAAATCCTTTCATTTCGGCGTCGACGGCGTCCCACTGCGCCTGCTTGTCGATTCCGGTGGCGTAGGTGATGTCGTTGACGGCCCGGGTGATCGACATGTTGTCGCCCTTGAA
>CAWUNZ010000066.1:0-14049 GCA_963923445.1 uncultured bacterium
TGCGGATGAACCGGACCGATCCGTCGAACAGCGCGGCGTTGAAACCATCCTTGCCGGGAAGACCAAGCGCTGGCAACGGCTTGCCGGGGATGAATTCCAACTCCTCGGGTTTGGCCCAGGGAACCGATTGCGTCGCCTCCACCACCGAGATGGTGTTGCTAGAGCCATCGGTGATACCAGCAAACAGCTGGCCTTTAGGTTGCTGGCCCATGGTTTCCTCGAAACCGGCGCCTTTACCGACAAACACGCGGTAATGGGTTTTATTGCTGTTTTCATCAGGGCTACCCGGGGCGGCGAAAACCTTCACAACCAGATCCGACAGCGGCTTGTTGTTGGGACTGTCCCAAGGTTCATCCAGCTTCCATTTTTTGTAGATATTTCCCTGTTCAATATAGGGCAATATGAGAACCCGCCAACTGTAGAGAGGCTTGCCGGTTTTGTCGCGAACCACGGCTGGGGGAAAGTGCTTGTTGACTTCGTAATAGGTAAGAAGCGCCAAGCCGATTTGCTTCAGGTTGTTGACGCCCTGCATCCGTTGGCCCGCGGTGCGGGCGCTTTGCACGGCCGGGAGCATCAAGCCTGCCAGCACCCCGGAAACACCAAGGCCTGATTGCAGGCCGGCAGGTGAGATCTTTCCCGAGACAGACACCGCGTTTCCGTTGGCTTCAAAAGGCGCCTTGGCGAGAAGCTCACCCTGCTCGGCAAGATACCCGGCCAGGTAAGCGAATGAGGCGGTCACAAGGGGCGACTTGAGCAGTTCTGCACTCTCGCGGTTCTGTGCCCCGAAGAAATTCGCGGCCAGTTCCGAATCAAAGAATGAAGCCACCAGCGGCGTCAGGGCGGCGATGCCCTCGCCGCCCTTCAAGAGTCCGCGGACTAGTTCGGTTGTCAGTTTCCAGTTTTCCACGCTGGCCTTGGCGGCGGCGGCATCGTTGTACACAACCGTCGCGCGGGCGACAGCATCCTTGGCATCCATGGAAAGCGATAGTCCTGCGACTTGCGAACCGCGCAATGGTTGCAGGTAAACCCACGCTGAACGCTTGATGTTTGCCTCGACTTCAGGCGGCAGGACCGACAGGTCGGTGGTGAGCCATGCGGAGGCCACGCCATCAGCCGAGCGGTTCCAGACTTCCGCCCAAGCGGGCACCGCCACCTTGGGAGCGGAGGCGAACGCCATCACCATGTCAGGATGACCAGCCACAATCGACTTGCCGGATCGGGAGAGAACGGCAAAGCCGCCGCCGGAGGTCAATTCTCCGGCCGGGGTTTTCACCGGCGTCCGAGTGCCTAGAGCCTTGGCCAAGCCAGCCAGATCCACCGGGGTCTTGAAGTCGGCTACAAAGACGGCCAACGGTTCCAAACGGGGCTTGGGCTGCCAAAGGATTCCCGTCAGCGACACCACGCTCGCCGGATCCACCGGCAACCGCTTGAGGAAGGCGTCTGCCACTTCCTTGTCGGCGGACTGCAATATCTTCTTGTACTGGTCCACCAAGGGAGATGCGGCCAAGGCTTGGGCGTTGACGCGGACAAAGCCAACAGTTCCCTTGGGAAGCGGTGACACGGTTTCCTGTGCAACCGCTTGAAACGCGAGGCAAACAGTCGCCAAGGCAGAAATGGTCCAACGGTTCATCGCGCGGTCTCCTTGGAGCCAATTGGGTTCTTCTGCTTCTTCACTTGTCAAAGTCGTCGGGCAGTGTTTGGCCGTCGGCTTTTTGGATCAAGAGGTGAAGCGTTTGGGGTTTGATGGTGGTCTTCAAGCCGCGCACCGATCCATCCGCGAAGGTGGCCAGAAAAGTGCCGGCTCCTGTTAATCCGAGGGCAGGCAGCGGTTTTTTGGGATCGTAGGCGATCTCATCGGGCGCCGCCCAGGGCACGCTGTCGCGGGTTTGGGCAATCATGATCGTGTTCGAGGTGCCATCGACGATTTCAGCGATCCGGGTGCCCCCACCCACGCGGTTTCCCGCGAGTCCCGTGTTGAACAACGCGCCGTTGCCAAGAAAAACCCTGTAGTGGGTTTTGTTGGTCGGGGGTTCCGTCGGTTCGCAGAAGGTCTTGATCACCAGATCGGAAAGACGGCGGTTGTTGGGGCTGTCCCAAGGTTCATCCAGCTTCCAGGCGCGGTAAACGGCATCCTGCTCGATGTAGGGCAGGATAAGCACGCGCCAGGAATACAAAGGCTTGCCATTTTTGTCGGTGACCAACGCGGGAGGGAAACTGCCCATCGACGAATGGTAATTGTAAAGCGCCAGTCCCAGCATTTTCATGTTGTTCATCGAGGAGGAGCGGTTGGCCGCCTCGCGGACCTTTTGCACCGCCGGAAGCAGCATCCCGGCAACAATCCCGACTTGAAGGGGACCAACTCCAAAACCGTTCAAATCGGCGATGTCCGCTTTCATGGAGGTGGATATTTCCGTGCCTTGGCGTTGGATTTCGATGCTGTTCACGCTCTTTTCCATCATGTTGAGCCAACCCAGGCCCATCACCATCCCGAAATGCTGGGCGATGTCGGATTGTGCCCCCGGGCCCAACTCGCGCCTGATCTGGGCGCGTCCCTGTTCAAACTGCGGCTTGGCTAGTTTCTTCGCCTCCTTCACCGCCTCGAGGGCCTTTTCGGTGTCCTTGCCGTCGGCGTATCCAAGAAAAAGGCTCACATCGATCTGGGGACCAGAGGCGTTCATGACCAAACGGGCAGATTTGGCCGCGGCCAACGGGCCGAACGGTTCAGGTACGGTGGCAGCCAAGGCGTCGATCATCGGATTCCGGTTCAGTCGCAGCGCGAATTGTCCCTCGAGCAGGCCCTCAGACTTGGGTGGCCCTTTCTTGCGCGCACCCGCTGCCTTCACCGCCGCTGGAGTGCCGAAGAGGATTTCCTTTTCGGCAGGTTGCGCCAGCATGAACCCGCCCGATTCCCACATTTTCAAAGATCCGTCGGGCAACGGTCGGGCCGATGGGCCAAGGTAGGTGAACGCGGCCTTGAAACCATCGATGGGTTGGGAACCTGTAATGGCAACCAGGAAGGCCGGGGAACCATCGGCATCCAGCCATGCTCCACCGCCGATTTCCTCGATTTCATCCAACCGAGGGCTCATTTGCAGTTGCAGCAGGGCGTAAGCGGCTCCACCCTTCTGGATCAACCGCCTGGAGTCGGCCATCAAGGGGCCGCGCCAGAGGTTCTTGAAGTCGATGCGGAACGACGCGACCGCCTCCTCGGGAAGCCAGCCGAGCGCCTCACCCGGTGCGGCTTGTGCGGAGGCCATGCCGATGCCAAGCGACAGGGCGATTGCCAGGGCCCATTGTCTCATGATCATGGTGAGTCTCCACAACGATACCGAGGCGGCGAAGAATTTGGATTCAAAAGTATTTTATGGATCAGGCCCCAACTCACCAAGAAAAAGTCGTGAAAAGCCGTTGTCTCAAGGATCAGGGCGCGATCCAAACCTTGCGCCAACCGGCGGGAGAACGCAGCAGGCGGCACCGGGTATTACCGTCGCGGTGAAGTTGCAGCATTTCGATCTCTTCGATGGTCACGGAAACGAGGCAGAAATGGGGCCAACCGTCTTCCTTTTCAGGAAGAACATGGTGCCCGGGGGCAATAAGTTCCGACCCCGGTGGTTCCACCTGACCGTACTGCCTGCCGTTATGTTCGGGGAGTTGTTCCCAGACCTCGCGGGCGCGAGCATCACCGATATGCAGGCTTGTGGTACCGCGGGCCTGAATTTGAAGCCGGGCGACCGGGTCGTACCAGACCAGCAGACAGGCCGGATAATCCGTGAGTTGGCGAACCTTGGGCGAACGAGTGTCGGTGTGAATCTGCAACTGGAGCGGATCTTCGGTCACCTGCCGGATCACGATCGTTCGCCCCTCGGGTTTGATTCCAGAAGTGACGAGCACGGGAAGGCGGTAGACCGATTCGGGTTGGCGCGTTCCCTCGCGCCACCGTTCGGCCAGCCATGCGGCCAATTCCATTGGGGGAAGATGAAGCGGAGATGAGGGTTGCGTTGGTTCGGGCATGGGGATCAAACCAATCATATCGGGATGGAGTCTGGTATATTAGTGATGTGAGTATCCCAGCAACCTGCTGGGAATCTCTGAGTTTTGCTTTGGAAAAGTTAAGGATTCATGGTGGCAGCACCCGGTGAAAGCACGCTTGCGGAAGGCGACAACGGCGAAAACCCGCCCGTTCCGTCGCCCTCCCCGGCCAATGCGGCCTCCGGTACGGGGCGTCGCCTGCCTTCCATTCCCGGACATGAATTGATCGGTGAACTGGCCCGCGGCGGCATGGGTGTGATCTTCAAGGCCAAGCAACTCGGCCTGAACCGAATGGTGGCGCTCAAACTGATCAAGCCGGGCCTTTTGGCCAATCCGGATGTCAGGCGGCGGTTCGAGCAGGAGGTTCAGTCCGCCGCGTTGCTCAACCATCCGAACTTCGTGATGGTGTTCCACACGGATCTCAACGCCCCCATCGCTTACCTCTCCATGGAGTTTGTCGAGGGGCAGGACCTGAGCCGCATCGTGGCCAAGGTGGGCGGATTGCCCATCGAGACGGCGGTGTCCTACATCATGCAGGCGGCCGAGGCCCTGCAGCATGCCAGCGAAAAAGGCATGGTCCACCGTGACATCAAGCCCAGCAACCTCATGGTGAGCCCATCGCCGCTGAATGCCGAGAACAAGTGGGCCCCCGGCCCCAAGCCCGGGCGTTTGAAAATCTTGGACATGGGCCTCGCGAGGGTTCAGCGCGAGGAGGACGGGCAAGCCGAATTGACCCAGATGGGCTCATTCCTTGGCACACCCGACTACATCGCCCCCGAGCAGGCGGACGACCCTCGTTGCGCCGACACCCGGTCCGACCTTTACAGTCTCGGGTGCACGCTGCATTTCCTGTTGACCGGTCAGGTGCCGTATCCCGGCGGGACCATGGTGCAAAAAATCAAGAAGCACCATTCCGCGGAATTGCCCGACACGCGGGCCCTGAGACCGGACCTGCCCGAGGGGCTGGAAGCCATCCTCAAGAAACTCATGGCCAAGGATCCGGGCCAGCGTTTTCAAACCCCGGGCGATCTGGTGACCGCCCTTCGGGACTTCCTGGCCGATCCCGCCAAGGTCCCGGCCTCGACCCAACCCACAGGCCAGGCGGTTGTCGCGCCCGCCCCGGTGACCACGGCGGTGAGCCAGGCCAACGGCAGCACCATCATCGCCAAGCTCATCCTGGCCCATGGAGGCGAGGTCACGAGCCTCGATCTCTCTCCCGATGGCCGTCATTTGGTCAGCGGCGGCAGTGACGAGACGATCCGCCTCTGGGATGCCCACACCGGCAGGGAACTGATGCAGTTCACGCCGAACGAGGGGCCCACCCTGGCCTTGGCCTACGACCCCAAGGGCACCCGGATCGCCAGTTCAGGAAACCGGCTATTCGACGACGACATGGGTGTGCATTTTTGGGATCCCAAATTAGGCCAAGAGACCGGACGGCTTTCGGGCTACAACTGCAATGTCACCTGCGTCGCCTTTCATCCCGAGGGAGCGATGCTGGCCACCGGTTGCGAGGCTCCCGGCAACGGCAAGGGGTTGGTCAGGCTTTGGTCCGTGGGTGGAAGGGTCGCCCATGTCGATCTTGGCCGCCATGCGGGCAAGGTGAACCGGGCCCAGTTCATCGGCAGCGGTCGAGTCCTTCTCACCGCCGGTGACGACGGCGCGGTGCGCCAGTGGGACACGGTGGAGCGCTCCGCCAAGGGCGGAGTCGCGTTCAAGGTGGGCCCCGTTCTGGCCCTGACCTATGATGCCGCCAACAAGAGGATCGTCGCAGGCGGTAACGGCCTGCAAGTCCGGGAGTCGGCCGGCCAGATGCACAACCTGGCCGGAGGTCGCACGCTGGTGCGTTCCCTGACTGTCCTACCCCATTCGAAGTTGATCCTGGCGGGCTGCCACGATGGTGTTCTGCGCGTGTTCTCGCTGGTCGATTTCTCGATGAAAAAGGAATGTGTCGGGCACCAGGGGGCCATTCTGGGCGTGGTGGCAGGCAAGGACGAGAAAGTGGCGTGGACCTCAGGTTCCGACGGTTCCATCAGGGGTTGGTCACTCGGTTCCTGAAAATGATGAGGTTGAATGAAAAAGGTCCGCCGGTTGATTCCGGCGGACCTTGGTTTTTGGGTGGAACGCTTGGTTATCGGCCTTGTCGCTCGGGGCGGAGCGAGCGCACGGCGGCACCGGCGCGCCACATTTCGCTTTCGTGGATCTCCTTGAGTTCCTTCTCAAGAAGTTCACGGTAATCGGGCCGGCTGTTGACATCGAGCACCCGGCGGGTCTCGTCGCCGCGGGTCACGCTGGCGTAGAGGGCCTCGAACACCGGGCGGGTCGCCTCGCGGAACTTGGGGGCCCAGTCCAACGCGCCGCGTTGGGCCGTGGTCGAGCAGTTGGCGTACATCCAGTCCATGCCGTTCTCGGCAATGAGCGGATAAAGGCTCTGGGTGGCCTCCTCGACCGTCTCGTTGAACGCCTCGGAGGGGCTGTGGCCATGGGCGCGCAGCGTCTCGTATTGCGCCAGCCACATGCCGTAGATGGCGCCCATGAGCACGCCGCGCTCGCCGGTGAGGTCGCTGTAAACCTCCTTTTGGAAGGTCGTCTCAAACAGGTAGCCGGAACCCACGGCGAAGCCGAGGGCGCGGGCGCGCTCATAAGCGCGACCGGTGGCGTCCTGATGCACGGCGAAGCTGGAGTTGATGCCCTTGCCCTCGAGGAACAACCGGCGCACGGAGGTGCCGGATCCCTTGGGAGCCACAAGGATGACATCGATGTCCTTGGTGGGAATCACGCCGGTCTGGTCGGCGTAAACGATGCTGAAACCGTGGGAGAAATAAAGCGCCTTGCCGGCGGTGAGGTGCGGCTTGATGCGGGGCCAGTTGTCCTTCTGGCCGGCGTCGGAAAGCAGGTACTGCACCACGGTGCCCTTGGCGGCGGCGTCCTCGATCGAGAAGAGGGTTTCGCCCGGCTTCCAGCCGTCTTGCAGGGCCAGATCCCAGGAACGGCCCTTGTCGCGCAGGCCGATGATCACCTTGAGGCCGTTGTCGCGCATGTTGAGGGACTGGCCGCGGCCTTGAACGCCGTAGCCGAGCACCGCGATGGTTTCCTGACCAAGAATGGCGCGGATCTTGTCGGCGGGATAGTCGGAACGCTCGTAAACTTGTTCCTTGCTGGAACCGATGGAGATTTCTTTCATGACGACCTCTAAGAAAAAGTCCGCCGAAGCCCCGACGGAAACGAACCAATAAAATAGCAGAAACTGGCGCCGAGGCCAGCGAAACGCAAGAAAGATGGAGCATTCTCCATGGTTCAGGGGCCCGGTCGGGCTGTGTTGGTGACGGGCGCCTCCTCCGGGCTGGGGCTGGAAGTCGCCCGCCGGTTGGCTGCGCGCGGGTGGGCGGTGGGCCTGATGTCCCGGGACACGGCCCGCCTGAACGCGGCCTTGTCCGAAATTTCAGGCTCCGGGGCCAGTTTGGTTGCTTGCCCGGGTGACGCGTCGAACCCGGATGATTGCGCCAAGGCCGTCGAGCAGATGAAACAGGTTGCCGGTGGTCTCAATGCCTTGGTTTGCTGTGCGGGAATTTCCCTGCGCTCGACGGTGGAGGATACCACCGCCCCCGTTGCCGAGGCCGTGATGCGGGCGAATTTTTGGACGGTTTTCCATGCCACCCAAGCCGCTTTGGAGCTTGTGAAGGCTGCTAAAGGCTCCTTGGTGGCGGTTTCCAGCTTGGCCGGTCACCGCGGAGTGCCCGGCTACGGGGTCTACGGAGCGGCGAAGCGGGCCGTGGTGGGCCTGTACGACAGTTTGCGCCTCGAACTTGCCGAGGCGGGGGTTCATGTGGGCGTTTTCAGTCCGGGATTTTTCGATTCTCCACTCCGTTCCAAGGTTCTTGATGGCAATGGCCAGGTGATTGATCCACCTCCGGCGATCCCTTTCCGTCTGTGGCCCCTTGGGCTTTGTGCCGATCTGGTGGTTCGAATCTTGGAGCGCCGAAAACGGCATATTTACCAGCCTGGATTCGTGCGCCACCTTTTTGCCTTTGACGAGACCACGGGTGGCGGTCTGGGCGACCGGTTCCTCCGTTCCCGATTCCGCGGATTGTGACGGCCGCGCCGGGGCGATTTCGGATCATCATCGCCGACCGTGTCCCCAACCTTCCGATCTTGGCCCGAATGCGTCGATTTCAAGGAAGGTCGCGGGCAGGAAGCACGCGCCCGGTTTGGGGAAACGACGCATGGAAGCAATGGCTTTGGCCCTGTTGATGGCGTTTTCCGCGCCCATGCAGGCGAGCGCTCCCGAGGCGCCCTATGGCTGGCTGGTGAAGGTTGAGATCGACGAGAACGACTCCCGCCGGGTGGTGGCAAAACCCTACGAACCGATTGTCGGTGACATTCTCTTTTTCGATGATTTGAGCCCGTTCTGGGTCAAGCTGTACGCCTTGGCCGGTACCGGCCCGCCGTTCCATGCCGGTATCGTCATGAAAAGGCGTGACGGATCACTCGCGGCGCTTGAGTCGGGCCCCGATGACACCCTGCATGTGTACATCCTCGAACTGGTCAAGCGCTTGAACGATTTCAAGGGAGTGATCCAGGTCCGACAAAGCAGGGTTCCCGTCACGCCGGAAAAGGATCAGGAACTCACCGATTTCGCGTACCGGCAGGTGGGCAAGAAATATGCGGTGTGGCGGTTGCTTCTTCAGGGAACTCCCTTTCGGCACCGCGGAGGCATGAAGGAGCAATACCTGGCCACCACCTACATGGACCGCAAGCGCTGGCTTTGCGCCGAGATAGTCGTGACCGGGGCCACCATCATGGGAATTTTCGACCCGGCCGTGGTGAAAGGCACAGTCACATACCCGCTGGACATTGTCACCGACAATAAGTTCGACCTCTCCGGGGTTCTCGACCCCGCATGGACCTGGCGACCCGCTCCGCCGGAGGGGGCGCAAATCCTCGCCAAGCCGGCAGGGGGCGCCCCGGGAGAATTGAAGCTTCCCGATCCAGCGGGTTCAGCCGCGGGCGACCTGAAACCCAAACCGTGAACCGGGGTTGGTTGCGGGACCTGGTCCCCGCCTCATGGCGGCAACCGTTGCTCGAGGCCGACCTTCAGGGTGCTTGGGAACGGTTGGAAAAAGAATTGGCAGGCCTCCGGGGAGGCAATGGCTTTTACCCGCCTGAAAACCTGATGTTTCGCGCCCTTGAAACGGTGGCGCCCGCCGATGTCCGGGTGTTGCTGCTGGGGCAGGATCCGTACCACGGTCCCGGGCAGGCCGAGGGGCTTTGCTTCTCGGTGCCCGAGGGGCAAAAAACGCCTCCTTCACTCCGCAACATCCTCAAGGAACTCTCCGCCGATTTGGGCCTCCCCGTTCCGGCCGGAGGGTCGCTGGCACCTTGGGCCTTACAGGGGGTGCTGCTGCTCAACACCCTTCTGACCGTGGAACCGGGCAAGCCTCTGTCCCACAAGGGATGGGGGTGGGAACTGATCACGGGACGGGTTTTCAGCCATGTGGCGGGCTTGCCGGGGCCTAGGGCGTTTTTGCTGTGGGGGGCGGAGGCGGCGCGGCGCGAGTCGGACCTGGACTCGTCGCGGCACCTGGCGGTGGTGTCAGCCCATCCTTCGCCCTTGTCGGCCCACCGGGGATTTCTGGGCAGTCGGCCCTTTTCCCGCGTGAACAAGTTCCTGGAATCGCGTGGCTTGCCAGCCATTGACTGGTCGCTGTGAGCTCAAGACGATTTATTTCAGGACAATTGGTGTCAGAACATCAAGCTTTCCGGCCACCCCGGCGGGCCGGATCCTTGCTCATGAGGCGGACGATCATTTCGACCATGTCATCGGGCAGGTCGGGCCTGAGCATTCTCGGATCCGGCACGGGGGAATCAAGGTGCTGGTCCTGAACCTCGGCCGGCGTGGCCCCCTTGAAGGGGACCGCGCCGGTGGCCAGGTGGAACAGCGAGCAGCCAAGGGCGTAGAGGTCGGCCCTCCCGTCGATGTCTGTTTTTCCCATGATTTGCTCGGGAGCCATGTAGTTCGGCGTGCCGACGGCCAGTCCCCTTTCCAGGGCCAGTTGCTCGCGCGCCCCCGAGGCCCACAGGGCCAGCCCAAGGTCGCCAACACGGATGTTTCCCTGCCCGTCGAGGAACAGGTTCCCCGGCTTGATGTCGCGGTGTACCACCCCCTTGGAGTCGAGGTAGGTGAGCACCTCCATCGCCTGTCGCGCCATGCGTCGGAGAAGGGTGATTTCCAACATCCCGCGCTTGGCCAGAACCGTGTCCGCCGGCGGTGCGGTAATCGCCTCCATCGAGCACCAGGGGTGTCCGCAGGCGACTCCGGCGTCGTGGATGGCGATCAGGCACGGATGCGAGAGGGCGGCGGCGCGGCGATTGGAATCGGTGAAAGCCTGGGCCGCTTCCTGCCGGGCCGATGCCGCGTCGTCGAGGATCTTCAGGGCCACATGCCTTTCCAGGGAGGCCTGATGGGCGAGGAACACCACCGAGGTGCTTCCCTTGCCAAGGCGCTTTTCGAGGGAGTATCCAAGCACAGGCGTGCGTAGGAGCACTGGAAATTCGGCTTTGAGCCGCTTGCTCTGACCCGGGGTGAGCACCCGGTTGGAGACACACCTGGCCAGGAACGCGTCTGGGCCGGCCGGTTCGCCCTTCTGCCCGAGCACCAGTCGCAAGTCATCCTGCTCAAGCAACTTGCGATCCACGAGGTGGCCGGCAAGCCGCTCCTCCGACTGGCGGGGTGTCGGTGGAGCGCCGAACCAGAGGTCGATCGGCGGGTTGGCCGGGGCGGGACGACCGGAGGACATTTTTCAATCCTTCATCTTTCGGGGATGGTGTGGCCGTTGCGGGTGCGGCAGGTCTTTCAATAGAATAAAACAAGAGATCGGTCGGGACAGTCCACTGGCTCCTGACAAAAGGTCATTGAGGCCCTATTGCGGCTCAACGGCCATCCCGATCGACCGGGGTGCATGAAGCATCCCCTGTGGCGGTTTTTTCAAACCGGGTCGAGCGAGGATCCTCCATGTCCACGGCTTGCAGTCCCCTGGATGGCAGTGTGCTGGTCCTGAACCGCATGTTCATGGCGGTTCATGTCATTTCCGTGCGCCGTGCCTTCACTCTTCTGACCAAGGAGGTGGCCGAGGTCGTCAACCAGGAGGAGGAAGACGGCCAGTTCATCTCGTATGATTTCAGGTCTTGGCGGGAGTTGTCGGAATACAAGGCGCGACATTTTCGCCGTGAGCAGGATGACTGGATCCGCACCGTCTCATCGGAGATCCAGGTTCCCCGTGTGATTCGCCTGCTGCACTACGAGCGACTGCCCCGGCAGGTGGTGAAGTTCAACCGTCGCAACATCTTCGCTCGCGACAACAATCTGTGTCAGTACTGCGGCAAGCGTTTCCCCACCGGCGAGTTGAGCCTCGACCATGTGGTTCCGCGCAGCCAAGGCGGGGCCAGCACCTGGGAGAACATTGTCTGCGCCTGCGTCTCATGCAATGTCAAGAAGGGCGGGCGCACACCGCGGCAGGCAAGCATGGCGCTGATTCGCAGGCCTGAAAAGCCGCGCCGCAGCCCGTTGCTGCGCCAGAAGATGACCAACCAGAAATACCAGTCCTGGTCATCGTTTCTCGACAACGCCTATTGGTCGGTCGAGTTGTCCTGATTTTTGGAGTTCGACTCCATCCTGAGGCGTTCGCTCTCGGCCAGAACCTTGTCCCTGTCGTGCATCTCGACACCCTCCAGCACGGTGTCGTCGATGAACCTCTTCTGCCAACCCGGTTCCCATTCCGGACCCAGGATATCCACCACCGTGGGATGCACCTTCGGCTTTTCAGGCGACTGGAAATAGCCGTGAACCTCCACGGCGTGGCGTTGGTATTCCGGGTAGTTCATCAGGAAGGAGTGCAGGCCCCTGAGTCGATAATGCGGCACCGAGGCGAACAGATGGTGGGGGAGGTGGTAGTCCTGACCCATGGGGAAGATCGCGAAGCGGAAAAGAGGATTCAATTCGAACACGCGGGTGTTGCTGATATAGCCGAAACCGCCATTGCCGTGCTGTACCACCTGCCGGAGGATCATGAACAGGCTGAAGGTGGTGAACAGCGGCAGCACCCAAAGCAGCAGGTAGTAAAAAGGCACCCATGGGTTGTCGGTGGCCACGGAAACAGCCCCCAAGGCGCCCCACACAAGGCAGACAACGGTCACGCGAAGCCCGCTGGTGACCTGCGGGCTGACGGGGGGATGGAGGCGGGAGCCGGCGAAGAACCGCTCTGGAAGCGTGAGGTATATCAGCCACGCCAGGGCAATGGCGGCAGGGGCGGCCAGCACCAGGGCCGGGATCTGGAACACGGACGCCGCCAGGATGCAACCGATCGTCGGGAACACCAGGAGCATGCCGACACGCACGGCGACCAGCGATGGGCGCTTATCCGGATCGTAGTACGGGCTGTCTCCTGATCCGGTGGCGCTGAACTGCGCTCGCACGAGCATGAAGCGGAATACATTGGGAATCCAAGCCTGCGCCAACAGGAAGCGGATGAACCGTTCGCGTGAGATGGGGAATTTGAGCCAATGTCCGCTGGCCTTCAGTTGGAACACATCGGGATCGCGTTCGGGATCATTCACAAACTGGTGGTGGGCGAGGTGCTGCAATCGGTAAAGGTGGGTGGAGCTGTAAAGAGGAAACAGGCAGAAGATGTCGGATACCAACTCGTTGAGGAGGCGGTTCTTCAACAGGATGTAATGCGAACCCTCGTGGGCCAGGCCGGTCAGTTGGTGCTGCCCGGCTCCGATCATCACCACCGCGACCAGGACCACCGGGATGTTCCATGCCCAGTGGAGACCCAATTGCGGGCGCCACTCGATGAACAGGACTGCCGCGGCCAAAACTGCCGCAAGGTAAAGCCAGGTGCGGGCCAGATAACCAAGGTTGGTGAAATTGTCGGTCGCCAGGAATTGCCGGAGGCTTTGCTTGAACCCGGGGGCCTTCAGGGCCTCCGTCAGCGTTTCCTCATCGGTCGCAAGGCTCATGGTGAGAATCTCCGGCGGGGCATCTTTCCTAATTTACCGGAGAAGATGGCGCCCATGAAACACCTGTAGGCACGGGTGATTCATAACCGGGGGTTTGATTGGCAATATTTGACGGCAGTTTTCAGGCGGATACGCGCATGCCGGCGTTCGCTTGGGCGGCTTCCTGCAGGCGCTTGTCGGCGTTTTTCGCGGCCTCAAGATAAGCCGCGGCGCGGTTTTGGTCGCCACGGGCGGCAGCCTCGCGGGCCGCCTCGAGAAGTGAGCGGGGATCGTTGGGGTTGATCACGGTTTGGGTGGGTGCGGGCTGGGGCGCCGGTGCGGCGGGAGCGAACGATTGCTGAGCGACCGGCGCGGGCTGAGGCGCCGGAGCCTGCTGGATGGGGGCCTGCTGGATCGCGGCCTGCTGCGGTGGTGCGGGAGCGGCCGATGGCGGCGCGAAAAGGTTTTGCGCGTGGCCCTTGTGGGTGCTGAAAAAATCGCGGAATTGGTTGGCTTCCTCCGCTTGGCCGGTCAGCACCGTCATGTTGTCGATCCCGTCGGGATCTCCATGGGCACCCGAGCGCGCGGCGCCAATGGCCAGCGTTTTGTGATCCACCAGAAGGTGGGTGCCCACCACGGGAGCATGTTCGGGGTCGAATAGAAGGGTCACGCCGGCCTGCCGAAGCATCTCGCATTCGCCGGGGCAAACCTTTGGAGCGGCCGGGTCGATCAGCAGTTCCACCAGGGCGCCCCGTTTGCTGGCGTTGATGAGGGCTTCCACCAGCGACCGGGACCGTGGCGCGGGGAGAATCATGAGAACTTCCCGGCGGGCCTTCCCTATCAAGCCGGCAAGCACACTCGAAACACCGCCTGCGGGTGCCAGGTGAACCTTGGTGGTGGCTCCTAGGCCCAGCTTTTTGCCCAATAATCCCAAGGCGAAACGAAGGGTCAACGCGCCGGTGAACCCCGTGGCCACAAGCATCCATCCGGTGGTCGAAAGCATGGAATCACCCCAGCGGTTAC
>CAWUNZ010000067.1:0-13960 GCA_963923445.1 uncultured bacterium
TCGTCCGGGTCTGCCCCTGCACTCCTTTTGGCCCACGGGCCTCAACAGAACGCAGCTCAACATTCCCCGAGAGATATATCTCCATGTCCCTGGCCGACCCGCTTTTGCTTCGCAGGTTTTCCATCATTTGCTGGGCATTGGCACCCTTCGTCCAAATGACCACACGATCCGCCTCCACATCTATCAGGCTGGCGCCTTCGACATTGCGAATATTCATGATCACACCACCAGTGATGATCAGGGCTTGCTCATCACCCGCTTGGGGCCCGAAATTGAACTCAAACCCAGCGTTCGTCCGGGGCGCGATACTGAATTGCCTTACTGGTGCCGCCGGTTCGAAATAAGGCTGATCGGGCGAGGTTGACGGAGCGATAGCGGATTGCAGCTGGTTTTCTAGGCCGGAAACAGAAACCGGCGGTGGTACCGCCGGAGAGATTGGGTTTACTCCCGGGTTGGGCGCGGGCGGCTCAGGATCAGGTGGCGGGGACGCAATCTGTGGAACTGGCGGAGGGCTGGATTGCAAGGGTGCGGGGGGAGGTGAACCAATGACCGGTAAGCTGGGCTGTGTTGGTTGTTGAACCGCAGTCGGAATAATTTGGCTTGTTTCGTTCGCTGATCCAACCGCCCGAAAAGTCCCCTTGGAGGATTGACGGGCAGCATAGGCCCTTTGAAAAAGAGGATCCCCGGACAGATCTTGGCGAGTAACTTTTTCTCGAGATGCCTGAAAACGCAACTCACCGCGTGTGCTCACCGAAATCAATCCCTTGGCTGAGGATCGCGATTCCCCTCCTGTATCAAGCAGCAAGTCTTCAGCATAAACATCAACCGCCCAAACCCCTGTTTGGCGGTATTTGGACACATTTGCCCATGCGATCGCCCTTCCGCAGCGCAGGTTCATGAAACCCAACTGCGCCAAAACCTTGCCGTTGAGCGCTATGCAGGTTTCTTCGCCAGAAGTCCAAACAGCACCTTGATCGGCCTCGAGAATCAAGGGTTTGGATTCGCCAGCCAGATTTCGAGAATAGGTCAAGCCATCAAAAGCGCCAGACGGAGTCTGGTAACCGATGGCACCAAATGGCATGACAGCCATCCAGGCAACGAGAATCAGGAACGAACGGATGAACAATCGGTTCATGTCCCGCGAACGCCTCCGCATGGGAATGCGCAGGCATGACATGCCCGCCCAACCCAAATTCAGAACGAGGCGCCCGATAATCAAACGCGGTCACGGCCGTCAAGTCCAAGCAACAGTTCATCTTCTTTCCAACATCATGGAAATAGAGGCGGGCAGGATAACCACCTCCTGCCCGCCTCTATCAAAAGTATGGTAACAATCCTAGATTAATACCTTCGGCCTCCACGATGTGGCATTGCAGGTTCGACAACTGGTAGTAATCGAACCTCGTGATCGTTTTGATCAAAACAGACGATTTCCAGAACTTCGGGAGGAGCTCCAAGAAGAGACTGGATTTCCACTTGGAAACCGCCCATTTCTTCCAACCGCACAATTTCCCTTCTCTTACGATTAAGGAGATATCGCGCCACTTCCTCGGTCACTCTGATGATAACTTGCCTAATATTGGAATTGCATGTGGCCAATTGAATGTAACGCATCACCTCCAAGCTCATGCTTTCGCTTGTTTTCACATATCCCAAAGCCTTGCAACTCGGACAATCCGTGAAAACACTTCGTTTAAGACTTGGCCGGATTCGCTGCCTCGTCATCTCAATGAGACCAAACGCCGAAATGCGCAACATCTTGGTACGCGCTCGATCACGGCGCATCGCTTCCTTGAGAGCTTTTTCAACTCCTCTGCGGTGGCGCTCCTCCCGCATATCAATGAAGTCATTGACGATGACCCCACCAAGGTCTCGAAGGCGAAGCTGCCTGGCGATTTCCTTGGCCGCCTGAAGATTCATCTGATAGGCGGTATCCTCGGAATTGTTCCCATCCGTTCGGAAGCTGCCACTATTCACATCGATGGCAACCAACGCTTCGGTTTGCTCAATGACAATCGATCCACCATTAGCCAGTGGAACCTTTTTCTGATTCATTCGGGCGATCTCTTCCTCGATCCCGTATTTATTGAAAAGAGGCTCCTTTCCTTCATAAAACTTGATCCTTTCAGCATGTTTCGGCATGACAAACTGAAGGAATTCCTGAGCGTGTTCAAAGGCAGAGCGCTCGTCAACCCAAATGGTGTCAATATCGTTCGTGAAAGTGTCCCGGATCGTCCGGGTGATCATGTCAGATTCCTGGTAAACCTCGGCCGGAGATTTCACCTTCTTGATGCGGCGGGCTACCACCTGCCAAAGTCTTGAAAGATAAGCCAGATCCCGCTGGATTTCAGACCTCGTTTTATCCACGCCGGCTGTTCGGATAATAAAACCCAGCCCGGTTGGTGGTTTCAAGTCGTTGAAAATATCGCGAAGTCGACGCCGTTGGTCGTCATCCATGATTTTTCGAGAGACGCCAACTCTGTTCAAACCGGGCATTAGTACCAAATATCGCCCAGCAATCGATATGTAGGTGCTGAGGGTTGGCCCCTTGGTTCCTATTCCTTCCTTGATTACCTGAACAATGACTTCCTGCCCACGCTTGAAGATTTCCTGAATCGGGGGTTTGGGGCGTTCGCCATCTCCAGTCCTACCGGCATCTCGACCTGGGCGACGTCGACGATCCCCGCTAGGACCACGCCTTTCCCGCTCGCCAAATCCCCGATCTTCCGCTTCCCCTTCCTCACGGTTCTCACGCGCGGCATGTTCCTCTTCAGCGGTACTTTCCTGACTCCGTTGGCGATCCAACCGGTGCCTTTCATTTTCGGTCCGCTGGATAGATTGGCGCGCCACCCGACGAGGTTCCGTGGCAACTTGAGTAACAGGAGCTGGTTCTTCCTTTCCAGCAAGACGATCAAAAATCAAAGACTCATCGCCGGTTTCTGTGGCCATGGGCGAAGAGCCGCCGCTGACATTGACCCTGCTGACCGTGGCTCCCTCCTTGGGCACCTCAATTTCAACAGCTACAAAAGATGATTGGTTTTGTCTCGTTTCATTACGAAAAACGAGTGAAAGTTCACCCTCTTCATGTGAGGGCGGGGGAGCAACCGCGACTTTTTGGGTCTTTGCTTGAACAATAGCGCCGGGGGATACTATTAATCCGGGGGATTCCGAAGCCGATTCCTGGACGGGTGAAATCTCCGGTTTACGACGATTGAAAACCAAAAATTCGTCATCTTCCTCTGGAGGCGCAGTCCGATGTTCGGAGGATTCCATCAGGGGAGAGTCGCCACTTTCATCGCGCTTTATTTTTTCCTGATGGAGTTCACCGGATTCCGAAATATTCTCGTCAACCTGCCTCGGGGTTTCCTCCGAGCCCGATTCCTGATTAGCAGGTTCCAGAATTCCTTTACGCCCACGACCAGATCGGCCCCGCCTTCGACGAGGCTTGCTTTGATCCTCACGAGTAGCTGCCTCACCAGCCTGGACATCGCCAGATTGCTCAGTAACCTCCGACTCGGATGATTCAGTCAAAAGGCCTTCTTGGCCGGCCTCCACAAGATCTTGTTCCAATTCTTGATAAAGTTGTCGGCGACGGTCCAAGTCGTTTCCACGCCTCCCGCCGCCACCGGGTCGTCCTCCACGCATGCCTCCCCGCCCATCGCGACCCCCGGAATTCGATGACGAACGGCCCGTCCGTCCTTGGCGAGGCGCCTCAAGGTCTCGTCCCTCGGCAGCGGCAGCCTCGGGGTCGATATGTTTGTAGTAGGCGGGTTCGACATCACTCACATGGAGGAAGCCTCTACGTCTCGTGGGCTCGGAGATGTGTATAAGAGACAGGTTTGTAGTAGGCTGGTTCGACATCACTCACATGGAGGAAGCCATTTCGCCCCACGCCAAAATCTACAAAAGCTGCTTGGATACTCGGCTCTATGTTGACAATTCTTCCCTTGTAAATGTTGCCAACATAATTTTCATGGCTGGCCCGCTCGACATAAAGCTCCTCAAGCATTCCATTTTCGACAATAGCAATCCTGCATTCCTCATGCTGAAGAACATTGATCAGCATTTCCTTTTTCATAAAACTTCTCCTTCCGCGGGTATGACACCCGCCAACGGGGCGGATTCGGATGGGCCGCTCATGTCGGCCATCTCGAGCATGAATCGCTCGATCCTTCCCCCCTTTGTCATCAAATCCTCGGCACCAACCAACCGAAGAACCTCTTCCGGCTTGGCTGTGCCACTTTCACCAAACTTCAAAACGACTTCTAAAAAGCCTTCTTGCAATTCGACCGATTCGATAATTGTCCGAAGGTCGATAACTCGCGGAATGGCTTTGACCGGATTCGGGCCCGATCGTGACCTTCCAACCCATTCTTCCAAATTGTTTGACTCAAGACCGTCCTCAACAATTGACATCAGTCCGGAGGAGGGCATGAGTGTCGCCCGCCTTTCGGACCTTTCCATTTCCCAAGGACCATCCTGAGTCAGGCAGCTAATCCGCTTATGCATTTCAGGGATTCGTTCTTTTGGCACGGAAAATCTGTAACCGAGTCGAACCACTCGGCTGGAGGCTTTTGCATGAACTGGATAGCAATCAAGAAAATAAAGGCCGGCAGGCGATGATTTGCGAAGAGCATCAAGAATTCCATCTGAAGTGAATGATTCGGTCAGTTCGACATCAAGGACTTCTCGCAGACCATGAACACCGAGAGGTAAAGCAAGGGCTACAATCAATCGAGGCATGGGATGAAACTTGCCCGCAAGCCTTACAGGCAAATCGGCCCTTCGAAACAGCCTTTCAAGTGATCGGATCAGATCGATGTGGCTAAGAAAAACAAGTTCTTCCGTTTTTTGAAAAATCAAACGATACCGATGGTACAAATCACTGGACCTGAACCGGTGCCGTGGGTAGCCGAAAGGCAAGGACGCCTCAGCCATGAATTCCGCCCGTATCCGGGGGTGAGGCGGCTAACCAACGGGAGGAAATCAGAGGTTTTTGGAATTTAGGCGGGTCCGACTGACTTAACACCCAAATTTCTGAAACCAAGCTGCCAAGATCGATTCAAGCGATCTAAAGGCACGATTATCCCGCGTTGGAGAGGAGCACGAGGCCGTTTCTTATGGTCCCAGAGCGCCTCACCCGATTACTGTTTCGTCCACGCCTCGAAATGAGGCGGAAAAAAAGCTCAATCCTATGGTGGCAAGCCACCCGGAGAACTCTCTTCTTAATTACCAGTTTCCAGATTTGTCAGGGAATGGCAAGGGCAAACCAATAATCATCAATCGTTGTCGTGATCTTTTGATAGAACCTCTTCAAGTGCATCTAATGCTTTTTCCGCATCAGGGCCCTGAGCTTCGCAATCCAATTCGCTCCCCATTGAAGCAGCCACAAGCATCAAATCCCACATTCGCTTTCCATTGAAGGTCCGGCCGTCCCAATGAACGAGGATTTCCGCTTCAAATTGCGAGGCAATTTCAGCGAATGCAGCTTTCGGGCGCATGTGAAATCCCATGGGATGAGTCACAACCAATTTTCGCCGAGCGATGGATGTCATGCGATCCACCCCCGGCGTGGCTTGTGAATGGCTGGCGGATACCCCTTGAACTCAATCATTTGCCGCTGGCTCCAAACAATAAGCCAGCGAGATCTTCAGGTTTTTCGGCGGATTTTAAGTTCTCGACAAAATTCAAATCGCGAAGGGCGGTTGAAACATTCTCCAGCGCCCTGAGGTGGTCACCCGGCCGATCATGCGGAGAAACGATCAAAACCAGCACAAAAACCGGTTTACCGTCCTTGCTGTCAAAAGGCATGCCGCTTCGGACAACTCCAACGGTTCCAATCAACGACTGGACACTCACATGGCGGGCGTGCGGTATAGCCACGCCGTTACCTATGGCCGTTGAACCAAGGGTCTCACGCTTCATGATGGCGCGGCTGATATCATCAGCATCTTGAGATTGGACTTTACCAGCCTCGACCAATTTACCCACCAAGGAACGGATTGCCTCTTCCTTGGTTGCCGCCTTCAGGTCATGAACCAGGGCGCCTTTCACAAGAAACTCACTCAGACGCATGCCGAGGCCTCACTTGGATCCCTTGCCGTCGCCAATTTCCCTGGCAAGTTCCCCTGTGGAAACGTCTCGACGATGGTCTTGGATCTTTTCTTTGTAGCGGCGGATCTGCATGGAAATCTTGTCCATTGCCAAATCAACCGCAGCCATAAGTTCGGTATGTTTTTCCCGCGCAACAAAATCGTGCTTGTGTTCGGCCTGAACTAAAAACTCAACAAGGCTATCGCTTCTTTGGTGATCGACTGTCACTTCAATCATGGTGAGACGGTCGAACAAATGATTGAGACGGTCGGCCTTTTCCCTTATTTTCCCTTGGATTTCGTCATTGATATGCCCATGCCGGGTGGAAACTTTGATTTGCATTTCAGAACTCCTAAGGCTAACGGAGGGTAATACCGTCGCCATCCATTGAGCCATTGAATCCTAGCGGGCCAAATGACCTCCGGCAACGATGCCGAATTGAGTCTGTTGTCAAGAACGGCACGCTTTGTGAGCTAGTGGCACCCATGCCCCGCCATCCCGGCTGCTCCCAACGCACCTTTCAATGAAATTCATCCCATCGACCCCATCTGAAACATTGGGGTAACTGGATTCGGCACCGGGTACGGGTTTTCCAGAAGCCCGATCAACGATCGCATCAAACGCGGCTGTGTAAATATTCGCGAAAGCCTCGAAAAACGCTTCGGGATGCCCGGAGGGCAAGCGGGATGCGACGGCCGAAGCAGTGCTTAGGTAAGGCCCCCCAGCTCGAGTATAAATCGCATGGGGTTGACCATTTTGCCTGAATATCAGTTTATTGGGTTCTTCCTGGTGCCATTCCAGTGCACCTAATGTCCCATCCACTTCGATCCAAAGATCATTTTCCCGACCGTGGGAAATTTGAGAAGCGGTCACAGTACCCAATGCTCCTCCTTGAAACCGGATCAGGGCGGCACCGTAATCGTCGAGTTTTCTTCCGGGTTCAAAGGTTTTCAGGGAACAACTCACTTGGTCAGGCTTGAGACCAGTGATGTACCGGGCAAGATTGTAGGCATGGGTCGCAATGTCTCCAAAACACCCTGCTGCACCACTTTTCTTGGGATCTGTTCTCCAATCGGCTTGCTTTTGGCCACTTGACTCTAATCGGGTACGCAACCAACCCTGAATGTAAAAAGCTCTAACAGCCTGAATCTCGCCAAGTTTTCCTTCCAAAACCATCTGCCTCGCCTGGCGAACCAACGGATAACCGGTGTAATTGTGTGTCAAAGCAAAAACCACGCCCGTCTTTTCAACGATCGCCTTGAGTTCCTCGGCTTCCGCCAAGGTGAAAGTCATGGGTTTGTCGCACACGACATTGATTCCTGCCTCGCAAAAGGCTTTGGCAATTGGAAAATGGGTGTGGTTTGGAGTGGCGATTGAGACGAAATCAACCCGCTCGCCAAGAGGAAGCTTGCTTTCCTCCCGGACCATTTCCAAATAACTGCCATAGGCACGCCGGGAAGAAACGCCGTAATCGGCGGCGGAGGCTTTGGATCGATCAGGATCCGATGAAAAGGCCCCCGCAACCAGTTCCGCCCGATTGTCAAGGCAGGCGGCGATTGAATGAACCTTACCGATGAAGGACCCTTGCCCGCCACCGATGAGCCCCATGTTTAGTTTTCGCCCAAGCGATCCGTTCAATGCCATGGCGATCACTCCCCGAAACCTGTCCCGAACCTGCGACACCGAGATCCGGCTTGCGAAAATCATAGGGAAAAAGCAACAACTGTCCTCAAAGGCATGAACCAAATCCAAAGGGCACCCCATGACGAGACACCTTCCGTTGATCACGATCATGATTCTGGCCGCGATCAACCTGTTCAATTACATCGACAGGTACATCATCAGTGCCAATTTAGCCCCCATCAGTTCCCAATTGGGTTTCTCCCATTCCGAAACGCTGAAAGGCTTGTTGCAAAGCGCCTTCATGGTTTCGTTTGTGGTGATGGCGCCCGTTTTCGGCTGGATCCAGCCGAAAGTTTCAAGAACACGAATGATCGCCGTCGGGGTTTTGCTTTGGACATTGGCGAGCGGTGCCAGCGGCATGGCAGGCATCGCCAGATCCATGGCTGATGAAGCGCGCGCCAACGGCGTTCCCATTCAAGCATGGATGGATTTGATCGGAACCTACGGCTTCCTCCTTGCCACCAGGTGCATGGTTGGCATTGGAGAGGCGGCATTTGGCCCAGCAGCGCCAGCGCTTCTTTCCGATTGGTATTCCGAGGCCAGCCGAGGCAAGGCGCTTGCCGCCCTTTACATGGCCGTTCCCGTCGGAAGCGCCATCGGTTTCGCCTTGGGAGGAATTTTCGGATGGCCATGGTCCTTTTTTTATGTGGTTCCACCCGGCGTCATCTTGGCCTTGGCTTGCTGGTATTTGCCGGAACCAGCCTCCACTTCCTGCAAATCGCAATCTTCCATACCCTTGGGCGAGTATGTTTTTCTACTCCGGAGTCCCTCATACAAGCTCAATGTCACCGCTTACACCGCCGCAACCTTCTGTATTGGCGGAATCGCCTTCTGGCTTCCCAACTACATTTCTGAAACCAGGCAGGCCGTTGGATCAGAGACGGGGAGCATGGTCATCGGATTGATCATTGTCACATCGGGAATGTTGGCAACTGTGCTTGGGTCCCTGCTGGCTGACAAATGGAGGACCAGCGATCCAGGCGCGTACTTCCGTGTGTGCGCCTGGGGCATGTATCTGGCCTTTCCAGCAATGGTGGGAGTGGTCTTGGCCCCCTTTCCTTTCGCTTGGATTTGCCTTTTCCTCGCCTGCCTTGGTTTGTTCATGAATACCGGACCGGCTAATGCGATCCTCATGAACGTGGCTCCTCCCCACCTTCGGCCACCAGCGATGGCCATTTGCATCTTTGTCATCCATGCGCTTGGGGATGTGATCAGCCCGACTCTGATCGGAATCGCCGGTGACTGGCTCCCAGGTGGCCTGAACTCTGGTTTCTTGCTGGTCTCAGTTCTAGTTCTCGTGGCGGGACTTACTTGGCATTTTGGTGCCGCTCATCTGGAAAAGGATATTATTTCCGCCCATCAGGCCGAAACGGCATGGAACGCCAGGCAATAAATGGCTCTTGTATTTTCTCCCTGCCCGAGGATGTTGTAGGGCAGGACTGAGCGGACTGAGAACATTCAGGAGAACGATAAATGATTCGAATTCGGAACTTTTCAGCCCTAATCATTAGTTTGGCTTGCACGACCGCCGTGACCGCCGCCGATTGGCCAGGATACAGGGGCCCCAATCGGGATGGAGTCTCAAGTGAGACAGGACTTTCCCCTTGGCCCAAGGATGGCCCACCCCTCCGATGGACATTCACCAAGGCCGGTGCCGGTTATGGTAGCCCTGCAGTTTCAAAAGGAATCATCTACCTGCTTGGGACCAGGGAAAAGAACGAGGTTGTTCTGGCGATAGACGCTTCTGGAAAAGAGTTGTGGACCTCAGTCATTGGACCAATCTTTGATTTTCAAGGAAATTCCTGGTCAGGAGGACCGAACGCCACTCCTACTATCGCCGATGGCAAGGTTTATGCCCAAGGAAGCCAAGGCATTTTAGCTTGCTTCGATGCAACTTCTGGAAAGCAAGCTTGGTCAATCGACTTGGTCAAGGAACTCGCTGCCGAGATCAATCCCGTTGGTGGCGGTCCCGCGAAGATGGGTTGGGGATTTTCGGCCTCTCCGCTGCGAGACAAGGACTCCTTGATTGTCACAACCGGGGGAGCAGGGGGCCTTTTCACGGCATTGGACCCAGCTACGGGAAAAGTGAAATGGCGTAGCGCGGAATTGAAAATCCAAGCCACCTACGGATCAGTGGCAGTGGGTGAATTTGCCGGTGCACGCCAATATATCGTGATGACCCAAAACGGCGCTGCGGCAGTCAAGGCATCAGATGGCGCAACGGCTTGGCAATACAAGCGTGAAGCAGATTACCCTGACATCGTTGCTGGCACACCTGTTGTAACTCCACAAGGGATCTACATATCTGCTGGATATGGAGGCGAAGCAACCCTCCTTAAACCGGCATCCAATGGAGTGGAAACAGTTTGGTCCGCCAAGGAGATCTCTTCAAACTTGGGTGGGTTTGTCATTTCGGGCAAACACGCTTATGGCTTCCACGGAAAACGCTCTTGGGCATGTCAGGATTTGGATAACGGAAATGTCGCCTGGACAGGAAAGCGGAACTCACTTGGTTCCGGTAGCGCCATTCTTGCCGATGGCAAACTCATAGCGCTGGCCGAAGACACCGGAACTGTTGCGATGATCCAAGCTGACACGGCAGGGTACAAGGAATTGTCCCGTTTCAATCTTCCCGCGGAATCAACCACAAGAAAAACCGGCGGAAGAAGATGGACTCATCCAGTTTTGTCAGATGGACATCTCTTTCTCAGGGACCAGGAATTGCTTTTCTGTTTTAAGGTTCGATGAGTAAACCGTGAATTGTCCATCTCAAACCAGTGAAGCCAAGGCAGTCCGCCTGTGCGAGGCCTTGGCTTCAAGTCCCTTCTGGGTAAGCCGTTTTTCAAACCCTTCAACTCCCCGGCCAAATTGCAAGAATGATTTGCTCTGCACTCCGGCCATTACAAAAGCCGAGATCGTAGCAGAGCAATTCCGGAATCCTCCATTGGGCTCATTTGCCAATCGGCCTGTCACTCGGCTGCACCAATCATCAGGGACAGTCTCCACGCCCTTGGCATGGGGAGATTCAACCGAGGACTGGGGCAGAATTCTCGATATTTGGGACATCCTTTTCAGAATAGCGGAAATAAAAGATACGGATAAATTGCTGTTCCCATTTTCATTTGGTCCGTTTTTAGGATTTTGGAGTGCTTTCGAGGCGGCCACAAGATCGGGGCGGTTCTGCCTGGCCGCAGGAGGCCTCTCAACACAAGCCCGCATCAGGTTGATCGAACGACATCAAATCACGGTGGTCCTGACAACCCCCTCATATGCCCAACACATGGCCGAGGCCGCCGGCGAAATGGGTATAGATTTGAAATCCTTGCCGGTACGCGCGTTGATTCTTGCGGGCGAACCAGGCGCCAACCGTCCAGCCCTCAGAAACCGCTTGGAAACAGCATGGGAAGCCAGAGTTTTCGATCATCACGGCATGACCGAAACAGGGCCTGTTTCAATGGAATGCGCGCGTAATCCGGGCGTGTTGCATATCGCCGATGAATCCTACTTGGCTCAGGTCCTTGAACCAAACAGTGACATCGAAGTTGACGAGGGAGAGCTGGTCCTGACACCGATGGACCGTTTGGCCATGCCATTGATTAGGTATCGCACGGGAGATCGAGTTAAGGTCTATCGGCAACCATGCCCATGCGGCCGACCATTGTTGTCTTTGGCGGGAGGCATTCTTGGCCGATTGGACGACATGCTAATCATCCGTGGCAACAACATTCATCCCGAGGCAATCGAAAACTGGCTTTGGAGTCACCCCGAAATCAAGGAATTCAGAATCGAAGTCAAGGAAAGTTCCGGCCTTTCAAAACTCAAGTTGGTGATCGACACGATTGAAAAATCCGGCAAGGATACGGACACGATTCTCGACAGACTTCATTCAGGGTTTCAGGAACGGTTTCTTTTCCAAGCGGAAGTGGAAATCAGCACTCAACCGTTGGAACGATTCGAAATGAAAGCTCGCCGACTTAAAAAACTTTAAGGCGAGCAACCTAACTCCCAGCCGCCGCTATTTTTGACAAGCCATTCCTGACTTGATCCGAGGTGATTTCACCCTCCCAACGGCTGACAACAACAGTCGCGACTCCATTGCCGACGAAATTGGTCAATGCGCGGCATTCACTCATAAACCTGTCAATTCCAACAAGGATTGCGAGTGATTCGACTGGAATGGATGGAACGGCTGACATTGTCGCGGCCAAGGTGACAAAACCAGATCCGGTGACACCGCTAGCGCCCTTCGATGTCGCCATCGCTACCAAAAGCAAGAAAAGCTGATCCGACAATCCCAAAGGTGTATTCGTCGCTTGGGCCAGAAATATTGCTGCCATCGTCATGTAAATGTTGGTGCCATCCAAGTTGAAGCTGTAACCAGTAGGAACCACCAATCCAACCGTCGCTTGACTGCATCCGAGGGAGCGGAGTTTTTTCATCAGTCCAGGCATCGCCGTTTCGGAAGAACTCGTCCCGATAACAAGAATTATTTCTTCCCTTAAATAAATTAAAAATTGAATGATCGAGAAATTTGCTGCTTTTGCGATTAATCCCAACACAACTATGACAAAAAAGGCAGAGGTAAGATAAAAACAGGCCATGAGGTACAAAAGCGATCCAAGGGCCTGAAATCCATGGTTTCCAATCGTGTAGGCCATGGCTCCGAAAGCGCCGATCGGCGCCAACCTGACCACGATTCCAAGCATGCCGAAGAAAACCGCTGATACTGTCTCAAGAACCCCCACCACCGTACCGCCATGACTGCCTAGGGAGACAAGCGACAAAGCCGCCAGGATGGACACCAACAAAACTTGAATCATTTCCCCTGACACAAATGGGGAAACGACCGTTGCCGGAATCATGTCGAGTAAAAATTCGGCGAATCCCAGCGGCTTGACATTTGATTTGGATATCGGCTCAGGTTGAGAATCAGGGAGCGGAAAACCTTCCCCCGGGCGAAGCATGTTAACCACGACCAATCCCACAACCAAGGCAATCGTGGATACAACTTCAAAATAAACAAGTGATTTAAGCCCCACTCGTCCCAAGCGCCTCAAATCTCCCATGGCAGAAACGCCGTGAACAATCGTGCAGAAAACGATTGGCGCGATCAGCATTTTGACCAATTTGACAAAAGCGTCACCCAAAGGCTTGAGGGCTTTTGCCTGTTCAGGAAATAATCCACCAAATCCAATAGCCAAAATAACCGCCAGGAACACTTGGACATACAAGTGACCGAACCATCTCAAGGCAACTGATTTTCCCTTTCCCAAGATCGAACCGGGCCGGGCAGATGATGTCATTGGTTGACTGCCAGCGCGAAGGCCAACCGGCAACCAGCATGAAATTCCTCAAGATTAACATACTCGCCAATAGTGTGAATCTCATGTTGCCCCGCCCCAAATGTCACAGAAGTCAATCCATGGCGAACAAGCCAGTTCGCGTCCAAACCGCCTCGACTGACTTCCAGAACGGGCTGTATGTTGAGTTTTTCGCAAGCCGCAACGGCTTTTTTCACGACCGGATGATCATCAGCTATACGGAAAGCTTCGTATTCCACTCGCGCTTCAAATCGAACGCTTCCAGTCTTGCCATCGACTGTCTGGACTTCCTTGGCGGCATTTATGAATGCGTTTTGGTAGGCATCGGTGATTTCCGCCACCAAATGAGGATCGGTGCTTCGGCTTTCTCCTCTCACCAATGCGTAATCAGTGACAACGTTTGTGGCATCTCCAACGCTTCCTCCCCCACCGCCTGCCAAAACCCCGACATTGCTGCTTCCTTCCTTGCCGCCTTTTGAAACCTTGCCAAACCAACCTTTTTTTCTCACCTCGGACAATGCCAGGGCGATGATCATGGTTGCCGATACTCCCCGTTCTGGATGAACCCCGGCATGGGAGGCGATTCCAGTCACCTCGGCCTCCCAGCGCTGGGCACCCACCGCACCAACAACAAATCTTCCTGGATTACCTCCATCAACATTGTATCCTGTTGTCGCGCCCTTGAACCAAGCCGGGTCAAGAGAGCGAGCGCCATGCAACCCGCTTTCCTCCCGCACCGTGAACAGGAGTGTTATGGGCGGATGGGGAACCCCCGACCGGACCAACTGATCGGCCAGGTTGACAAGAACCGCGCAACCTGTCCTGTTGTCTCCTCCCAAGGCGGTTTTTCCAGCTGATCTAAT
>CAWUNZ010000068.1:0-13920 GCA_963923445.1 uncultured bacterium
CGAGGGTGCCGGCCAGGCGCTCTCCCACCGGCCTGCCGGTGATGGCTCCCAGAAAAGACTTGCGCGAGACACCTAGGAGCACCGCCATACCGGGACCCCTGAGGGCCGAAAGGTTGGCAAGCAGTTGCAGGTTGTGTTCAAGCGTCTTGCCGAAACCGATTCCCGGATCCAAGGCGATCTGTTCCCTGCCGACACCCGATTCCATCGCGGCGTGAACGCGGTTCTCCAGGTGGGAGACAACCTCCGCGACAACATTCCCGTACCGTGGCGCGTCCTGCATGTTCCCGGGGTTGCCCCGCATGTGCATCAGAACCAGTCCGGCCCCCGATTCCGCCGCGAGCGGCGCCATCAACGGGTCTTCCAGCGAGGAGACATCATTGATGATCCGCGCGCCGGCCTCCAACGCCCTGCGCGCCACGACCGCCTTCATGGTATCGATGGAGATGCAGGCCCGGGGATGGGAACGCGCCAGCGACTCAATCACGGGAATGACACGCCTTGATTCCTCGTCGGCATCGACTGGCGCCGCTCCCGGGCGGGTGGACTCACCTCCGATGTCGATGATGTCAGCGCCTTCCTCGATCAATTTTTCCGCCAAGGCGACGGCTTCCGACGCCGACGGAGTGCCCCCGGAAAAACTGTCCGGCGTGGCATTGACGATCCCCATCACCAAGGGGGTTCCGCCCGCCAACATGTCGCGTCCGCGGACAGTCCAGCGGAGTCCGTTGCCCACTACCACGGCTTTTCCATCATGCGGGTGATCTGTCCCGCGATGCGGTTGAAATTCACCTGCCGAGCCGTGCTGGTCGACTGTCCCAGTTCGGGAATGAAGCTCCCCGTGGATGTGATTCGCACGGGTATGGGTTCCGGAGCGCCCGGTTCGGGAAGGTTGAACGCCGCGTTGGGCGCGTCGAGGTCCTTGCGGCGTGGCTGGCTCAGGATCTCGCCTGTGCGCAGGTCCTTCCAGACCACATCGACGGCCATGTAGGTCTCGGCTTCCCGCACCTCGTTCAACTGGTTGCGGTTGATGATCCCCTTGCTGTAGCTCACGATGGTCCCGGTCAACTCGGTGTCCGCGTCCGCGTTGGCCGGAACAACCTTGTAGGGCGTCTTCATCTCGATTTCGCGGATGATCGCCAATGTCAGTTCATTCTCGACTCCTGAAAGGCCTTGATACACCTGCGTCTTGTTCTTGAACACCGGCACGCGCACCGTCCGTATCGACGCCTCATAGTTCGGCCGGGTGGTGTACCGTCCCAGGTTCAGGTGGCCGTCCCAGGTCTGGCAACCTGTCGTCGTCAGGACCGCGGCCAGTGTCGCCAGCAGCGCGAGGGGCAGGGTGTGTCGCATGGCGTGCTCCTGGGCGATGGGTCAGGGAATATAGTTGCCTGGCGCGCTGCCGGAGGCGCTAGGCGGAATCATGCCGGCGGGCAACTGCTTCGGGGGCGGAGCCAGTTCAGGCTTCGCGGCGGGATCGGCGTCCTTCCGCTGCCATGGCCACTTCACTTCCGGCACCGTGGGAATGTTGCTCCACCACGAGGCCTGCTGGGGTTCTTCACCCTTGGCGCGCAAGTCCGCCATCCGTTCGCCGGCGCGCTCCGCATAGGGTGTCCCGGGATACCGTCGGCGGACGATCTCGTAGCAGAAATAGGCCGATCCGGGATGCTTGGTCCGCTCGTAGAACTGGGCCACCTTGAAATCCTTCTCTGCCTGCTGGAGCGTGATGCCCACCAGTTGGCGGCTCAGGAACTCCTTCTTGTTGTCAGCCAATTCGGGATAGTTGTTGAAAGCGGCATGAACCAGCATGCGCGCCTCGGCCACCTTGCGGCCGTCGTAGTCCGATCCGCCCGTGCTCAGGTGCTTGCTGATGATCGCGAGTTCCACGGCCTGCGGCGCGAGTTCGCTGTTGGGGTGCCTCTCGTGGATCTGGGAAAAATAGTAATCGGCCTCGGCGAAGTCGTTGCGGAAAAACTTGACGCAGCCGCACATGAACAGCGCCTTGTCGGCGAGCGGGCCGGCGACATCGTGGTATCGCACCTGCTCGAGCTTCTCGATGGCGCGTCCCTCCCGGTCGAGGAACGGCTTCGTTTTGTCGAAGGTGATGAAGATCGGGCTGACCAACCAGCGCTTGCCCTCTTTCCTTTCCCGGTCTTCCCTCATCTGGTTGCGGGTGTCGTCAAGCCAATAGTTCGCGATGTCATACATCCGCTGAATGGCCTGCTCCTTGTACTGGGTCCTGTCGAACTTGTTCAGGAGGTCCACATAGGTGTCGGCCGCGCGCGGGTAATGGCCTTGCATGCGCAGGCACTCCGCCTCGAGGAAACGGGCCTCCTCCAGGACGGGCAGGGGATGCTTCTTGTTTTTGCCGAGCCTGCGGAAAATGCGCTCGGCATGGGCGTAATTGCCTTGCCTGAACAGTTCCTTGCCGCTGGCGAGCCGCCCTTCTGGGCTGTTGGGGTCGGTGATGGTGGCCGCCTCGAATGTGCCGTCTGGCAGGAGCACGCCCGATTCCGCCGGTGGGGGCGGGCCTTTCGGGGCTCCCACAAGAGGAAGATTGTCAAGCGTGGCGCAGCCTGGAGTCAGGGACATGAGGAAACCGCACGCGAGCGCGGTCCACCATGCGCCTTGCTGATTTCGGCGATCGTCCACCGTCAAGTCTCCTGCCAGCCCATCAGTCGCGGCCGGCGCCCCCGGATCCAGCTCAGGTACTCACCCAACCACCGCGCCACCTGCCGACGCGTCGCGGTATCACATCCCGTCAGCGGTCCCTCACCCTCTTCAACCCCCGCCGCCTGGCGCGTCAATTCCATCGCCACTCGCCAGGTTCCATCCGACAATTCCCTCCAACCGCGTTGATCCCTTCGGCAAACGGGGCAAAGGATTCCCCCTTGACCGAATCCGAAGGCCAACGGCCCTTTCAGGGCCTTGCGCGCGCATCCGACGCACCGTTCGAGTTCTGGCCGGTACCCCAATTCCCACAGGAGCACCGACTCGAAGCGCGCCACCGCCGCCCGCGCGCCTTCCGCCGATTGTCCCGGCGAGGCAAGCCTGCCCAGCGTGGCCAGCGCCTCATCCATCAGGCGCGGGTGCGGATCGTTTTCCTCCGTCCAGTCCCCGAGCAGTTCCGCCACCAGGTATCCACCGTTCAACCCCTCGAGGTTTGCCCTCAATCCGCCAAACCTCGTGGCCTGAACAGCCTCGGTCAGCAGGTGGAGGGCACCCCCCGATTTGCGGACGAGGACAATACGGGCATGCGCCAGCAAGTCAAGCGCACTTTCAAATGGAGAACGAAGCCTTTTTCCTCCCTTGGCCAAGGCCCGCATCTTGCCAAATTCCCGGGTGTAGAGAGTGACAACCCTGCTTGACTCACTGAAGTCATGCAGGCGGAGGATCAATCCTTCGGCGCGTTCAAGGGGCATCCGGGCATGCTAGCCGCTCGAAGTGGTTGGGGTCATCGGGTGCTGGCGGCTGCCAGAAAAAGCTCAACCATGCCTTGGGCCATCGCTGTTCGGGAAAACAAGGTAACCCGATGAAGCCCTTTGGCAATCAGTCCGGATCGGTGGTCGGAATCGGAGGAAACCAATTCCAACGCGTTCGCCAAGCTTTCTAAACTATCGGGGTCAACCAAAACTCCCGCCTCTCCCACGATCTCAGGCAGGCTTGTCGTGTTGCCGGTGATCAAGGGGACTCCCAAGGCCATCGCCTCGATCGCCGGTAGCCCGAATCCCTCGTACCGGGTGGGGTAATAAACCACCAAGGCGTTGGCCATGGCGGCAAGGAACTCCGGGCGGTTCAGATTCGGCAGCACCAACACCTTGCCGTCATTGCTTCGCCATGCGCCGCCGGAAAGGTCGCCCCGGGCACGCTCCGCTTCGGGCAGCAACTGCTCCAAGGAGGACTCATCCAACAGGCAGGTGGAAGCGATCACCAGACGCAGGTCGGTTGGCCTCATGGCCCTGAAGGCTTGCACCGCCAAGGGAACATTTTTTCGCCGGCGGTTAAAACCCGTGGCGGCGCCCACCGGAAAGAATGCGAACCGGCCCCATTGGCCCGGGCAATCACCACACGGCCAAAGGGGGGTCGATTTCCAGTTGTTTCCCCGTGCCTGCGCCATCGCCTCGGGAAGGTCCGCCAAGGCGTGCCAGACAACACCTGTTCTCGATGGGTTGAAAGGTAGCAGTCGGCATATCCGGTCCCGCGCATCGGCAGAGACACAGTGCATGACGCGAATGGCCGGAGCGACCCGATCGAGGGTTTTTCTCCGTGTTTCGGCCATGCCGCCAAAACCTTCAGGGTGCTCGAGAAACCCCGCGTCATGAAAGGTGACCACCTGGGGCGCAGGCGGACGAGCCATTGCCGTATAGTAGGAAGAGTAAATGACATCAGCGGTCCGGATACACTCCAGTGGTGCCAAGATCTGGTCGAGTGGATCGGCCAACGAAGCATGGCTGGGCCAGTCCACCAGCTCCAAGCGCACCTGGTTGTCTTGGGCCAGGTGCCGCCATCCTGGTTCCAGCCCCGATTTGGGAAAAAGGCGTTCGGGTTCCTTCGGGGCGATGATGGTGATGCCGAATGGTTCGGGGAGTTCCAGAATGGACTCAACCAGGGTGCGGCAATGCACGCCTAGTCCACCTGTCACTCCGATATGTGGTAAAAAAAAGGCCAGCCGCAAACTCTTGGACTTCACGCGATCAGTCATGGCCGTGGTCCGGAAGGTTTGCCAGGCGAATTCCGGAGGTATGCCATGAATCGTTGGATCATAGCCTGCGCGCTGCTTGCCTGCGTTCCGTCCATTCAGGCCGCCGACCTTCGCATTGATGGCCGGTTGGTTCTCAGGGTGGAGGATGACGGCGATGTGCGAAAGGACGGGCGATTGATTGGCAAATTCGAAAAAAATGGCGATATTCGGATTTCAGGCAGGCTTGTAGGAAAAATCGACGCTGGTGGCGACATACGCGAGTCAGGGAGACTCATCGCCGTGGTCTCATCCAATGGCGATGTGCGCAAAAGTGGCAGACTTTTGGGCAAAATCGAGACCGATGGCGATGTCCGCAAGGATGGAAGATTGATTGGCAAGGGTGCCGGAATTGATCGCCGACACCTTGCCGTGCTGATGTTCACTGATCTTATTCCTTGGAAATAGTCAATTTTACTGGTTGAAGATCTTCAAGGATGACCCGGAGGCTGGAACTCCAGGGACTGCGGGCTTCGCCGTTTTCTCCCGCGCTGTTGCTGGAAGGGCTGTTTCAGCCAATGCCGTGTCGGTGCTCATCAATTCCTCCAGCCCTTTTTTCATTTTTTCCACGCGTGTGCTGAGGAGGTCGCGTTCCTTGCGAACTTCCTGAAGCACGGTCACCTGATTCTTCAAGCCGATTATTTCCGATTCGGCCGTGGCCAAGCGCTGTCGGGCGGCGTCTCGCGACTCGGCCACGGCCAGTTGTTCTTCCTCAAGCTTGGCGCACTTGGCCTCGAGGACCTTGAGCCTTTCCATTTGCGCTGTGGAAAGGCCGGGATTTCGGGAGCAACCCCAAACGCCAGCCAAAAAGAACACAGCCATCCACATCATCGTCTTGATGTCATTCATGGTGTCGGTCTCCCAAAGGGGTACTTGCCGGGGCGTCGGCATTCCGAGGGACGCCGGGTGAAAATCATTCGATTCAGGTTGGTCATCGACATCCGTGATTACACGGCAATCAAAAAACGCCTGAAGCCCTCAGCTTTTCCAGTGTCGCGAGATGAGCCAATAAGCGGATTGGGAAATATCGTTATAATCGGCGCATTCGGTAGGCTTCCGCATCCGTCAGCCAGCAACTCCAGGCCTCCACAAGAGGGTCTTGTTCAACCTCCGTCGTGCCATGCCTTGCCGTGCAGGTGGCCTCCATCAATTGTTCCAGCCGGCGGCCCAGGTTGGAGTCCAGTCTTCTCATGTGCCAGGCCAGTGATGGTTTCCTTCCCGCGAGACACCAGTAATCAGCCAAGTAGCTATCGATGAAGTGCCGCATCGTGGCCCATGCTGGTTCCCCTGGATCCATCCGTTTCATGGCGTGGCGAAATCGTTTGGCCGGGTGCCTGGATCCATGCCAGCAGAAAAGGGCCACCATCAATCCGACAACCACCAATCCTTCCGCCACGACCCATCCCCAGCGCCAGTGTGTCTGTTTCGTGGGTGCGAGGCGAGTTTCAATGGGTACTGGACCGTTCAAGTTGGTCCATTGGTCCTCCCGCCAATTGGTGCTTCCGCGCGTCCGCCATCGCCATTCGATTGCTGGCGGTTCAGCGTGGGAGTCGTCGGTTCGGTGCAACCGTACAAGGTTGTTTTCCACAGCGATCGCCCATCCCCCGTCACGGAGCAGCCTTGGAATTTCCGATTCGAGGGGTGTCCCATCCAGCGATTCAAGGTTCAGGAATACCGCGGCGCGGGCCAACGGTTCGGGAACGGTGATCACCAGGCGTACGGGGGAACGGGTGTCATCCGGTGACAGCGAGAACCGTTCCTGCGCCAGGACCGCCAAAAGAATCCAGACCGACCCTGTCATGGAGAATCCGCCAGGAGTGATCCGAGCCAAAGCCCTAGCTCCACTCCAAGGGTGTCCGGCAAGTCCGCATGCCGGGGGCATGCGACGCGATGGAGTTCAATTCTGGCAAAGGCGCCTTCCAGCCAAGACTTCCAACCCGAGGCCGAGGGTGCAGGCATTATTTCATTCGTTTCAGGGTCCAGTAATGGGTTTTCTGGTTGGCCGGATTCCAGCCAGGGGTTGCGGACAAGGATCAGCCTGATTTCAGACCTTCGGGAAAGTATTCCAAGTTGTCCGGGCAGCGTTCTGGAAAGTCCGTCGGTGATCACGAGGGCAAGCGCTCCGCGCGTGACCAGACCGGGCCATTCCATGCCGGGCCCATCGTTCGGGTCGAGGAAGGAATCCATGTTGGCAAGGCAAGCCGGTGCGGTGGATGGATGTCTGGTGGCAGGCCAATGCCTTATGCCCCTCTTTTCAACCAAGGTCAGGGCGACGGGGTCGCCGCATGCCAAGGCCACAGGGGCAAGCGTGGCCACGACCCCTTTGATTCCAGCCAGGAGGGTCGGGGCTCCAGCGAGCCTTGCCCGCCCCTCAATCACGAAATGCAGTGTCTGGCTTGGGGAGAAAAAGTCGTCGCGAACATGGGGGAAGCCCCGCCTGGCTGATGCTCGGGCGTCCAGTTTCCTTGGATCATCTCCCGGCTCGAAGGGCCGGATGCCCGCAAGGTCGACGCCTGAGCCGATTCCGGCCGACCGGTGAACACCGTCACCGGTTCCCGTGGCGGCCATCATCCTTAGCCTTCGCGACCAAAGACGCCGACCCCAAGCGTCTGGCATGGCATACTCCGTTTTCAGGGAATCGGCGATTCCTTCAACTCCTGCTCGGCGGAAAGGGCCATGTAGAAGCCGTGCGGATTGTTGCCGTTGGAAATCTTGAGAAGCACCGTGTTTTCCCCGGACTTCCATTCAACGGGCACGCGGAATTTACCGGGTTGAGCGGCTTCATGGGCCCGGTCCTCATGAACCTTGGCGCCGTTGACCCACAGCCTGCTGCAGTCGTCGGCGCCCAAAAGGATCCACCCCTTTTGCGCGACCGGCGATTGGATGGCCAGCGCGATGTACGAGACGCTGTTGGTGGCCGCGGGACCGTGGATGTCCGCAAGGTTGACATAGCCGCCGGAGTCGGGCCGGACGACTTTCCAACCGACGGCGCCGGCCTTGCCCTTCATCGTGGCGGCGAAGTCGAGCTTGCGTTCCGGATCCATCGGCTGGTCGAAGCCGGTGTCACCCTCCTTGCCTCCGTCCAGCGGTCCGATCAACCGGAAGGCCTTGGGCGCCAGGGAGGCCGACTTGAGCGTCAGCAGGTGCTCGCAGATGTCGAGCAGGTCGTCCTCGGTCATGTAGGCCACCAGGTTGGCGGGCATGATCGATTCCTGCAGCCTGGTTCGCTCGTCGATCTCCTTCTTGGAAATGCGGTGGTCCTTGCCGTTGGCGTCGCGCAACACCAGCGATTCCGCATTCTCCTCGACCAGCAACCCGGAAATCGCCTGCCCCTTGGAGGTGGAGACCGCGTGCACGAGGTATTGGTCGGCGATGGCCTTGGAGGGAGTGAGCAAGGAGTCAAGCAGATTCTCCCTGCTGGCCTTCTTGCCGATTTGTGACAAATCTGGTCCGATCTGGCCGCCCCTGCCATCGATCATGTGGCATTTCAGGCATTGAAGGTCGCTTTTAAAGCTCGAATCAAGGAGCGCTTTTCCGCGGCTGGCGTTTCCCTTGCGCGTGGCAAGCGTCGCGGACGACGGCAGCTTCCGGGCGTCGATCCTGCCGGGTGCCGGGAACAGCACCATGGCCTTGTTGCGCAAGTCCTGATAGGGGCTGTTTCGCAGCAACCGACCCGCCTCGGCGGTCAGGTTGGCCTGCAATTTTCCAGATTCCTTTTCACCAAGCAGCCATGTGGTGCCGGCGCGGGTGTTGGCGAGGGCTTCAAGAGCCGGCCCCTTGGCAGAATCAACCTGCAACAGGGCCCGAAGGGCGTTCAGGGCGGGATCGGTAGCCTTGGTCTTCTGCCGGGATGATGCCAATTCGCCCAAAGCGGCGCAGGCTTGGGGTGTCAGGGGGCCTCCCTCCCTGGCCAGCAGGCTGAGTGCCTGGGCGGAATTCTCCACCGGGAGCTTGCCCAAGGTCGCGATCGCTTTTTCCCGGAGCGCTTTGCTTTGATTGTTGTCACGGGCGATGCCCGCGGCGACATCCAACGCCTCCTGATTGCCTGTTGCCGCGGAGACAGTCAGGTATTCGGTCGCCATTCCCTTGTCCGCCGCCATCGCCTGAAGGGCCTTGGAAACCGATCCGTCCTTCGACAATGCGGACCACTTGCCCGGCAGGTGAATGGCAAGCGCCTCCGCCGCTCGGGCCCGAACGGCGGGGGAAGTCTTCGGGTTGAGCAGGTCAAGGAGGGCCTTGCCGGCCGGTGCCGCGTCATCACCAGCGATGAAGTCAACGATCCTGATGCTGTCCGCGTCAGGAAGCCCGCCTTGTGCCAAACGGGCCCTGAGCCGTTCCGCCATGCCGGGTGGGCGCAGTTCAAAAGCCAAGGCAGCGGTGCGGTCATTCCATTCCGGCAGCTTGGTGGAAAAATCGGCCAGAACCGCTTGGCGACGCTTCTCATCCGTTCCCGCGGCGATGGCCAGGGCCTTGGCGATGAAGACATCGGCGCCATCCCATGATGCGGCGGCGCGAAGGATGGCGTCGCTCGCCTTGGCCGCCTCGGCATCCCGCAAGCCGACCAGCGTTTCCCGGGTCACCCCCCTGTCGGTCGCCGGAAGTTTGGACGCCAAACCGGCTGCCTTCGGGTAGTCGCGGATGATCCGCGCCGCCTGGGCCGCCAAGGTGGGCCGATCCAGGCCGTCAAGGTCGCTTGGTTCCAGTTGGCCAGCTTCCGCCAAGGCCCAACGGGCCCGGGCCTTGAGCCAGTCCGGATGATTGCCGGTGGCCAGTGGGCGCGCGGTATTCGCCACCTCCGCGGGGGCTTGTGAACGCAACCAGGCCGTGGCCATCGCCCTTGTGGAAAGGCAGGGTGACGCCAAGGCGGTTCTGGCTTCCCCGGCGTTGCCGACCTTGGTCGGGCCCGCGCCAGGCTGTTTGAATCCCAGCGGTGCCAGGCGGAAGATTCGCCCGCGTGTCGTGTCACCCATGCCGTGGCCGCCCACTCCGGGGTCGTACCAGTCGGCGACGAACACGGAACCGTCGGGAGCGACGCGAACATCGCTGGGGCGGAACCAGTTGTCGGTGCTGGTGACGATGTCCTCCCGCTCGACATCGAACCCCGCGCCCTTGGGGGTGGCGCGGTAACACCGGACATGGCGGGGTCCGGCGTCGGTGTGCAGCATCTGGCCGCGGTATTTTTCGGGCAGCAGTTGTCCCTCATAGAAGCACATGCCTGTCGGGCTTCCAAAGAAGGTGCGCAGAACCTTGGGAACGATTCCCGGTTGCTCCTCGTGCCAGTGGGTTTGTCCGGCGCCGCGGGGATGGTATCCGTAATTGCCTCCGGGCATCACAAAGCAGATCCGGGTTTGCTGGTTGCCATCGTCGTCATTGTCGGAGATGAACACATTGCCGAAGCTGTCGATGGCCGCCATGTAGTTGTTGCGGAAGTTGTGGGCGATCAACTCCAGGTTCCTGCCGTCGATATCGCAACGCCAAACGGTGCCGGCCCTCAGGTCGGTGGTGTTGCTGTTGAACACGGGGCCCTTGCCATCGCTGGACTTCAGGTCACGGACCCCGGCGTCACCCACGGAGAAATAGAGCTTGCCTTCCGGCCCCACCGAAATGCCGTGAACGCCGTGGTCGTGGTCGATCCCTTGGAAACCGGTCAGGAATTTCACGGGTGGTCCGTCTGCCTTGTCGTCACCGTCCTTGTCCTCCAGCACCAAAATGTCGGGGGATTGGCACAGGAAGACCTTGCAGCCCTTGCCAGACGGATGAGGTGCCACGGCGATGCCGATCGGGCTCATGATTTCCGGCGACTGGAAAAAGGTCGTGGCCTTGTCAGCGGTGCCGTCGCCGTTGGTGTCCGCCACGATCACCACGCGGTCACCTTCCGAGCGGAGCGGAGGCTGCCCCCTCAGTCTGCGCCGGTAATTCACCGCCTCGCACACCCAGATCCTTCCCGCCGGGTCGATATCGAAGGTCGTGGGATTCACAAACAGGGGTTCCGCCGCCCAAATCTTGAATTCCAAGCCCGGAGAGACGGTGAAACTCGTCCCTTGCTTCTCGGGGGACAGTTGACCGGGGGTCGCCAAGGCCAAAAACCAGGCCAGCGGGAGGCTCAAGGGGGCCATGTCTGTTCCTTTCAAGCATGAATCCAAAGATGAGATTAAGCGTAACATCCAGCCCACCATGGGAAAAGGATCGCCCGGGAACGGCCAAACCATCTACCGGATGGGTGCGTAGAATGAATCATTCCGGCACAAGCCGGGGAGGTGGCTTACCCATGTTCATGATGGATTTGTGGTATTTCGTGTTTTTGGCCCCCGGCATGTTGTTGGCCATGTGGGCCCAATGGCGTGTTCAAAGCGCCTATTCATGGGCTTCTGGCTTGGGATCGAGCGTTGGCATCACGGGGGCGGAAACAGCGGCGGCCATATTGCAGGCTGAACATGTTTCGGGCGTGGGCATCGAACCGGTGGCCGGCCAGCTTTCCGACCATTACGACCCGGAAGGGAAGGTTCTAAGGCTCAGCGAGGGAGTGTATGGCTCCCATTCGCTCGCCGCGCTTGGGATCGCCGCGCATGAGGTGGGTCACGCCCTTCAGGACGCGCACCGTTATCCGCTCATGGCGGTCCGGGGTGCGTTGGTGCCCATGGCCAGTCTCGGGTCCGGCATGAGTTGGTTCGTGATTCTCATCGGCACCGTGATGCTCGCGGCGCACTTGGCCTTGGGCAAGGTGGTGCTTCTTGCGGGTATCGGCCTGTTTTCACTGACCGTGCTTTTCCAACTGGTGAACCTGCCGGTGGAATTTGACGCCAGCCGCAGGGCGCGGATCGCGCTCTTGCAGAACGGCCTGGTCACCCAGGAGGAGGATGCCGTGGTGGCCAAGGTTTTGGATGCCGCCGCGCTGACCTATGTGGCCGCGACCCTCACCACCATCCTGACCCTTCTCTACTACATTTGGCGCTCGGGATTGCTGGGCGGAATGAGCAGCAACGACGAGTAAAGCCCGATGCGCGAGACGGTGGGAGTTGCTTCCCCGCCGCCCCGCGCACCTGGTGAAAAGCCGTTCGATCAATTGGAATGATCGACAAATCGCATGCCGTCACCGCTTCCCTGGAACGGATCGACACCTTCACGGAGCGGAAGTATTCTCACCGCGATCGTTTTTGGTCGCTCGCTGAAGTATTTTCCAAGCGCAGGACAGAGCCAGCCCTGCATGACCGATCCGTTCACACGACCCTCGTACCAGTTTCCGTACCGATTCCATTCGGGTTCACCATCGCGGGTGTACCGGGTGGGGTCTCCGGGTCTGATGTAGTTCAGAACGACATCACAGCCGCTGAACGCCTGGTTGCTGAATTGGATGGTGATTCCACGGGAACCGTCGATACCCTTCGCGCTCACCAGTTCCGAGATCATCTCCGACATCCCGCTCACGAAAGGTTCGCGGTCCAGCCCGGTGGATTCATCGTTGAAAACCCAGGTGGATGATCCTTCGAGGTAGGGGTGAATCTCGAGCAATTCCGGATGATCATTCGACATCGCTTATTCTCCTTTTGGTTGGATTGCAAAAACAATTCGGCTAAAGGGTGCCGATATTTTGAAAAAAGATCCGGATTCTGATGGTTCGCCCCATCAGGATCCGTTCTGGCTTTCCTCACCCGAGTGGAACTCGGCCACCAGGCATGGGACATCGGTGGGGGCGTCCTCATCCCCGAAGTGGAAGCGGAAAAATTCGGCGTTGCCGGAATGGAATGCTGAAACCCGGGCTTGGAAAATCTGCCCCCGGCTGATCATGTTGCCGCTTGAGGTGCGGAACGACTTCCGGCAACGGAAATCATAGGTGCGGTTTCTATTGGCTTGCTGCTTGTCCATGCTGACCTCCTTTTTCGTCTTCCCATGGATGATTCGCCTGGAAGGACGGGAGGTTCAGTGGAAAGTGCCAAAAAGATCGTCAGCCGAAGGCTTTGCGCAGCATCGCCAGGCTTTTGGGGATGGCCGTGGCGGGGTCTTCCTTTCCTTCCATTTCAAGCGAGATATAGCCTCGGTACCCAGCTTTACGCAGGATTTCCGCCACCCGGGAATTGTCGATGTCGAGCGAATACCATTCGCCGCCACCCGGATAAGTCTTGGCCTGAACCAGCACGGCGTAAGGCGCGAGTGCTTCCATCTGCGGGTACATGTTCTCGAGGAAGTTGCCGGTATCCAAGGTGGCCCTGAGCCATGGGCTGTTGACAGCCTTGATCACCCTGATGACGCCGCTTGCCTCCCGGCCCAAGCCCCAATGATTCTCCAAGCCCATCACCACTCCCAGTTTCTCGGCGCGTTTGCATAGTTCCGCGAAGCTGTCGTTCACCCAGTTGAATCCCTCGTCGTCGGTATGGCCGGGCAATCGAGGCTCGATTCCCTTGTTGGCCATCAGGGCGTCGAAGTTTTTACTGGTGCCCCACCGTCCCGTGTTGACGCGAATGGTGGGAATTCCCAACTCGTGGGCAAGTTCCAGGCACTTGGCGGTGTGCTCGATATTTTGGCGCCTTTTGTCCTTATCGGGGGTGACGAATCCTTGGTGGGTGGAGAACCCCATCAGGTCGAGGCCAAGCGAAAAGGCCCGCTGCTTCAGGCGGTGGAGCAAACCGTTGTCCACGGTGCCGCCGGCGGCCTTGGCGGCTTCCTCCATGTGAACATGAAGGATTTCTACGCCGTCGAATCCCATCTCCGCCGCCTTTTCGAGGCAGGTTTCAATGGGGACTGGAGCGCCCTTGAAATGCCAGAAGGAATAGGTGGACACACCAACCCGGAAAGAGCGTCTCCGCTCCTCGGCAGGCAGGGCTACTGCCGGGAGTGCGAGGGCGGAGAAAGCAGCCAAGGTGGCGCGACGGTTCGGTTGGAGCATGGCTATTTGTTCCTCATCTCAGTGGTTAGTTTACAGGAAACTGATACGAGATTGGCTGTTGCTGTTCTGATAAGCATTTGAAGCTAATATAGTTATGGGTTCATTATTCATTTTATTATTGCGGAGAGATTGATATGTCAGGTTTTCGCATGAATCGCCCCAGAGCGGCTTTCACCCTGATCGAGTTGCTTGTGGTGATCGCCATTATCGCGGTGCTGATCGGGTTGCTGGTGCCCGCCGTGCAAAAAGTACGCGAGGCGGCCAACCGGATGAAGTGCACCAACAACCTGAAGCAATTCGGACT
>CAWUNZ010000069.1:0-13784 GCA_963923445.1 uncultured bacterium
TCCGTGAGAAGGCGGAAAAAAAATCGCTGTTGCCGATCGCTGCCGTCGGAATGCTCGCCTTCTGCCTGCTGGGCGTCCTCGCTGGACTGATGATTCTCCGCAATCGCGCCACCGCCAGGCAGGAACTTGCCGCCGCGGTCTTGGCGGCGCAGGCGGAAAAGGCCCGGGAAGAGAAAGCCGCCACTCCGGTGGAGGAGGATCTTGAGCGTTCCCTGAAGGAAGGAACAGAAGCCCTGGCCCTGGGCAAAACGGAGGTGGCCCTGGCCAAGTTCCGGGAGCACGCCAAGCTTCGCCAGGTTCCAGACGAGGTGATCGAAGGCTTGGTGTCCGCGGTCAGCGCCAAGGAAAAGGCCCAAGGCTTGGTGGAAATCGCCAAGGCGAGGGAACAGGCCATCCTCCAAGCCGCGCTCGACCGCAAGGGCGCCTTCGCCCTGGCGCTGGAAATGGCGCGCAAAAACCTGGCCGCTGACGACCTCGTTGCGGCGCGCGGGGCGATCGAGCGCGCGGCCCTGCTTGTTCCGGACAACGACGACCTCAAGAAAGAACACGAGGAGTTACTCAGGCGCGAACGCTCGGGCAAGACCCGCGAATCCGCCTTGGTCCGCCTGCGGGCGGGCGAGGCGCACCTGGCCGCGGAACGGTGGGGAGAGGCGCTTCGCGACTTCGAGGCCGTGCTGGCAGCCATGCCTGACAACCCCGAGGCCCGGGCCGGCCAGCAGAAGGCCGTCGCCGGACTGAAGTCGCTGGAGGCCCTTGAGGAGAAGCGCCTGCAGTACCTGGTTCACCTCGATGATGGACGCAAGGCGCTTCGCGACCGCAGGTTCGAGGATGCCGACGCCGCCTTCCAGCGCGCCGCCCGCCTTTTTCCAGATGAGAAGGAACCGCGCCGGTTGCAGGATCAGGCGCGCGCCGACCGCAAGGAACTCGACAACACCATCGCCCAGATCATCCGCAACGCCCAGGCGCTTTTGTCCCAAAACAAGCCCTCTGAGGCGTTCTACCGCCTGATCGACGCCGACTTCCTCAGCCCCCGCAATCCGCAGGTCCGCCGGTTGATGGGCGACGCGCAACAGCGCATGGCACTGACACAGAACATGAACAACCCGTTTATCTCGGACCCTAAATATCAAAATTGGATGGCGCAGGGACGGATGGCCTTGGCGAGCGGCAACCCGTTCATGGCGATGGAAGCCTTCCAGAACGCCCTGGCCCAGTCCAACAACACCGACCCGTTCGCCCGGCAGGCGTTCTTTGAATCGCGCCGGCAGTCAGACAGCCTCGGGCAGAAGGCACAGGAGTTCCAGAAAGTCTTCGCCGACGCCAAGGTCCTGTACGGTGCCAGGCGCTACAGCCAGGCGCTGCCGCTTTTGGAAAACGCCCTCTCGCTGTTCCCGGGTGACAGCCGCGTGGTGGAGATGCTGGAGGAATCCCGCTACCAGGACCTTCTGGAAAAGGCGCGCCTGGCGCTCTCGCGCGATGCCGCCGAGACCGAGCGCCTGGCCGACCTGGCGCTGCGCATGCGACCCTCGGAAATCACCCCGCGGAACCTGATCAAGCAGGCCCGGGCCATCCGCTTCGCCAAGGTTCCCGAACCTCGTTTCCCGGGTTCCTGACCGTGGTTTGCCTTGCCCCGGCCTCCGGGTTATCGTGGGCCCACGGCCCGGATGTCGGGCCATGCCCTCTTCCGGAGATCGCCATGCTGTTCCGCTCGCTGGCCGCCACGGCCGCCCTGCTTCTCGCGGGGATCACCTTCGCGCAGGACGCGAGGAAACCCAAGCTGCTCGTCATCACCGAATCCAAGGGGTTCGTCCACTCCGTGGTGAAGCGCCCCGCCCCCGACACCTTCTGCACCGTGGAGAAGGCGCTCACCAAGCTGGGCCAGGACACCGGCGACTTCGAGGCGGTCTGCTCGCAGGACAGCCGCAAGGAGATCACCGCCGAGAACCTCGCCAAGTACGACGCGGTGTTCTTCTACACCACCGGCGACCTGCCGCTGTCGGAAACCCAGAAGGCCGACCTGCTTTCCTATGTGCGCTCCGGCAAGGGTTTTTCCGGCAGCCACTGCGCCACCGACACCTTCTACAAGTGGGCCGACTACGGCAACCTCATCGGGGCCTACTTCGACGGCCACCCGTGGCACACCAAGGTGAAGGTTCTCGTGGAGGACCAATCCAACCCCGCCACGAAGGATCTCGGCGCCTCCTTCGAAATCACCGACGAACTCTACCAGTTCCGCACCCCGTACGACCGCTCGAGCCTGCGCGTGCTCATGCGCATCGATCCCTCCTGGGCCAAGGAACGCCGGCTTGAGGAATTGGCCCAGATCGAAAAGGCCAAGGCGGACCTTCCGGCCAAAATCAAGCAACTCACCGATTCCGGCAAGAAGGAGGAAGCCGAGAAAATCAAGAAGCAGGTGGAAGGGCGCAAGCCCGGCGTTCACCGCCAGGACGACGACCACGCCCTCGCCTGGGTGCGCGACTACGGCAAGGGCCGCGTGTTTTACACCGCCTTGGGCCACCGCGAGGAAGTCTGGGCCAACCCGCTGTTCCTGAAGCATGTCCGCGGCGGCCTTCGCTACGCCCTGGGCCTCGACAAGGCCGACGCCTCGCCCCGCCCGGCGCCGGCAAAGTAAGCCTCGTGAAGGTGGGCTTCGCCGACCTTCACCATTCCAACGGGCCCGTGGTCCTTGACGGGGCCATGGGCTCGATGCTTTTGGCCATGGGAAACTCGCCCGCCCAAGGGCCGCATCACGCCTCCCTTGAAGACCCGGAAACCGTCTCCGCGATCCATTCCGGTTACACCACCGCGGGCGCCCGCGTGGCCACCACCAACACTTTCCTCGTGGCAAGGGAGAACGAACCGTTTGCCTCGGGCATTCTCTCCAAGGGCATGGAACTTGCCCGCCCGCATGGCCCCGTCTGGCTCAGCATTGGCCCCGCGGGCCTTGCGCCCCGGGCGGTACCCTCCTGGTGGCCGCTTACCGCGGGTGCCGATGCCATCCTTTTTGAAACCTGGTCAGGGCCCGACCTGGAGCCTTGGCTGGCCTTCCGTCCGCTGGTTCCCTTGATTGTTTCCTTTTGCCTCCAGCCCGGAGGGATCAACTCCCTGGGAGGTTGGTCCCCTTCACGCATGGCGGAGTTCGCTCATCGCCACGAAGCAACGGCCGTGGGAATCAATTGCGGTTGGGACGGGTTGGCGGACGGCTATCCCCGGGCCGTCGGCGCCTTGCGGAAAGCCACCAGCTTGCCGATCGTGGCGCGCCCGGCGTCATGTGGACTCGGGCCGGAGGCGTGGTCTGGCTTGGCCCTCAGGTGTGTCGACGCCGGGGCGACTCACATTGGCGGTTGCTGCGGCACCACCCCGGAGCATATCCGCTTCCTGTCGGCGGAACTCAATGGCCGGCCAAGGGCCTTGGAGAGAGGACCTCAGGGGCGGTCGTAGTCGCGCGCGGGGCGGACCCAGATGTTCCGGTAACCCACCGGATTGTTGTGGTCCTGCAGAAGGATGGGGCAAGCCACCGCCGAACCGGGCACTTCGACATCGTGGTGCGCCAGCAACCCGTTGTGGAACACCGTGTAGCGGGCCTTCCGGACAACCTTGCCCCGGGCGTCGAGAATCGGGGCCATGTAGATGATGTCATAAGTGTTCCATTCCCCGGGCTTGCGATTGGCGTTCACCAGGGGCGGATAGTGCCCGTAAATGGCCGCCGCCTGCCCGTCGGGGTAAGTGTCGTTCTCGAAAGAGTCGAGCACCTGGATCTCCGGATGCCCGACGAGGAAGAACCCCGAATTGCCGCGACCCTGGCCCCGGCCGGTCACTTCCGCCGGCGGCCTGTACTCGATGTGGATCTGGCAATTGGCGAAAGCCTCGCGGCTGACGATCGGACCGGTTCGGGGGACAATTTCAAAAATGCCGTCGGCGACCTTCCATGGCGCGGTGTCCTTTCCTTCCCTCGGTTTCTCGGTCTTCCAGGCGGAAAGGTCCTTGCCATCGAACAGCACGATGGCGTCGGAAGGGGCTTTCCCCGGTTCCGGTGGCGTGACAACCGGAGGTCGGGGCCTGTCCATGGCATGCTGGCGGTACCTGCCTCCGGGCGCCATGGAAACCACTCCGGGGCCCCGGCGACCGGGCCATGTTTCCCCCGTCTGGCGCGTCAGCCATGGACCGATGGCTTCGGCCCATGCCTTGGCATGCGCCTGTTGGCCCTTGGCGCTGAAGTGAACTCCCTTGCCGCCGTTGTCGCGATTGGCGCCATCCAGGGCATCGGTGTCCGGGCCGGGCAGGGCCAATGTTTTCCCCACGGCTTCCTGGGCGGCGCGGATTTCGTCCGATTTTTTGTCATCCGGCGTGTGATAGGTGGCGCGGGCGACAAGCCATGGGGTTTCACGCCCGCTGTCTCGCCACGAGGCCCGGATAATCTCCTCCAAAATGCGACGGTAATCCGTTCCCGACAAGGTTCGGGAGGAGTCTTTCTGGTTGGCGTCGGATTCACCCTGATGCCAAAGGACGGCGCGCACCCCGGCGGGTCCAGCCAGGGCCAACCGGTCGGCCAGCGCCCTGTAAAGCTTGCCGGTGGATTCGAATTGACCAGCTCCCACAAACCGGACATTACCGACCAGGGTTGGAGGACGATCAAACGCGACGCCCGGCGGCGCCCACTCCCGCACGCTGGTGGCGCCGACCGCCACGGGGAAAAAGCCCACCGGCACATTCAGGCGTTCGACAAGCAGGTCGCCCAAGGGGGGGATGATGCTGCCGCCGTTTCCGGTCGCCCCCGCCTGGGGATCCTCCGCCACCCGCCACGAGGCGCCATCGCACGCCACCACCTTGTCGGTGGCAGGCTTCATCTTGGCCTCGGCATGGTTGGCGGCGTTCGACTGGCCGGCCACCACAAAAAGCTCCCCCACGCCCACTTTTCCCACGGCCCCTTCCGCCACCACCGAAGCGCCCTTTTTCAACCGTGTCTCCAACCGGAACCAACCTCCCGCGGGAGCCTCGATCTCCGAGGCGAAGGCCGGCACGCGCGGATCGATTGTCAACGGTTTCCATTCCCCCTTCGCCTTGCCACCCGAAAGGCGGACTTCAAGCGTTTCACCTCCCGCGCCCTCCCAGCGGCCACGCACGACAATCCGTCCGCGGTCGCGTCCGTCGCGTTGAAAAACCTGCATCTCAGCCGGACTTTCCAAAACAATGCGGCCTTGGCCCAAGGCCAAAAGGGTGCAAAGAGCAAGCATGGCGCCTCCCGAAAATGACAAACCTTGTCTGGGAGAGTAATGGATGCGCCCAAAAACGGAAAGCGGTCGGAGCGATTCAGGCCGGTTTCGGCTGCAGCGCCTCCGGGTCGTCGCGTTCGAGCATTTCCAGAAATTCGCGGCCCTGACCGTAATGGGCCAACAATCCGGCGGTGGTCTTTCCGGTCAGCATGTGGGCCACATAGAGGGCCTCAACACTCGCGAGACCGCCATCAGGATCGGTGCCCAATTTTGAACGGCGGGGGTAGGCCGTGGAAACCCCGGGAAGCGACCTGCGTTCGACTCGGGCGTAGTGCGTGGCCATCGACGCGGCATGCCGCCAGGATCCGTCGAGAAGAATGATCGGCCTGCCTGAATCAGCGGCCGACAAGGGCGCCCCCTCGGGATGAAGCAAGATGGCGTTTTCCGGGCAAGGCAGTTCCCGGCAGGGATAATTCACAATTCTTACAGCGGGGTGGTTTCGCAAAGGCCAGATCGTGCAACGGTCCTTCCTCTCCTTGCGGCTGCGGAGAATGAGGGTGGCAATATCATCAAGCCCCCCCGCCATGCCCTGCTCCTGAATTTTTGGCCAATTTGCCGGCTTCCACCCCATGGCGACGAGCCTGGTCTGTCAGGATACCACCACCCCAAGCCGGGAAAGTTCCGCCAAAAGGTCCGTTTCCGGTCCAAACACTATGCCGTCCCAACCCGCGGCGCGGGCGCCGGCCACATTAGCCGGCATGTCGTCAATCAGCACATGGGACCCGGAAGCACAGCCAGTCAACTTTTCCACATGGGCGAAAATGCCGGCTTCCGGCTTCCGGAACCCCGTGTCGTGCGACATCACCAAATGATCAAACACCGAAAGTTCCTCCCGCATGCGGTCGAGAAACCAGCGGCTATGAATCGGCGTGGTGTTGCTGAGTACCGCCAACGGCGCGCGCCCCGCCAGCGCGCGGGCAAGGCCGACCACATTGCCAATCGGTTGAAAGATATCCGCGAAGGCGATGTCGAAAGCGGCATCATCGCAGGATAGGTCGAATTCCTCGCGTACGCGGCCGCGAAAATCCTCGGGGCCAACCCGGCCGCGCTCGAAAGCGTCGTCCAGCTCGCTACCGAAGCAGAAGGCCTGCACGCGCGCCGGGTCGGCCGCTGTCGAAAACGCTGCCAGGGCTTCCGCCGCCCTCCGGTGGGAAAACCTTGCGATCACATTGCCAAAATCGAACACCAGGACACGGCTGGGATGCATGGATGATTTCTCTTTCCCATGGATGAAAAGCCAGGCTGTGCAGATGCGGGCCATCGGGTGCGGAGTTTATCAGGAACCTCGAATGCACCCCTCGTCAGTTCATCTCCGAGGCCTCTTCCCAATGGAGGTAAAGGCGGTCGAGGGTGGCCTTGACGGCCTCGAGTCCCTCCTGCACCTCCTTGGCCTTGCGACCATCCCGGTAGGTTTCCGGTTGCTCCAGCAGGCGCGCCAGTTCGTCGCGTTCCTCCTCGGCCTCCTCGATGTCGGCCTCGATCTCCTCCACCTTGCGGTAAGGAAATTGGCGCTTGCGGCGGACAGGCTCGGATCGGGCGGGGGTGGCCTTCGCGGGCGCCGATTTCGCGGCCTGAGGCTGGGCATCAGCCGCCCGGCTGGCCAACAGCCGCTCGTACAGTTCCCAGTTGCCATGCACCACCTCGGCGCGGCCGGCGCCGTCCAGCACCACCAGCATCTCGGTGACCCGGTTGAGGAACCAGCGGTCGTGGCTCACCACCAGCACGGTGCCGGCAAAACCCCTGAGCGCCTCCTCAAGGCTCTCGCAAGCCCACAGGTCGAGATGGTTGGTGGGTTCGTCAAGGATCAGCACATTGACGCCCCGGGCGGCGATGGCGGCCAATGCCACCCGGCTTTTCTCCCCTCCGGATAGTCCGGCAACCTTTTGGCCGATCATCTCCCCGTCAATTCCGAAGGAACCAAGGATGTTGCGCAATTCCTGCTCGGTCAGGCGCGGGCCATCCTCGATCCGTATGGAGTCGAGCACGGTCTTTTCCGGGTCGAGGCAATGAAGATGCTGGTCGTAGTACCCGATCTTCACATGGGCACCCAGACGGACCTCGCCCCTGTCGGCGGGTTCCTGGCCGAGGATGATGCGGAGCATGGTGGTCTTGCCGCTGCCGTTGGGCCCGACAATGCCGACCCGCTTGCCGCGTTGGACCTGAAGCGAAAGTCCCTTGAACAGCGGCTTGTCAAACGCCTTGGACAGGCCGGTGGCGTCGATGACATTGTCGCCGGTGCGGGCGACATCGGCTCCGAAGGCGATGCTGGGGCCCGACACCAGCACGGGTTTGTCGAGGCGCTCGATCTTGTCGAGTTGCTTTTGCCTCGAGGCGGCCTGCTTGTGAAGCTGGCCGTAGTTGACCCGGCGAATGTAGTCCTCCTGGCGGGCGATCTCCTCCTGCTGGGCCTCGTAGGCCTTGAGCGCCGTCTCGTGCCGCTCCCTGCGAAGGCGCCAATAGTGGGAGAAATTGCCTGGGTAATTCTCGATTCCACGACTCGACAGTTCGATGACCCGGTTGGCGACGCGGTCGAGAAAGGCGCGGTCGTGGCTGACAATCAGCATGCCCTGGGGCAGGCCCAGAAGGTGGTCCTCCAGCCAGCGGAGCGTGGCGATGTCGAGGTGGTTGGTGGGTTCGTCCAGCAAAAGCACATCGGGCCGGGCCAGAAGCAGCTTGGCCAGCATCAGCCGGTTGATTTGGCCGCCGGAGAAGGTGGAGACCGGGCGGTCGAACGCCTCAGGCCCGAAGCCCAAACCGACCAGCACGCGTTCCACCTGATGCTCCACGGCGAAGGCGTCGCCGGCGTCGAGCAACGCGTGCAGGCGGTCGAAACGGGCGGAGGCCTGGGCGCGCGCGGCGGGGTCGTCGGCATGGGCCATGTCGTGGGCGGCCTTTTCCAATTCCGCCTGCGCCGTGAGCACCTCTCCCAAGGCACCTCGCGCCTCCTCAATAAGGGTGGCGCCGGGAGTGAAGTCGGGTTGCTGCGACAACAGCGCGGAGCGGGCGCCGGCGTGCAGGTCCACATCGCCGGTGTCGGGGCGGTCGCGGCCGGCCAGTATTTTCAACAGAGTGGACTTTCCGCATCCGTTGGGGCCGACAATGCCGACGCGTTCCCCGGCAAACACCTCGAGGCCGATTCCTTGGAACAAGGGGTCACGATCGAAGCCGCGGGACAGGTCGCGGGCGCTGAGCAGAAGCGTGGGCATGTTCGTCGGTGTCAGTCGGGATTTTGCACCAGCACCCGCCCGGCGACGGCGCGGTCGGGGGCATGGGTGGCCAGGCGTTTCCAGTGGGGACGGGCCAGGGCGTCGTGCCCGGCCAGGGTGCGCCCCTGCGCCTCCAAGAACACAATATCGGGATCGTCGGGGAACTGAACCCGCAATGTCTCCAGCTTGTCGAGGGCGTCGCGAAAAGCCGGGGTATCGGCCAGGCCCGTGAGGGTACCTCGCATCTCAGGAACCAGCAGGCCATCGTCGGCCCAGACGGGCCTCAGGACCTTCGCCGCGGCGTGGTGCTTGCCCAGCATCAGGAGCGTCTGGCCCAGCAGAAGCTGAATGACACGGCTGTCGGGATCCAGCTTGCGGGCCGCCTGCAGGTGATCACGGGCAAGGCCGCGCAGGTCGTTCGCCAAGGCCTCCCGGGCCTGATCCACCAAGCGGTCCGCCTGCTCGCGCGGGGCCAGTTTGGCGCGTCGGCGGTCGCCCGAAGGTGGGAAAACAGGGGTCAATCCGGGCGATTGGGCGGAAGAACCGGACGGCACCGTGGCCGCGACGGGCAATGTGAGCGGGCCCAACGGGAACACGGGTGAGGCAACGGGTACCACCATGGCGACACCCGGAACGCCGTAACCCCAAGGGGAGCAAAGGCATGGGCCCCGCCACCAGACCCCGTAGGCAGGAACCACGGCGCCATATCGGAAGCACGAGGAATATCCCGTGGCCCCCCAATTGACGCGGATGAACGATGCCTGACGAACCGCCAGCAACCCCGGGGCGCACCAGCGCGCGCTGGAATAGCTGAAAAACCAAAATCCATTGGCCTTTGAAGGCGTGGCGTAAACCAAAACAGCCAGGAGGGCGATCGCCAGACGCATGCTGTGCCCTCCCCGATCCATGGTGTTCCTGAATCATTATCGTATCGTCATGGCCCGGCCGTTCACTCCCACCCTGTCGGGGAGTGCCGAATCCTTGGAAAACGCCATGGCGACAATGAACCGATCTCCGGTGCTGGTGGTGGGCACGGCCGATACCAAGGGCAGGGAACTGGCCTATTTGGCCGAGGCTCTACGGACATGCGGTTGCCCGGCGCGAACCGTGGATGTGGGCACCCAAGGGCCGGCTGAACCGGCGATGGATATTTCCAGGACGCAAGTCCTTTCCGCCAAGGAGGATACCGCCACGCCCCTTGAGGGCGACCGCGCCTCGCGGATCGACCGCATGGGGCAGGCCTTGGCCCGTTATTTGGCCGGGGAGCACGCCGCAGGCAGGTTGGCCGGGGTCATCGGTTTGGGCGGCAGCGGGGGAACGGCGCTGTTGGCGGCGGGATTTGCCGCCTTGCCCGTGGGTGTGCCCAAGATGATCGTCTCAACCATGGCCTCAGGCCGGGTGGATGGGTATGTGGGGGCCACGGACCTGATCCTGGTTCCCAGCCTTGTGGATGTGGCGGGGTTGAACCGGGTGCTGAGGCCTATCCTGAGGCGCGCCGCGGCGGCCATGGCGGGCATGGTCCTGGCACCCACCGCTGGAGATGAGACCAACGGCAAGCCCGTGGTGGGCATGACGATGTTCGGGGTGACAACGCCCTCTGTGACAGGAATGCGCGGCATCGTGGAGGCGGCGGGGTGGGAACCGATGGTGTTCCACGCCACCGGGACCGGCGGGAAAATCATGGAACGGCTGGTGGCCTCGGGAAGCATCGCCGGGGTGATTGACGCGACCACGACCGAAGTGGCCGACGAGATTGTCGGCGGGGTGATGCCGGGCGGAGCGGACCGGATGGAGGCGATCATCCGCGCCGGGGTGCCCTATGTGGTGTCGGTGGGGGCGCTCGACATGGTGAACTTCGGTGCGATGGAAACTGTTCCCGAGAAGTTCCGAGGCAGGAAGTTCCACCGGCATAACGCCCAGGTGACCCTGATGAGGACCACGCCGGAAGAGAACCGGGTATTCGGCCGGTTCATCGCCGGCAAGCTGAACGCCTCGGCGCACTCGTGGGCTGTGGTTCTGCCCGCCGGGGGAGTCTCGGCACTGGACGCGCCAGGCCAGCCATTCCACGACCCGGAGGCCACCGGTGCCCTGCTGGAGACGCTTCGGGCGGAGCTTCGGCCCGGGCCGGGGCGAACCATCGCCGATTATCCTGGCCATATCAACGACCCTCAATGTTCTGAAATCATGGCTGGCGCCTTCCTGCGGCTGGCCGGGAGGAAGGCATGAAAAGGCATGAGAGGGGCGCCATCCTGGCGCGGTTCGCGGAAATGCGCCGGGCGGGCGCGCCCATCATCGGGGGGGGTGCCGGGACCGGCATTTCCGCGAAGGCCGCCGAGGCGGGAGGAATCGACCTCCTGATTATTTACAACTCCGGGAAATTCCGCATGGCAGGCCGCGGGTCGCTCGCCGGGCTGATGCCCTACGGCAACGCCAACGACATCGTCCGCGAACTGGGAAGGGAGGTGCTCACCGTGGCGCGCTCCACTCCTGTGCTGGCGGGCGTGTGCGCGACAGACCCCTTCCTGTTATTGGATCCGTTTTTATCTGAATTGCGGGCCATGGGCTTTGCCGGGGTGCAGAATTTCCCCACCGTGGGGCTTATCGACGGTGTCTTCCGCCAGAACCTGGAGGAGACAGGGATGGGCTTCGGGATGGAGATCGAGATGATCGCCCGGGCACGGTCGATGGACATGCTGACCACGCCCTACGCGTTCGACCCCGGGCAGGCCGACCTGCTGGCGCGCGCCGGCGCCGACATCATTGTCGCCCACATGGGCCTGACCACAGCCGGCACCATCGGCGCCAAGACGGCCAAGACTTTGGAGCAAAGCGTGGCGGAGGTGGGGGCGATCGCCCGGGCGGCGCGCGCGGCGAGGCCGGACATTTTCGTGCTCTGCCACGGCGGACCGATCGCGGAACCGGAGGATGCCCGGTTCGTGTTGGAGCGGGTGCCCGAATGCGACGGGTTTTACGGAGCCAGCAGCATGGAGCGGTTGCCCACGGAAATCGCCATCCGCGACACGGTGGCGCGGTTCAAGGCGCTGGGTGTATCCTAGAGGCGCCCTCATCTCCTTCTCGGGAGCACCTCTCATGCTCGTTTGCCTGGCTTTTCTGGCGATGTCTCAAGCCGATTTCGACGCCAAGCGCCTTGAGCGCGTTCCCCTGGTTGGCGGCCTGACCGATGCCATGGGCATGGACGCGCTCGCCGATGGCACGGTCATCCTGATTGAACGGCCGGGCGGGGTGCTTCTGGTCTCTCCGAATGGCCAAGGCAGGCGCGTAGGCCGCGTGAAGGCGGCGGTGTTTGGCGAAGTGGGCCTGATGGGCGTGGCATTCGACCCCGACTTCGCACGAACAAACGCCTTTTATGTCTTTTACAGCCCTGAGGAGAAAAAATCGGTCATGCGCCTGTCGCGGATGGTGATCCGCGACGGCCACATCGACCCCGCCTTGGAAAAAATGATCATCGAGGTGCCGATCGACCAGGACGGTGCCATCCACCTCGGCGGCGGCATCGCGCGCGACGCCAAGGGACGCATCCTTATCGGCGTTGGCGACAACTCCCCTCCCATTCCGGAGTTGCCCATCGACCAAAGGCCGGGCAAGTTCATGGCCGACGCGCTGCGCAGCGCCGCCAACACCAACGACCTGCGCGGGAAAATCCTGCGGATCGAACCGCTGCCCCAGGGTGGATACCGCGTACCCGAGGGCAACCTGTTCAAGGACGCGAAGGATGGCCGGCCCGAGATCTTCGCCATGGGCTGCCGGAATCCGTTCCGGGTCATGTGCGACCACGCCACCGGCGAGGTGATGTGGGGCGATGTCGGGGTGAATGTGGATCCGAAGTGCGGCATCACCCCGTCCGGCTACGACGAGATCAACCGGACGCTCACCCCCGGCAACTTTGGTTGGCCCCTTTTCAGCGGGCCCAATGAGCCTTTCACCAGCTTCGACTTCGAAACCCGCAAGGTGGGCCCCAGGTTCGATCCACTGCATCCGGTGAACTTCAGCCGGAACAACACGGGGGCCAAGGATTTGCCTCCCGCCCGGGGCGCGGCGCTGTGGTACTCGAGCGTGGCCTCGGACCGCTGGCCGGCGCTGGGGTCGGGCAGCCGGAGCGTGGTGTGCGGACCGGTGGTGCGGGCGCCCAAGGAGGCCAACGCCGAGCGGATCCATGAGCGTTTCCATGGCAAGCTTTTGGTGGCCGACTGGATGCGCAACTGGATCGTCGCCTGCGACATGAAGGCCGACGGCACGCTGGGCGACGCCGAGCCATTCGCCCAGCACCTGGTCTTCCGCAGGCCGATGGACCTGCGCATGGCGGCCGATGGTTCATTGTTTGTCCTCGAGTATGGCGATCTCTGGAATGGGAACACCGACGGCACTCTGAGCCGGTTGGTCTACCGCCGCGGCAACAGGGCGCCGGTGGCGCGGGCCACGGCGAACCCGCCGGCGGGCAAGGCCGGGATCAGCGTGAGGCTCAACGCCTCCGCTTCGACGGACGCCGACGGTGACTCCCTGACCTATGAATGGCGCGATGCCGCCGGGGCGCTGATTCCCGGTGAGGGAGCGACGCGGGAAGTGAGGCCGGGAGCCACGGGCGCCCACGCCTACACCGTGAAGGTGACGGACGCCAAGGGCGCGACTGGAACCGCGCGGGTGGAGGTGCGCATCGGCAACGCGATGCCGGTGGTGGCCATCAAGACCCCGGCGGGCGGATCCTTCTTCGATTGGAACCAGCCGCTGTTGCTGTCGGCGGAAGTCACCGACGAGGAGGATGGCTCCACCGCCAAGGGAACCATCCCTCCGGAAAAGGTTGTCTGGCGGGCCATGTACCTGCCCCGAGGCGCGGGAGAGTCGGAGACCAGCCATCCGGGCCTGGCGCTCATGCGCGCCAGCACCTGCTTCGGCTGCCACATGGCGGGCGAGGCCTCGAGGGGGCCCGCCTACGCGCTGGTGGGAAGTCGCTACCGCGACCAGGAAGGCGCCCGGGAAAAGCTGACGAAGAAAATCGTGGAAGGGGGCAACGGTTCGTGGGGCACCTACCCGATGCCTCCCCACCCCCAGCATAACGCGACCCAGGCCAGGCAGATGGTCGATTGGATCCTCGACGAGGCGGGAACCGGTCAGCAGGGCGCCGCCGGGGCCACCGCCGCCATCATGCTGCCCCACCCGGGTCACAAGGGCGATGGCGGGGTCTGGCGCGTGACGGCGTCGTACACCGACTTGGGAGCCAAGGGACAGCCGGCGCTCACGGGCGAAACCACCATCATTGTCCATGCCCGGCAACGGAAGGCCGCCTTCG
>CAWUNZ010000070.1:0-13772 GCA_963923445.1 uncultured bacterium
CTACGACAGCAGCTTGATCAGGGCCTTGATCGGCCCGACATCGGTGTTGATGCCCAGGAACCCGGCGATCCCCATGTAGAAGCCGAACGCCGCCGGAACCAGCGAGACGAAGAACAACCACCACCTCTTGGTGAGCGCCGTCACGCCCATCAGCGCCAGGCTGATGGCCAGGGTGGCATCGCAAAGGTCGAACTGGTCGTCCTTGTCGTTGAGTTCGTCGTACTCCTTCTGGGCGGCCTCGGCGTCGTTTTTCTGCTTTTCCGCTTTCTGCTCCTGTGATTGGGCTTTTTTAAAATATTCGTCGGACTTGGCCTCGCGCGCCTTTTTGTTTTCCGGGGTCTCGTTCGGCCACGGCACCGACAGTTCGGCGGAGACCCCTTCGTAAACCGCCTGGCGGATGTTGCGGGCCTGGAACCATGCCCAGTTGTCGTTGCGTTCCACCTGCTTCATCTGCATCTGCTGGACGATGTTGTCGTCCTTCACATTGCAAAGGCCGATGAAGGTGGCGATCAGCACCACCATCATGCCCACGCAACTGTCGAGCGTGTTGTTGGAATCCTTCTTGATTTCCGGCAACTCGATCTCTGGCATGGCGAACCTCCCGTGAGTGGCAGGGGTATTTTACGGATCGGTATGTCCATTCAGTCAGGCCTGACGGGAGAACAGGCTGGAGACGGCCTGGCCCTTGGCGTCTTCGGTAGCGTAAAACGGGCGTTTTTCGATCTCGAAACCTGTCTTGGGTGAGATGCCCATGGCGGTGAAGATGGTCGCGTGCATGTCACGGATGCTGACCGGGTTTTTCACGGTGACCAGCGGTCGTTCTGGCGCGGTTTCCCCGTACAGGAACCCCTTCTTGATCCCGCCGCCAAACATCAGCACCGAACCGCTGCCTGTGAAGTGCCGGTGCAGGCCGTAGTGCTTCAGTTCACCAAGCTTTTCAGCTTTGGCCCGGGATTGGTCGCGCGCGGTGCTTCCGGGGATCCCCTCGATCATCATGTCGCGGCTGAACTCGCTGGCCAGAACCACCAGTGTCCGGTCAAGCATGCCGCGGTTTTCCAGATCCACGATCAACTGCGCGATGGGGCGGTCGATCTCCCTCTTCATGCGGGCGTAGGTGGTGTGGCCGTTCTCGTGGGTGTCCCAATGAAGGAAGGGGACATACTCGGTGGTGACCTCGATGAAACGGGCGCCAGCCTCGGTCAGCCTGCGGGCCAGCAGGCAACCCAGGCCGAAGCGCCCGGTGTTGTAGCGGTCGTAGCTGTCGCGTGGTTCCAATGAGAGGTCGAAGGCGTCGCGTTCCTTGCTGGTGAGCAGTCGGTTGGCGTTCTCGATGGCACGAAGCATCGATTCATGGTGGTGGTCGCTGGCCATTTCGCCCGTTTGGCTCCGCTTCAACATTTCACGGTAGGCCGCGCTCCGAGCGGCAAATCGTTCGGCGGTCATGCCCTTGGGGGGGCGGACGGCCTCAGCGGCGTCATCGGGGAACGGCAGGTTGAAGGGACCGTATTCACTTCCGAAAAACCCGCCCGTGGTGAACGCCTTGAGTTCCTCCTGCTCTCCCACCCCCTCGAGCCTTTGGCCGATGTTGATAAACGGTGGAATGGCCGGGTTGCGCGGACCCAGCACGCGCGCCATCCACGACCCGATGTGCGGGCAGGCCACCGTCTGGGGCGGAACATAGCCCGTATGCCAGTGGTATTGGTGGCGGGAGTGAAGGATGTTGCCAAGGTCGGCGACCACATGCGACCTGATGAGCGTTCCCTTGTCCATCACCTTGGCGATGTTCTCAAGCCCGGCCGTGAGCTTGATGTTGTCCACCACGGTGTCGATGGAGGGGAAGGTGGAAAGAATCCGCTCCACAGGCACGCCCACCTCGAACGGGGTGTACCGCTTCGGATCGAATGTGTCGGGCGCCCCCATGCCTCCGCCCATCCATAGAAGGATGCAGGTGTCCGCCGTGGGGCGAGGATGGGTTGCTTTTTCCTCGGCGATCAGCCGGGGTGCCCCGCCCGCCACCGTGGCCAGTCCGGCGGCGGTCAGTCCTTGCAGCAATTCGCGGCGGGAAATGTCTCGATGCATGGTTGCTTTCCTCAGCGGACCAGTTGGAATTCAGGAAGCATGACGATCACGCCAAGGAGGTCGGCTACCCCGGCTGGCGTGGGCTTTTCACCCAGGATGTTTTCGGCGAGGGCCAATTCCTCCCCGTTCGGTTTGCGTCCCAAGGCGTTCAGGAACAGGTCGCTGGCGATCTGCCGAGCGCCGGAGGGGCGCGACCTCAGGATGTTGGCCCCGCCGGTGGCCAGTGTGTTGGTGAGCGTTTTGCCATTGAGCAGGTCGAGCGCCTGAAGGGTGGTCAGGTGCTCGGGCCTCACGGTCACCACCTGCTCCCGGTTGGGGCGCCCCAGCGACCTCATCAGGTCGTCGCAATGAACCAAGGTGGCCCGCGTGAAGCGCCTTTCCGGAGGCACAGGGTCGGTGAATGGGGGAATGGTCGCCGGCGCCAAGGGCTTGGCGGGCGCTGTTCCGGTGAGCATCCATAGGCCGTCCACGAACTGCTCGGCGGTCAGGCGCTTGAACTCCGGGCCACGGAAGACATACTCCTCGCCCTGTTCATCCCCCGCGCGCGCCACCGAGGCCGACTGGTAGGCCTGGGATGTCGCGATGTGAGCCATGAGCTTTTTCAGGTCGTGTCCGTTTTCCGTCAGGTAATTGGCGAGATGATCGAGCAACTCCTCGCTCCATGGCTTGTTCCCCATCATGTCCACGGGGTGGACGATCCCCCTGCCCATGAGGCGGTCCCAGATCCGGTTGGCGATGGTCCGCCGGAACCGGCCGTTATCAGGGTGGGTGACCAGGGCGGCAAGTTGCTCCAGACGCTTTTCCTTGGGAAGTTGAGCTTGGATTTCACCGATTTCAGGGAACAGGAACTTCGCCTTGGCAACCGCGCCCGTGGGCTTGTCGCAGCGGTGGATGGCAAGCGGACCGTCCGCGATCACCGCCGCCAAACCGTAGGCGTCGTCTAGCTTCCAGGAATCGATGAAGCTGTCGTGGCACGAGGCGCACTTGAGGTTGGCCCCGAAGAACACTTGTCCGATGTTCTGGGAAAACTGAAGTTCCACCACTTGGCTCGCATTCACCGCGCCCCGCCACTTGATCCCCTTGGCGAATCCTGCCGATTCGGGAGTCGGATTCACCAGCTCACGAGCGAAGGTGTCGTAGGGCTTGTTCTCGAGAAGAGACTTGTACAGCCATGCGGTGATCTGGGACCTGCCGTTGTCAATAAATCCGGTCCCCTTGTACTCGTTGCGGAGCAGGTCGTTCCAGAATGCCATCCAATGGTCGGCGTAGGAGCGGTTCTCGGCAAGCAGGCGGCTAACGGTCGCGGTCCGTTTATCCGGGGATGTGTCGGCCAGGAAGGCCTCCAGTTCCTTGGCCGCGGGCGGCAGGCCGATCAGGTCCAGATACACCCGACGAATGAAGGCGCTGTCATCAAGGGGTTTGGGTTCTGGAAGTTTTCGCCCGGCAAGGTAGGCGTCGATGATCCGGTCGATGGGATGGTTCCGGTTCCCGCGTGCCGTGGGTAGGTTGACCTGACGAGGCTTGAGCGGCGCCACATAGGCCGCTGGTTTGAACGAGAAGCCTTGCTCCCACGACAGGCCCGAGTCGATCCACGCGGCAAGAATGGCTTTTTCCTTGGCGGCAAGCGGGTTGCCCTTGGGCGGCATGCGTTCGGCGGTATCGGTGCTGGAGACACGCTTGATCAACTCGCTGGATGCGGCTTTGCCGACAACGACCGCCTTGGACTTCAAGAGTGCCTCGCGGGTGTCGATTGAAAGCCCACCCTTGTAGGTGCCGTTGGTGTGGCAGGAGGCGCAACGCGCCTTGAGGATGGGAAGCACATCGTGGGAGAAATCGACCTTGGTCTGGGCTAAGGCCATGGTCGGGGCCAAGAGTCCAACAATCATGGTCAAAATCTTGCGATCACTCACGGAACACCTCCCGTTGTCGTTCCTTCACCATGCCCTGACGAGAGTTGGAATTCAACCGGGAGGTAAAAATGGTCCAGGCGCGGGTACGGCACAACATGAGGCAAGAAACCGCCAAGCCACCCATTTTGCCGCCGGCTGAACCATTTTGGCCACAGTCTTGGCGCGCCCGACCATAACAAATGCGCAAATCCTCATGGACGGTGAATCACGGGCCATTTATTCTCTAAAACTGACCAATGAAAGGCGGGCAATCTGAACGGATGCCCCCTATCAGGGGTGGATGGGTGGTCGATCGCCGATGACAATGGCTTGAGGCTTCGGATGCTTGTTCAACTTCGTTGACGGCTCGAACATCGATTGTGCTGACCTTGGGTGGGTTCGTTGCAAGTTTGCATGTGATTCAGAAGGAGCGTTTTGGTCATGGCGAAGAAATTCCGGGTGGCGATGGTGGGCCTCGGTTTTGGCGCGGAATTCATTCCCATTTACCAGCGACACCCCCTGGGCACCGTTCAGGCCATCTGCCGCCGCAACGAAACGGAACTCAACGCAGTCGGCGATAAATTCGGGATCGCCAAACGCTACACCAAGTTCGACCAGGTGCTCGCCGATTCTGAAATTGACTTCGTGCACATCAACTCGCCCATTCCCGACCATGGCTGGATGTCCATCGAGGCCCTCAAGGCCGGCAAGCATGTCATGTGCACCGTGCCGATGTCCACCTCCATCGACGAGTGCGAGAAGATCTGCCAGTTGGTCCACGACACCAAACTGAAGTACATGATGGCCGAGACGGTCGTGTACAGCCGCGAGTTCCTTTTCATCAAGGACATGTACACCAAGGGCGAGTTGGGCAAGATCCAGTACATGGCCGCGTCGCATCCGCAGGACATGGACGGCTGGCCCGAGTACTGGGAGCGCATGATTCCCATGCACTATGCCACCCATGTGGTCAGCCCCGTGCTGGGCCTGGTCAATGGCGTGGCCGAGTATGTCAGTTGCTTCGGTTCCGGCACCATCCGCGAGGACCTCGCCCGGAAATCAGGCAACAAGCACGCCGTCGAGTCCTGCCACATCAAGATCAAGGATTCGGACATCAGCGCTCACATTTGGCGCTTCCTGTTCGACACGGCGCGCCAGTACCGCGAAAGCTTCGATGTCTACGGCACCAAGAAAAGCTTCGAGTGGTCGCTCGTGGAGGGCGAACCCCATGTCCTCCACACCGCCAAGAAACCCGAGCATGAGATCGCCAGCAAGGTGGAGGTGCCCGACTTCGCGCACCTGCTGCCCGAACCCATCCGCATGTTCACGAAGTCGATCCAAGACGCCGATCACCTGTCGTTCATTCAGGGCGGTGGTCATGGTGGTTCACACCCGCACCTGGTCAACGAGTTCCTGAGCGCCTTGGCTAGCAACCGCGACCCGTGGCCCAACGCCGTGCAGTCGGCCAACTGGACCTGCGTGGGCATCTGCGCGCACCAGTCCACCGAGCAGGGTGGAAAAATCGTTCACCTGCCCAAGTTCACCCTGGCCTGACCGGCCAGCCCCGGATTTTTCCCCGGGGTTCCACTTGTTCCCTTTTGAACAGAATTTCAGGAGCTTTGATATGAGCCATTTCCCGAATGTCGGTAAAATCCAGTACGAGGGGCCTTCAAGCAAAAATCCCCTTGCGTTCCGCCACTACAACCCCGAGGAGGTGGTGGAAGGCAAAAAAATGAAGGACCTGCTCCGCTTCACCGTCTGCTACTGGCACACATTCCGGGGTACCGGAAGCGATCCGTTCGGTCCGGGCACGCTGCTTCGCCCTTGGGACGACGGCACCGACTCCGTCGAGAACGCCGTCAAGCGCGTGGATGCGGCCTTTGAGTTCATCGAGAAGCTGGGGTGCCCGTTCTACGCGTTCCACGACCGCGATGTGGCGCCCGAGGGCAAGACCCTGGCTGAGTCGAACAAGAATTTCGACGCCGTCGCCAAGGCGCTCAAGGCCGCCCAGGCGCGCACCGGGATCAAGCTCCTTTGGGGTACCGCCAATCTGTTTTCCCACCCGCGGTTCATGCATGGCGCCGCGACAAGCTGCAACGCCGATGTCTTCGCGCACTCCGCCGCCCAGGTGAAGAAAGCCATTGAGGTCACCCATGAATTGGGTGGCGAAAATTATGTGTTCTGGGGTGGACGCGAGGGGTACCACAACCTGTTCAACACCAACATGAAGCGCGAGCTTGACCATCTCGCCGCCTTCATGCACATGGCCGTGGATCATGCCAAGAAAATCGGCTTCAAGGGGCAGTTCCTTTTCGAGCCCAAGCCCAAGGAACCAACCAAGCACCAGTACGATTTTGATGTGGCCGCCTGCCTGAACTTCTGCCGCCAGTACGGTCTGATGGGCCATGTCAAAATGAACATCGAGACCAACCATGCCACCCTGGCTGGTCACACCATGATGCACGAACTTGAGTACGCCCGCATTCAGGGGGCGCTTGGCAGCATCGACGCCAACACCGGCGATTTGCTTCTGGGTTGGGATACCGACCAATTCCCCACCGATATTTACCTCACCACCCAGTGCATGCTTGTCATTCTGGAGCAGGGAGGGTTGGCACCCGGCGGTGTGAACTTCGACGCCAAGGTTCGGCGCGAAAGCTTCGAGCCGGTCGATCTTTTCCACGCCCACATCGGCGGCATGGACGCCTTCGCCCGCGGAGCCAAGATCGCCGCCGCGATCCGCAAGGACGGCGTGCTGAAGGACTTCCTCAAGAACAGGTATCGTTCCTACGATTCGGGCGTGGGCGCCGAGATCGAGGCTGGCAAGGCCTCCTTTGAGTCGCTTGAAAAATATGTCCTTTCCAAGGGGACGATCGATCCCAACGAGTCCGGCAGGCAGGAAATGCTGGAAAATATCATCAACCAGTACATTTGATTCCTATCCGCGTGGCGCCCCGGTTTGGGGCGCCATGAATTCGAATAAACTGTTGATAAGTCTGAGGAGTTCGGCCCATATGGCCGGGCCTTTTTTGAGGGTTGAGACAAGATTGCTTGAGGTGGGCCATGATCCTCTCCCTGATGCTTGCTTCCGTCGCCCTTGGTTTGGGCGCTGAGCCGATTACCCCCGTTCGGGTGTTGTTTTTGGGTGACAAGGGCCATCACCAGCCGGAAATGCGGTTCCGCCAGTTGGCCGCCGCCTGGGCAAGCGAGCCTGTCCGCCTCGAGTACACCGAGGATTTGAAGGTCCTTAACGCCGAAACCCTTGGCAAGTACGACGCCCTCATGGTGTACGCCAATCATGCCAAGATCGAGCCTGCCCAGGAAAAGGCTCTTTTAGATTATGTGCGCTCTGGCAAAGGTTTTGTGCCCGTCCATTGCGCCTCCTACTGCTTCCTCAATTCTCCGGAATACATTCGCCTGGTGGGCGCCCAGTTCCAAAGGCATGGAACCGGGACCTTCACCACCATCGTGAAGGAGCCCGGGCATCCCATCCTGAAGGGGTTCAAGCCCTTTGAAAGTTGGGATGAGACTTATGTCCACCACAAGCACAATCCCGAGGGGCGCACCGTTCTCGAAACCCGCAAGGAGGGTGCCGGGGAGGAGCCTTGGACCTGGGTCCGCCAGGAGGGGAAGGGGCGCGTGTTCTACACCGCCTGGGGGCACGATGACCGCACCTTCGGCCATCCGGCTTTCCACAAGCTGCTGCAGCGGGGCCTCTATTGGGCCGTGGGCCGCGATCCGGCCTCGGCAGGTGTTCTCAAGGGTCCGCCCGAGATGACTCCCATCGCCAAGGACGCTCCCAAACTTGAATACCAGCCTGCCAAGGTTCCCTTTTACGATCCCGATCGCCGTGGCGGCGGGCCCACCAAGGAAACCCTTGGCCAAATGCAGAAACCGCTCCCTCCCGACCAGTCGATGCGGCACATCTCGAACCCGGCCGATTTCGAGTTGAAGCTTTTCGCTTCCGAGCCATTGATCAAGGGCAAGCCGATCGCCATGAACTGGGATGAGCGCGGCCGCCTGTGGGTCGCTGAAACCGTTGATTATCCCAACGAAAAGCGCGCCATGGGCGAGGGGCGTGACCGTATCACCATCCTGGAAGACACTGATGGCGATGGCGTGGCTGACAAGTCCACCATTTTCGCGGACAAGCTCTCCATTCCCACCAGCATGATCTTCGTCAAGGGCGGGCTTTTGGTTCATCAGGCCCCCGAGACCCTGCTGCTTACCGACACCGATGGTGACGGCGTTGCTGACCAGCGCAAGGTGCTTTTCACCGGCTGGAATGTCGGCGACACCCATGCCGGCCCCAGCAACCTGAATTACGGGCTCGACAACTGGATCTATTTCATGGTGGGCTACTCCGGCTTCAAGGGGGCTGTCGGCAACGAGAACCTTGATTTTCGGACCGGCTTTGTCCGCATGAGGCAGGATGGCTCCAAGGTCGAGTTCCTTCGCAACACGAACAACAACTCCTGGGGGATCGGGCTGTCCGAGGAGGGTGTTCTGTTCGGCTCCACCGCCAACGGCAACCCCAGCGAGTACATGCCCATTCCCAACCGCTACTACGAGGCGGTTCGTGGATGGTCGTCGACCGCCCTGAGGGGTATCGCCGGCAATCCCAAATTCGCGGCCATCACGGAGAAGGTTCGTCAGGTCGATTGGCACGGCGGGTTCACCGCCGCCGCTGGCCACGCCCTTTACACGGCCCGCAACTATCCCCGTGAATACTGGAACCGCACCGCGTTTGTCGCTGAACCCACAGGCCACCTTTTGGCCACCTTCGAGATCCAACCGGATGGCGCCAACTACCGCTCCCGTCCATCCTGGAACCTGCTCGCGGGCGATGATGAATGGGTGGCGCCCATCGTGGGCGAGGTCGGGCCTGATGGCAATGTCTGGGTGATCGACTGGTACAACTACATTGTCCAGCACAACCCGACTCCCGCCGGTTTCACCACTGGCAAGGGAAACGCTTACGAGATCCCTCTCCGCGACAAGACCCATGGGCGCATCTACCGGCTTGTCTCCAAGGAAAAGCCCGGTGACTTGAAGTTCACACTCAAGGGCGCGTCTCCCGAAAAACTTGTCGCCACCCTTCGCGACCCCAATCTTTTCTGGCGCCGGCATGCCCAGCGCCTGCTGGTGGATCGTGGTCAAAAGGATGTGGTCCCCGCCCTGCTCGACATTCTGGCGACCCCCAAGGTGGACGAGATCGGCCTCGATGTCGGTGCCATGCATGCCATTTGGACCTTGCACGGACTGGGGGCCATGGGTGATTCCAAAGTGGCCCAAGCCGTCACCTCCGCTCTCAGGCATTCATCCGCAGGGGTCCGAAGAAACGCTGCGCTGGCCCTGCCGGAGAATGTCGAGGCGGCCAACGCCATCATCGAGGCCGGCCTCACAGCCGACGCGGATGCCCAGGTTCGGTTGGCGGCCTTCCTGGCCCTGGCCGATCGACCTGCCAGCCCCAAGGCCGCCGCTGCGGTGATCAAGGCGTTGGCCGACCCGATGATCATGGCCGATCGCTGGCTGCCTGATGCCGTCACCGCCGCCGCTGCCCGTCAGGAGGGTGGGTTCCTGTCCTCGTGGTTGGCCCAGCCTGGCGAACCTGATGTCGCCTCGGCCAAGGTGGCGTCGATCGTCGCCGAGCATGTCGCCCGCGGCAACCCCGCAGGCCGCGCCGACGAGTTGATTCAGGCGCTCGCCTCCGCCAAGCCCGCCCGTTCCGCGGTTGTTCTCAAGGGGTTCGCCAAGGGTTGGCCCGAGGGCAAGGTGGCTTTAAGCGCCGCGAGCGAAAAGGCGCTTGAGACCCTGCTTGCGCAATTGCCTGGCGAGGCCCGTGGCGACCTTTTTCGTCTGGGAGACCGCTGGCAGGTCGACACCCTGCTCAAGCAGACCGGAAAGCTCCTGAAGGAATTGATGGCGACGGTTCGAGATCCCAAGGCCCCCGAGGCCGACCGCGTGTCGGCGGCGTCACAGGCCGTTGATTTTGGTAAAAAAGATTCGGAATTGGCTAAAAAACTGATCTCCATCATCACTCCCCAGTCCAATCCGGACCTGGCCCGCGGCCTCCTGGAGGCCATCGGAAAATCCGAGGCGGCCGTTGGCAAGGAAATCGTCGATGCCTCCACGGGTTGGAGTCCTTCCATACGCGGACAAGCCCTGAGACTTTTGGCCCAGAGACCGGCATGGACCCCGGCGCTTCTCGATGCCAGCGAGAAGGGCACCCTTCGTTTGACCGACCTCACTCTCGACCAGCAGCGCGCGCTTGCCGAGCATCCCGATCGCAAGGTTGCCGGGCGCGCGCGCACCCTGTTGGAAAAGGGTGGAAGTTTGCCCAACCCCGACCGGCAGAAGGTCATCAACCAGCTTGAGGCGGTCGCCAAGCGTTCCGGCGACGCGGACCAGGGCAAGGCCGTGTATGTCCAGCACTGCGCCAAGTGCCATGTTCATGGCAGCGTCACAGGCCCGGGGATTCCCGCCGGGGGCATCGGCCCGGACCTCTCCGGCATGGCGGCGCACCCCAAGGAGGAGTTGCTCATCCACATCATGGATCCCAGCCGGGGCGTGGAGGGCAACTTCCGCACCTGGACCGTGCTCACGAAGGCCGGCCAGATTATCAACGGCCTGATGAGTTCCGAAACGAGGACATCCCTCGAGTTGATTGACGCCGAGGGAAAGAAACATACCCTCAACCGATCGGATATTGATGAAATCAGTGTTTCCCCGAAGTCGCTCATGCCCGAGGGATTCGAGAAACAGCTCAACGAGAAGGCCTTGGCTGACCTCCTCGAATTCATGACCCGCCGTGGAAGGTTCCTTACCTTGCCGTTAGACAAGGTGGCCACCATCGCCACCGACCGGGGCATGTTCTTCGCACCCGAATCCCAAGTGGAAAGGTTGGTTTTCGACGATTGGAAACCCAAGACCTTCGCCGGTGTTCCTTTCGTGCTCATCGATCCCAGGGAAGGAACCAAGCCCAACGCCATCATGCTGAACGGTCCGAATGGAAGCACGGCGCCCAAGATGCCGCGCGAGGTCACCATGCCCGTGGGCGGGAATGTGCGCGCCATCCATCTTCTTTCAGGTGTTGGCGGTTGGAACTACCCCGCCATCCCCAAGGGGTCGACCAGCATGATTGTCAGGTTGGTGTACTCCGACGGTTCCAAGGAGGATCACCCCCTGCGTAACGGCGAGCACTTTGCCGATTACATCCGCCGGGTGGATGTTCCGGGTTCCCAGTTCGCTTTCGACCTCAAGGGCAGGCAGATCCGCTACCTGTCGATCACGCCGAAGAAGCAGTCGGCCCTCAAGGCGGTTGAATTTGTCAAGGGACGGGATGCCAGCGCCCCCGTTGTCATGGCCGTCACCATTGAAAGCCCCTGATGGCTGCACCCGATCAGGGTTGGGCATCACAATTTGAAGAATCCGTGAAGCGGGCTGCTTGCGTGTCGCGCAGGCATGCGGAACTTGGTCCCGCCCCAGAAGACTGTGACGATTTGGCAGTCGCCTTCACGGTTTGGATCGGCTTAATCTGTCTTATTTCCTGTTTGCTTCTTTGATTTTTTTCCCCCTCATGTACCATGGGGAGACAATCAATTGCCCCAAGCAATCTTTCATTTGGAGGACGCATGCCTAGCGACAGTTTGCAGCACAAACTCGACCGGGTCCGCAGGCCCAGAGTGCAAATCACCTACGATGTCGAGACTAATGGCGCCCTCCAGAAGGTTGAACTTCCCTTCGTTGTCGGCGTGATGGCCGACCTGTCCGGCCAGCCCAAGGATCCCCTGAAGGCCGTGAAAGATCGAAAGTTTGTCAGCATTGACCGCGACAATTTCGATGATGTCCTTGCCCGCTCCGCACCTCGCCTGGCTTTCCGGGTGGACAACAAGCTGACCAACGACAACACCCAGTTGGCGGTCGAGTTGAACTTCAAGAACATGGATGACTTCAGCCCGGCCAAGATCGCCGAGCAGGTCGGCCCGCTCAAGGAACTTTTGGAAATGCGCCAGCGGCTCAGCCAGCTGCTTAACAAGATGGAAGGAAACGACAAACTCGAGAAACTTCTTTCCGATGTGTTGGGCAGCACCGAGAAGGCCGCTGCCTTGGCTAAGGAAATGGGCGTCAGCAACGAGGGAGGAGAGGCGAAGTGAGCAGCGATCCCCAACAGCAGGCCGCCGCGGCGGCCGCCTCCACCACCACGGCGGGCCCGTCGATCCTCGACCAGGTCATCAAGGCCACTCGCCCCCAGGACCAAGCCGAGGCCGACCGCGTCAAGGACTACTTCAAGCAGTTCCTCGACAGGGTGGTTCAACCCGGTCAGGTCGTCTCCAAGGATGTCGAGAAGAACATCAAGCACTGGATCTCCCAGATCGACCAGCGGCTTTCCGCCCAGTTGAACGAGGTGATCCACCACCCCGACTACCAGAAACTCGAGGGCACCTGGCGCGGCCTCAAGTACTTGGTGAGCAACTCCGAGACGGGTGAGAACCTCAAGATCAAGGTTCTCAACGTCAACAAGAAGGATCTCCTCAAGGACCTTGAAAAAGCTTCTGAGTTCGACCAGTCCGCCCTCTTCAAGAAGGTCTACGAGGAGGAATACGGTCAGTTGGGCGGCCAACCCTATGGCATGCTTGTGGGTGACTACGAATTCGGCCGCACAGCCGAGGACATCAGTCTCCTCAAGTTCACCTCCCAGGTCGCCGCGGCTTCCCACGCGCCTTTCGTGGCCGCCGCCAGCCCCAAGATGTTCAACATGGACTCCTTCACGGAGCTTTCCCAGCCCCGCGACCTGGCCAAGATTTTCGACTCCGTCGAGTACGCGAGCTGGAAATCCTTCCGCGAGTCGGAAGACTCCCGATATGTGTCGCTGACCATGCCGCGCGTCCTGGCTCGTCTGCCCTACGGCGCCAAGTCGTCTCCGGTCGAGGAGTTCAACTTCGAGGAGAATGTCGACGGCAAGGACCACGACAAGTACCAGTGGATGAGCTCGGCCTGGGCCTACGCCACCCGCGTGACCGACGCCTTCGCCAAGGACGGCTGGTTCATGCGCACCCGGGGCGTTGAGGGTGGCGGCCGTGTCGACGGCCTTCCCGTCAGCACCTTCCCGACTGACGATGGCGACATCGCCATGAAGACGCCGACCGAGATCGCAATCTCCGACCGCCGCGAATTCGAGCTTTCCAACCTCGGCTTCATGCCGCTGTTGCACAGCAAGAACCGCGACTTCGCGGTCTTCATGGGCAGCCAGTCCACCCAGAAGCCCAAGACCTATTTCGATCCCGCCGCCAACGCCAACGCGGAGTTGTCGACCAAGACCAACTACCTGCTGAGCATTTCCCGCTTCGCCCACTACCTGAAGATCATGGCCCGCGACAAAATCGGGTCCTTCATGGAAGTTTCCGACTGCGAGAAGTGGCTCAACGAGTGGATCAACAACTATGTTGTCGGTAATCCCGGCAGCGTGAGCGACGATGTGAAGGCCCAGCGTCCTCTCGCCGCCGCCGAGGTGCGCGTTGAGGAGGTCAAGGGCAAGCCGGGCTTCTACAACGCCGTGGCTTACCTTCGCCCGCACTTCCAGCTTGAGGCCCTTGCCTCCAGCATGCGGCTTGTCGCCGAGGTGCCCAAGAAGGCCTGATCCACCGGGTTGTCTGCCCGAGGGAAATTGTCAAGCGGGCGGGAACACATGGTTCCCGCCATTCCTCAAGTTCCTTGTTTCTCACCCCACTTTGAAAGGATCCGTTTGCCATGGCGATCGACATGTTCCTGAAGATCGACGGAGTGACCGGCGAAAGCAACGAC
>CAWUNZ010000071.1:0-13723 GCA_963923445.1 uncultured bacterium
ACCTTCTCCCATGCCCGCCTGACCACCTCGGCTTCCACACGCCGGGGCACCACCACCACCCCGTCCTCGTCGGCCACAATGATGTCTCCCGTGGAGAAAACCACCCCGCCCATTTCGACGGGCACCCCCAGGTCAACCACCCTCTGGCGGTCACGACTGTCGTAAATGCTTGTGCCCAGGGCGAACGCCGGAAAACCCATTTTCCGCATCCGATCGACATCGCGGACGGCGCCATCGGCCACCACGCCCACGCAACCCCGGTTGCGCGCCGCCGTGGACAGCAACTCGCCCCAAATCCCGGAACGCATCGACCCGCCAGCGGCACAAATCAGCACATCGTCGGCACCGCAGGAATCCACGGCCTTCAGTTCCAACTCGTAGGGTCTCGGGTCGGGATGAGCCATGTCGCCCCACAGCGTGGTCCGGCATCGGCCGATCAGCACCCCCTGCACGGTGAGGGGTTTCAGTTGCAGCCGGGGCGACTGGTTCGGGCACCCCGCCGCATCCAGCGCGTCGCACACAACCGCCGAGGTGAAGCACGACCGCATGTCCTCCAGCGTGATCTCGCCCTTTGCCGCCATGATTCTGCCTCCCGCTTGGTTGCTTGAATCTCACCCCCGATGGGGTATCGTCCCGGTAGCCTACCCTCAAGCAGCCAGGCGTTCCAACCACGAGGATCACCCGTGTCATTCGAAGTTGTTCGCGGTCAGGGCGTGCCGCACAGCCATCTCCCCTTCAGTCCGGCCACGGCAGCGGGAGGTTTCGTGTTTGTTTCCGGACAGGCGTCGGTGGACGACACGGGCGCGATTGTTTCGGACACCTTCGAGGGCGAATTCCGCAGGTCCCTCGAAAATGTGAAACGGATCCTCCAAGCCGCGGGACTCACCCTGGCCGATGTGGTGCAGGTGCGCAGCTATGTCGACAATCCCAAGGATCTGGCCGAGTACAACAGGCTCTACCGCGAGTACTTTTCCGAGCCATACCCGGCCCGGGCGACCATCGTGAACTGCCTGGGTGGCGCGCTCAAATACGAGATCGAAGTGATCGCCTGGCGCGGCAACAGGGGTTGATTCCATGCGCATCGGCGTCATCTGCCTCATGCACGAATCCAACACCTTCGCGACCGGTGGAACCGGCTTGGATCGCTTCCAAGCCGACACCCTGACGGAAGGCGAGGCGGCGCGGGCGCGGTTTGCCGGCACACACCACGAGGTGGGCGGTTTTCTCGAACAGGCCGATGCCGACGGCCACGAAACCCTGATGCTGTTCGCTGGTTGGACCCTGCCCGGTGGAACCATCACCCGCGCCGCGGCGTGGGAACTCACCCGCCGGGTTGTGGCCGCGCTGGGGCGCGCCGGCCACCTCGACGGGGTCTATCTCGCGGCACATGGCGCCGCGGTTGCCGAGGGATTCCCCGATTTCGACGGCCACTGGATGGCCGCGGCGCGGGCCATGATTCCCAAGGGAGTCCCGGTGGTGGCCACCTTGGACCTGCATGCCAACCTTTCCCCGGCCATGGTGAATGCCACGGACGCGATTTTCGCCTACCGCACCAACCCCCATCTCGACATGCGCGATACCGGCAGGCAGGCGGCGTGCCTGCTCGACCGGATGATGTCGGGCAAGGCCAAGCCGGTCACCGCCGCCGCTTTCCTCCCGATGGTGGTCAACATCGAGGCGCAAGCCACGGCGGAATCGCCATGCCGTGAGTTGCAGGCCAAGGCGGATGAGATCCGGCAAATGCCGGGCGTGCTTTCCGTGGCGGTGCTGCTCGGCTTCCCCTACGCGGATGTGCCGGAAATGGGTGCGGCGGCCACGGTCACCACCGATGGCGACATGGCCCTGGCCCGGCGGTTGGCCGATGACCTGGGCCGGTGGTGGTGGGAACGCCGGGAGGATTTTCGCGGCCGCCTCGTTTCAGCCAGCGACGCCGTCAGCCGGGCAGTTTCAGCCGCCGCGCCGGTTTGCCTTCTCGACATGGGAGACAATGTGGGAGGCGGTTCCCCGGCGGACTCCACCCACCTGGCGGCGGAACTTCTCCGTCAGGGTGTGGGACCGGCGTTTGTCTGCCTGCACGACCCCGAGGCGGCGCGCGCCGCGGCGTCGGTCGGTGTGGGAGGCCTGCTCGGCATGGCCATCGGCGGCAAAACCGACGACCGCCACGGCGACCCGATCCCCGGCCCGTTCCAGGTTGTGTCCCTCCATGACGGCAAATACGAGGAAACCGAGGCGCGGCACGGCGGCATTAGGCATTTCGACCAAGGGCCCACGGCGGTGGTGAGCCAAGGGCCGCTCACCTTCATGCTCACCAGCAGGCGGTGCGCTCCCTTCAGCCTCCGTCAACTGACCGCCTTCGGTGTCGATCCGTCGAAATTCCGTGTTTTGGTCGCCAAGGGAGTGCACGCGCCCGTGGCGGCCTACGCCCCTGCCTGCCGCACGCTGATCCGCGTCAACACCCCCGGGGTGACCACCGCCGATCTCTCCCTCCTGCCGTTCGCCAACAGGCGCCGGCCGCTCTACCCGCTGGAACCCGCGGCCACATGGATCACCTAGGAGATCGCTGATGGAGAGGCCTACTGGCGTCCGGCATGTCATGGTCGCCGTCACCACGCTGGTGGCGGTCATGCTCTACCTCGACCGCGTCTGCCTCAGCATCGTCGGCGAGGCGATCAAGAAGGACCAGGAAATCACGCCCGACCAGTATGCGTGGCTTCTTTCCGCGTTTTTCTGGGCCTACGCCCTCTTCCAGATTCCCGCAGGCTGGCTGGGTGATCGCTACGGAGCGCGCCTGGTTTTGTCGGCATACCTGTTCTGGTGGTCGGCGTGCACCGGCCTCATCGGCATGGCGAGCGGCTTCGCTGCCCTTCTGGCGCTGCGTTTGGGTTGCGGCATGTTCGAGGCGGGCGCCTATCCGCTGGCCTCCGGTGTGATCAAGGCATGGGTTCCCTTCAAGGAACGCGGCCTGGCCAGCGGCTTGGTGGCCGTTGGCGGCAGGCTGGGTGGCGCCATCGCGCCGGTTCTCACGGCTTCCATCGCCTCGGCCACCGCCGATGGCTGGCGCCTGCCTTTCGTCATTTACGGCGCCGTGGGCATGGTTGGCGCGGTGGTCTTTTACTGGTGGTTCCGCAACAGCCCGTCCGGTCATCCGGCCGTGAACGCCTCGGAACTGTCCCTCATTGGCAATCACGCTGAAAGCACCCGGCCGCACCCGGGCGCGGCCCTGCCCCCGCTTGACGAATTCGCCGTGAATTTCCCCCTCTGGATGTGCTCATTGGTGCAATTTTTGTCGAACTTCGGCTGGGTGTTCATCATCACCCTGTTCCCCACTTACCTGAAGGAGGTTCACGACACCCCGCTTGAGACCCGCGCCTGGTACCAGTCATTGCCGCTTTACGCCGGGATTGTCGGCATGGTGGCGGGTGGCTGGCTTTCCGATGTGACCATGCGGCGGTTCGGACCCCGCTGGGGACGGGCGATTCCCATCGCCGCCAGCCGGGTGCTGGTGGGTTTGGCTTATGTCGGATGCCTGACCAATCCGGATGCCTTCAGCTTCACGCTGCTGATGTGCCTGGTGGCGTGGGCCAGCGATTTCGGCACCGCTCCGGTCTGGGCGTGGACACAGGATGTGGGAGGCAGGCATGTGGGCGCCGTGATGGGGTGGGCCAACATGTGGGGCAACATCGGTGCCGCCTTGGCTCCGCAAATCTTTCAGGCCATCCGGGCGGGCACTCCGGAAAATCCCGCGGCGGGTTGGGCCATCGCCTTCGGCGTTTGCGCCTCCACCCAGATCATCGGAGCACTGGCTGCCATCGGCGTCAGTTCCGCAAAACAGGTGGGCGAATCCCCGGCCGCATAAGCGACCCGAAAGGCCTGCCCGGCCCCTCGCCATAAGATGATGCTGGTGTGCTTCCCCACCATCAGGAAACGCCGCCATGCCTGGCCTTTTTGACCCCCTCCGCCTCAAGGATGTGACCGTTCGCAACCGCGTCGCCATTCCACCCATGTGCCAGTACTCGGCCGTGGATGGCCTGGCGAACGACTGGCACCTGGCCCACCTTGGGGCCCGCGCGATGGGCGGCGCCGGCCTGGTGATCGTTGAAGCCACCGCCGTGTTGCCCGAAGGCCGGATCAGCCCCGAAGACCTCGGGCTTTGGTCGGATGACCATGTGCCCCCTCTGAAGCGCATCGCCACCTTTCTGAGACAACAGGGGGCGGTTCCCGGCATTCAGATCGCGCATGCCGGCAGAAAGGCGAGCGCCAACAGTCCGTGGAAGGGCGACGACCACCTCGAGGGCCACGAGGGCGCCTGGCCCATCATCGGGCCCTCGCCTGTCGCCTTCGGCGGAAACCTGCCGGTGGTTCCCCGCGAAATGACCACGGGCGATATCACGCGGGTGAGGGATGGCTTTGTCAACGCGGCGCGGCGCGCCTTGGCCGCGGGATTTGAATGGCTGGAGCTGCACTTCGCCCATGGCTACCTGGCGCACAGCTTTTATTCGCCGCTGTCGAACAAGCGGACCGATTCATACGGCGGATCGTTCGAAAACCGGATCCGCTTCCACCTCGAAACCTTCGCCGCCGTGCGGCAAGTCTGGCCCGAGCGCCTGCCACTCACCGCGCGCCTGAGCGTGACCGACTGGGTTGAGGGCGGCGTGACGGTGGAGGAATCGGTCGAACTCGCGCGCCGGCTCAAGGATGCGGGCCTCGACCTGCTCGATGTGAGCCATGGTTTCGGCACTCCGGACATCTCCAAAATCCCGTTCGGCGTGGGCTTCATGATTCCCACCGCCGGGCGGATCCGCCGGGAGGCGCTGGTGCCCGTGGCCGCGGGCTGGATCATCATCAACCCGAAGATGGCCGACGCCGCCATCCGCGAGGAGCAGGCCGACCTGGTCATGATCGGGCGGCAAAGCCTGGCGGACCCGCACTGGGCCTTCCATGCCGCGAAGGAATTGGGAGTGGCGACGCCCCAGGCGGTTTTGCCGGTGCAATACGCCCACTGGCTCAAGCGATAAGGCGTGGCGCTGTCACTCCTCCCGGGGGAGTTTCGCAACGATCGCCTCGACATCGGCGATGTCGATCAGTTCCGCCTCGTCCCGGCGCGTGTACTTGCGCTTGAGGGCGTCCAGCACATGCTCCCACATGGCCCGATCCGGCTCGATGCCGATGGTCCAGTCATGGCGGCGATGCGCCTTGCGCTTGAACCGCCAGTTGCGCGCGAACCTCTCGGCGCACAACCAGATCTTCTCCCCGGTTTCCGGGTCAGTCGTCGTCCATTGAATCTGCATCGTTGTTTCCGTCCGGCATGAACAAACCGCGCCCGGGCCCGCGCTCGCCGCGACTGAGCGCCGCCAGCAGGGCATCCAGGTCAGGGGGTAACGGCATTTCCCATTTCATTTCCTCCTCGGCGCGCGGATGAACGAAACCCAGTTCCGTGGCGTGCAGGGCCAGGCGCGGTGCGCCGCTTTCATCCGGCGTGGTGCGCCCGTCGGCGCGCAGGTGGTACACCGGGTCGCCGCAGACCGGGTGGCCCAATTCCGACAGGTGAATGCGGATCTGGTGCGTGCGCCCCGTCTCCAGCCGGCATTCCACCAGCGAGAAACCCTTCAGCTTCTCCACCACCGTCACATGGGTGACCGCCTCGCGACCCACCCCCTCGATGTTGCCGCTGCCCCGCCTGCCGTCTCCACGGTCGCGCACCAGCCAACTGCGAATCGTGCCGGAACCGGGGTGCCCCGAAACAATGGCCAGGTACCGCCTTTTCACCGTGTGCGCCCGGAACTGGGCGCCCAGCGCGCGCTCGGCGTCGGCGGTGCGGGCGAACACCACCAGGCCCGATGTCTCTTTATCGATCCGGTGCACAATCCTGAGCCGGGCGCGGGGATCGGTGCCGTCGCGAGGGCGTGCCGCCATGGCTATTTGACGGGCCACCATCTCGTCGAGGCAGGGCGCAAGCTCGCGCCGCGCGTCTTTCCACTGCCGCTCGGATGGATGCCTGACCGTGTTCAGGCCCGAAGGCTTCTCCACCACCACCACCTGGCTGTCCAAGTGGCGGATCACCAGTCCCCCGGGGCGGGCGACCGGCTTGGCGGGCTTGTCGTCCACCTGCACCACCTCGCCCGCGTGCACCCGCCGGGCCGGATCCAGGCACAGGTCCACGGCCGGCGGTGTCCCCAGCCTGACCCGCCGCGCCGCCACCACCTTGCGCGCCTGCTCCCACGAGTGCCCGGGCAGGAGCATGCGGATGACCGCCTCCAGGGTGCGCCCGGCGTGCTCGGGCCCGATGGCGTGGCTGATCGCGGTCAAAGTATTGGGCCCTTGGCTTGCGGGAAGCAAGGCGGCGCTTCCGGCTTGAACCGATTTTAGCGACCCCGGCGGAAGCACGCCTCCGCCATGGCCATGTCGCTGACATGGATTTTCAGTTCCCTGACCGAAACAACGGAATATATTAAAGTCTCACCAGACCAGGCGAACCACAGATGCCCCGAATCGTTGGCTCCTTCTGGCCGCTTCTGACGGTGGCCATGATTTTTCCGGCCCGCGGATCGGCCCGGGAGGGGCCGTCGGCCCCATCCATGGAGTCCTCAGCCCGGGAATTCCTGGCCAGTCATTGCGTTCGCTGCCACTCCCCGGCCAAGGCCGAAGGCGGAGTGAGACTCGACGACATCCCCCTCAGCCTGAGCACGGTCGGCATCGCCGACCGTTGGCAAAAGGTGCTCAATCAGGTCAACAGCGGCGCCATGCCGCCCGAAGGCGCCAAGCCGATCCCCGGGGCCGCCAAGGCCGACTTCCTGGAGGCGCTTTCCACCCGCATGGCCGCGGCGCGCAGGCACCTCGCCGATTCCGGCGGCCACAGCGTGATGCGCCGCTTGAACCGCCGCGAGTACAAAAACACAATACGGGATCTTCTAGGCGTTGAAATCAGCGCGCGCGAACTGCCGGCCGATGGCGGCGCCGGAACCTTCGACACGGTCGGATCGTCGCTGTTCATGTCGGGCGACCAGGTCGAGCAGTACCTGGCGATCGGCCGGCAGGCGCTCGATGAGCACTTCGCCCGCCAAGTCCCCTCCCGGGTCGCCAGGCGCATGCACCTGGAAGCCGAGGACCGCAACGCGCGGATCACCAAGTCGCTGAAGGACCGCCTCGACGCCCGCGACAAGTATCTCAAGTGGACCGCGGCGGTCGATGCCGCGGCCAAAAATCCGGTCAATGCTGAGGCGGTCGCCGGAATCCGCGAGGAGAAGAAAGGCGAAACCCACCTCTATTTTCAGTGGCGGAAGGTCGCGGGCGCCCCTTCCCCCAAGGAATTCGGCTTCATCGACGCCATCAACGCCGACGAGGAAGGGCGCAGGAATTGGGTGCATTATGTCCCCCACCATCAGGCCTATGTGCGGCATCCGGCCACGAAAACGGGGGCGTTCCTCACCGTTGAGGATGTCTTCGTGAATCCCTACCATCCGTTCCGCGTTCCGGGCGATTGGCCGGCCGGTGACTATGTGGTGCGCGTTCGCATCGCCGCCACGGAAAACACCCCGAAGGAGCGGCATTTTGTCGAATTTGGTCCGCAGCACGACAGCGGCGTCCGCGCCGTCGCCAGCAGCCATCAGGTCACCGGAACCATGGCCAACCCGCAGGTGCTGGAGATTCCGCTCAAGTTCTCGCCATCCAAGGGGCACGGCTTTTTCCTGCAGGAGAAGGGAACCTACGGGTCCGAGGCGATCGCCCACCAACTCTTCAGCGAGGGTAGGAAACGCAACGGCATCGGGCCTGAATTCGCCCTGTGGATCGACTGGATCGAGGTCGAGGGCCCCGTCGGCGCCGCGGCGCCGGTGAAAACCATCACCGAGCGGCGCGAGGTGGAACTGCATGCCAACCGCATGGTCGGCGGCACCTACAACGGATACTTCAAGGGTGGCTACGAGGCCGCGAAGAAGTTCCTCGAGACGAAGGAACCGCAGAAAGGCATTCCTGACGAACTCGAGGCGAAGTTCCGCATCCGGGCCTTTGAGCAGCACGGTCCGAGCTTTGAACGCTACCTGAACGATCCGCTGACCAAGACCGGCTCCTACCTGACAATCTTCAATGTTCACACAGAAGAAGTGATCACCCTGCCGCCAGACCAACCGTCCGGCTGGCTCAAGACGAAGCACGAGGTTGAGAAGGCCGAACCGGGGGAATACAAGCTGCGCTTCCGCGTCGGGGCGGTGAAAGGCACGCCCAAAGACCGGCACTTTGTCGAACTGGGCAGCCGCATCGAGAAGGATGAGTTCGGCCTGATCAAGACTTTTCAAATCACCGGCACCACCGAACAGCCGCAGGTGATCGAGGTTCCGGTGAGCATCAGCGCCAACGGACCGCGCACCTTCGCGCTGCGGGAAAAGCGGAATGTGAAGCAGGACCATGAGTGGTACACGGCCTCGGTCAAGGAGACCAAGGTCGGCCCGCCACCAGCCTTGTGGATCGACTGGGTGGAATGGGAAGGCCCGATCCCGAGGCAACCGCCCGTGGCGAAGGTGGAACGCGTCGAACCGGAAAAGCGCCGCGCCGAGGTGGAGCGAGGCCACCTGCGCTCCAAGTACCTCAACGAGCAGTACGCCAAGTGGAAGGCCGCTGGGGGCGACGAGGCGAGGCTGAAGGAATTCGGCTTCACCGACAAGTCGCACGCCGAGTTCTCAAAAATTGTCTGGGACAGCAACAACCGTTGGTTCCAGCAATACCTCGACAGGCCGCTGTCGAAAACCGGCCTGTACCTCGACAACACCGTGAACGAGACCTCCGAGTTCGCGGTGGACCTGCCCCCCGACATCGCCACCGGTGACTATGTTCTGCGCGTGAAAATCGGCCGCGTGCCCGACATGCCCACCGAACGGTCGCACCTGATGTTGGTCGAGGCCAGCCCCATCGACAAGGACGACCGCACGCTGCTGAACACGAAACAGATCACCGCCACGACGGACCGGCCCGAGGTGGTTGAATTGGCGTTCAAGGTGAGGCCCGGCGGTCCGCGCAAGTTCATCCTGATGGAAAAGCGATCCCTGAAGAAGGAGGCCATCAGCTTGCCGGGGCGCACCCGGCTGATGCAAGACGCCAAGCAACGCGACCCGGCGCTGTGGATCGACTGGATTGAATACGAGGGGCCGCTGAATCCCTCCAACCCGTCCGCCCCGCCACCGATTCTGGCTTCCCAAACACGCGACAGCGCCGGTGCCCGCCAAATCTTCGAAGCATTCGCCCGCCGCGCCTTCCGCGACAATCCCCCCCAGCCCGGGTACATCGACAAGCTCGTCAAGCTGTTCGAAACCCGGCTCAAGGCTGGCGACCCGTTTGAAACCGCCATCAGGGAACCGCTCAGCGTGGTTCTCGCCTCGCCCCGGTTCCTCTACCTGGCGGAACCCGGCGAAACAAAGGCAAGCAACCAACCCATCCGCCTGAATTCCCGCGAACTGGCCTCGCGCCTCTCGTATTTCCTGTGGAGCGCGCCACCCGACGAGACTCTCCTCGCCCTGGCCCGCGGCGGCGAGCTTGACAGGCCCGAGGTGCTGGCCGCGCAGGTCGATCGGATGATCGACAGCGAGAAGTCGCGCGAGTTCGTCAACGGCTTCACGCACCAATGGCTCGGCATGGAAAGGCTCGACTTCTTCCAGTTCAACACCCAGCTTCACCGCGACTTCGACGAGAGCGCCAAGGCCGCCGCACGCGCCGAAGTCTTCCGCACCATCGAGCATGTGCTGCGCGCCAACCGGGGCGTGGGTGACCTGCTGAAGTCCGACTATGTCGTGGTCAACGGGCTGCTCGGCACCTACTACGGCCTCGAGGGCGTCACCGGCGACGAGTTCCGCAAGGTGGCTTTGCCGCCCCATTCCCCTCGGGGAGGTCTGCTGGGCATGGCGGCGATCATGGCCATGGGAAGCAACGGCGAGGTGAGCAGCCCCGTGGAGCGTGGCGCCTGGGTCCTGCGAAAGCTCCTTCACGATCCCCCTCCGCCCGCGCCGCCGAATGTGCCGCAACTCACACGGCTGGAAGGCAAGCTGCTGACCACGCGCGAGCGCATCCTCGCCCACCAGGAACAGCCCCAATGCGCGAGCTGCCACCGCAAGATCGACCCGATCGGCTTCGGCCTCGAGAACTTCAACGCCGTCGGCAAGTGGCGCGCCGCGGACCGCTACGAGAAGCGCGGCGTCGGCAAAAAGGAATGGACGATCGACCCCAGCGGCGCGTTCCACAAGGGCCCGGCGTTCAAGGACTTCTTCGAACTACGCGACATCATCGCCTCCAGGCCCGAGGCGTTTTCCCGCGGCCTGTCCGAGGCCCTGGTCGAATACGCCCTCGGCCGGCCCTACGGCTTCAGCGACCAACCTCTTGCCGACGCAATGGTGCGACAGGCCGCGGGGAAAAACTTCGCCCTGCGCGAATTCATCCACGCCCTCGTTCAAAGTGAATCCTTCCATGCCAGGTGACCAGCCATGAACCCGAAACACCACCGCCGCGGTTTCCTGAAAAGCGCCGGCAGCCTCATCGCCCTGCCGGCGCTGGAATCGGTCAACCGCCCGGCGATCGCCGCCGATGCCGCCAAGGCCAGGCCCAAGCGGGCCATCTTCCTCAACTTCGGCTGGGGCGTGACCAACGAGACCTGGTTCCCCGATGTGAGGCAGACCGGCGCCGGGTACACGCTGCCGCCGGGTCTGGCGCCGCTTGCCCGGCACAAGGCCGACTTCACCGTCATTCAGGGCCTGTCCAACAAGTTCGCCAACGAGGCCCACTGGGGCAGCACCTTCTGGCTCACCGGCGCCAACCGGTACGCCGAACCCGGACAGAGCTTTCACAACAGCATCAGCGCCGACCAGGTGGCGGCGGCGCATTTGGGCCGCGACACGCGCTTCGCCTCGCTGCAACTCAACAGCCCGGATGTGAACAACTCGGGCCACGGCCCGGGCCTGTCGCTGGCGTGGGACCAGCGCGGCAAGCCGGTCGCCGGCCTCGACAACCCGGTGCTGGTGTTCCACCGGTTGTTCTCGGCCGACTCCACGCCCCTGGCCGAGCGCCAGGCCATGCTCGCCCAGAAGCGCAGCGTTCTCGACGCCGTGATGTCGGACGCCGGTGACCTGCGGCGCAAACTCAACAAGCCCGACACCGACAAGCTCGACGAATATTTCCAAGGCATTCGAGATATTGAAACTCGGCTGGGCAAGGAGGAAAGCTGGCTGGGCGTGCCCAAGCCCAAAACCGCCCTGATGGAACCCAAGCCCGGCCTGGCCGGACGCGACGAGGTCGCGATCATGTACGACCTGATGGTCGCGGCGCTCAGGACCGACAGCACCCGCGTCATCACCTACCGTCAACCGGTGGGCACCCTGCTGCAGAGCCTTGCCGTGAAGGTCGCTCCCCACGACATGAGCCACTATTCAGCGGGCGACCGCATGGAGGCGTCGCAGAAACGCGACACCGCCCAAAGCGAGCTGCTCGCCGGCCTGATCGACAAGCTGAAATCGGCGCGGGAACCCGACGGCACCAGCCTGTTCGACCACACCGTGGTCGCCTACGGCAGCAACATCCGCACCATCCACTACCTCGACAACTGCCCCACGCTGATCGCCGGGCGCGGCGCCGGCCTCGCGCTCGGCCAGCACATCGTGCTGCCCAAGGACACGCCCCTGTGCAACCTCTGGCTCACGCTGCTCCGCGGCGTCGGCGCCAAGGCCGACTCCCACGGCGACAGCACGGGCGTGCTGCCGGGCCTGGCGAGGGCCTGAGCAGGGGAAAACCAATCCCGTCCAATCGTCGCGGTATTTCCTGAAGACCCGGCGGCTGACGCCGCTCGGCTCCACCATCAACCAAGAGGGAGCCGAGCGCCGTGAGGCGCCAGGGTTGCGGAGACATTGTGGCGCCACCGTGGCGATGGGAGTAAGGCACAGATTCCCCACGGTGCCCGGGCGGTCGTGGGGGCCGAGAGGCATGGGCGATTGAATATGGTTATGATGGTGAAAAAGGGGGCCGCCAATGAATCAAGTCACCATTATTCCCCACGGAGATTCCGCGGCTGTTGTCATCCCGGCCTCCATGTTGGAGGCGGTGGGCCTGCGCATTGGCGATGTTTTGGAAGCCACCCTGGGCGAGCGGGAGATGGTTCTCCGTCCCGCTGATGAAACACCTCGCCACCAAAAGCTCCAGCAATTGGCGGAAGACATGCTGGCTCGACGCGCCGATGCCTACCAGCGGCTGGCATGACAGGGAGGCTTGATGCAGTTCCTGCGCAAGGATGAGGTGTTGCTGATTCATGAATCCCTGATCAGTCGGTTCGGGGGCACGGCCGGCCTTAGAGATGAAGGTCTTTTGGATTCGGCGATGTCAGCCGTTGAATATCGCAGCCATTATGAAGGGGCGGATTTGGCTGCCTGCGCGGCGACTTATGCTTTTCATTTGACAGCGAATCATCCTTTTGTGGATGGAAACAAACGCGTGGGTGCCGCTGTTTCGGAATTATTCGTGCTTTTTAATGGCGGCCGATTCATTGCCACCAACGATGAGATCGTTGATTTATTTTTGGGGATTGCCGCGGGGCAAATTTCCCGTTCTGAGGTTGAGCAATCGTTTACCCGTTGGGTGATTGCTCCCAATTCGATCGATTAAACTCCCCAAGGGAGGCGGGTAGCGGCCGCCAAAACTGTCTTGTCGTTGAGCCCATGCAGGTCAAAAGCCCTTTACCAATGGCCGGCTTGATAAAGAATTCTTGACCGACAACAGTTAGATGAAAGTGAGCCGAGCACCGTCAGGCGCCGGCTCCACCATCAACCACGAGGGAGCCGAGCGCCGTCAGGCGCCGGGTTGTGATTGGGTTATTTCTTCCAGCACCTTTGCTGGTTCTTGCGACCGGAGCGGTAGCCCTTCCAAGGTTGCTCGGGCGCGCCGGCGCGGGGGACATGGCGTGGTTGCCGCGCGGGAATCGTGTTAGGCTTATCGCTTCGCCCCCGATGGCTTTCAGCCGACCATGAATATGTTCCCATCACGAATCACCCGTTGCGCCCTGTTTGTCGTCATGGTTCACGCCCTTGTGGCGAGCGGCCAGACGGTGCTTGTCAAACCGTATGTCTTGCCCGGTGACGGCGCCGCTCCCGGAAAGCCTGATTCCAAGGTCATCCGTTGGCTGACTGACACCAAGCCCGGCGATTTCACCCTCGAATACGAACTTCCGGGCGGGGTCAGGACCGTGGTCACGCCCTCCCGAACGGCACTCGATTTTGAAAAAAGGGTGGAACCCCGGCGGCCTGCCGGGGAAAAGGGTGCTCCTGAAAATCCGCCGATCAAAACCAACGGCCTGCCGCCTGAAAGCGAACAGCATTACCTCCGTTACGAGGCGGTCCTGCCCGACCTGCCGTTGGACGCGCGAATCACCTACCGGGTCAGGAATGGCCAACAGATCGTCAGGGAATCGTCATTCGCGACGGCAGCCTCTCCCCCTGCCTCGGTGAGGGTCGCCATGGTTGGCGACCTCGCCACCGGCAAGGACGGGCAGAAGGCGGTCGCGTACCGGATCGCCCAGGAAAAACCCCAGGCCCTGGTCGCCCTGGGTGACATCGTCTACCCCACGGGCCGGATCAACCAATACATGCACTTTTTCTGGGGCACTTACAACGAAACGGACGAACCCGGGCCGAAGACCGGCGCCCCGCTCATGGCCTCGGTACCCTTCTACCCGGTGCTCGGCAATCATGATGTCGGCGCCAAG